>JBKDZR010000012.1:0-14267 GCA_047971485.1 Qingshengfaniella sp. | reverse complement strand
GGATGCTCTAGTGGCACAATAACGCAATCCCGCCAGCCCCGACCAGCGCTGCCGCTGCCGCGCCCAGCGTAACCGGTGCGGTGGCGATGCCGACCCCGGCGCTGCCCAGCGTACTGGCCACATAACCGCCCGGACCGGTCATGATCATCGCCCCGGAACTGGCGCTGGCCAGCTTGCCGGCCATGGAGACGCCGTTTTCCAGAACCTCTGCCTTTACCGTGTTGAACCGGTCACAGAAGGTCTGGGGCCGCACGCATTCCAGATAGGCATCGCGCTCTCCGGTTTGAAACCCTGCATAGGACTGGCTGGCCGGATCGAACAGCAGGCACAGGCTGTCCTTTTCGACGCTTTCCAGCAGCAGGACCCGGGTGTTCAGCGCCTGGCGATCCTCGGCCGTCATGTCATGGGCCTGCATCTTGGCCAGATCGGTTTTCAGCGTATCGACCGACTGGGCCAGCACATGATCCAGCGTTACCGTTGCCGGGCAGGTGATGTTGCCATTGGCCCATTTCCCTTCCCGCAGGCGCAACTGTTCCTCGACTGAGAATTCATAGGTGCGGATCTCGCGCGGGCTGAAGGCGATATCATAGCCCCGGCCGCGGGGCTTGGCGCCTTCGGCGACGGTTTCCACGACCCAGGTGGTGCAAGTGCGGCTGTCGGCGGCAAAGAAATCCTCGTTCGATGGGGCCTCGGCGCTGTTCAGACGCTCGCGCATCGCGCCGTAGAAATCCTTGACCTCGCTGCCCAGACGCGCGGCCGTGTCCAGCGTTTCGTTGGCCGCGACCGGAAGGGGCGCAAGCAGGGCAAGGGTAAGAAGGGTCCGCCACGGCGCGGTTCTGGACATGAGGTATCTCCCGAAATCATCCAGCCCAGAATGCAGGATGGCAGGGGAAATGTCCCGGCCCGTCTGAGCGAGAGGGACACAAAAAAGGGGCCGCGACGATGGCGGCCCCCGGTTCTGGCGATCCCGGCGGGATCAGGCCGATTTGGCCAGGTTGCGCAGCACGTAATGCAGCACGCCGCCGTTTTCGACATATTCCTTTTCAATTGCCGTATCGATCCGGCACTTGATCTGGATGTCCTTGCTGGTTCCGTCGGCATAGGTGATCGTGCAAGGCACGTTGGACAACGGCTTCAGGTCGCCCTCAAGGCCGGTGATCGTGACCGTTTCATCGCCTTTCAGGCCCAGGGATTTGCGGGTGTCGCCGCCGGTGAACTCGAACGGGATGACGCCCATGCCAACCAGGTTGGACCGGTGGATCCGCTCATAGTTTTCGGCAATCACCGCCTTGACGCCCAGCAACGCCGTGCCCTTGGCCGCCCAGTCACGCGACGATCCGGCACCGTATTGTTCGCCTGCAAAGATCACCAGCGGCGTGCCCTGTTCCTGATAGGCCATGGCGGCATCATAGATCGAGGTCTGCGCCCCGTCCGGCCCCTTGGTATAGCCGCCCTCAACCCCATCCAGCATCTCGTTGCGGATGCGGATATTGGCGAAGGTGCCGCGCATCATCACCTCGTGGTTGCCGCGCCGCGATCCGTAGGAATTGAACTCGCGCGGGGTGACCTGGCGCTCGGTCAGGTAGATGCCGGCAGGGGTGGTGTCCTTGAAAGACCCGGCCGGGCTGATGTGATCGGTGGTCACCATATCGCCGAGAATGGCCAGCACCTTGGCGCTGGTGATATCCGAGATCACACCAGATTCCGGCCCCATATCCTTGAAATAGGGCGGATTTTGCACGTAGGTCGAGCTGACCGGCCAGTCATAGGTCAGGCTGTCGGTGGTTTGGACGCCCTGCCATTTCTCGTCGCCCTTGAAAACATCGGCGTATTTCGACTTGAAGGCCGCCGAGGTCACCGTCTTCTCGACCAGATCGGCGATTTCCTTCTGGCTTGGCCACAGGTCGCGCAGATAGACATCCTTGCCCTCCGGGGTCTGGGCGATGGGGCTGTTGGCGACGTCGATATTCATGTCACCGGCCAGCGCATAGACCACGACCAGGGGCGGCGAAGCCAGATAGTTCGCCCGCACATCGGGGCTGATCCGGCCCTCGAAGTTGCGGTTGCCGGACAGGACCGAGGTGGCGATCAGATCATTGTCGTTGATCGACTTGGAAATCTCGGGGGCCAGCGGGCCGGAATTGCCGATGCAGGTGGTGCAGCCATAGCCCACCAGGTTGAAACCCACCGCGTCCAGATCCTCCTGCAGACCGGCGGCCTCCAGATAGGCCGAAACCACCTGCGATCCCGGCGCCAGCGAGGTCTTGACCCAGGGCTTGCGGTTCAGGCCCAAGGCGCGCGCCTTGCGGGCCACCAGCCCGGCGCCGATCATCACATAGGGGTTCGACGTGTTGGTGCACGATGTGATGGACGCAATGACCACCGATCCGTCATGCAGTTCATAAGATCCGCTGTCGCCGCTGACCTGGGCGGCCTTGGCCACGCCGCCGCTGTCCTTGCGGCTGTCCTTGATCAGCTGGCCAAAGGTCTGGGCGGCCTTGTCGAGATCCACGTGATCCTGCGGACGTTTGGGGCCGGAAATCGCCGGCACCACATCGCCCATGTCCAGTTCCAGCGTGTCGGTATAGACGGGGCTGTAATCGGCCCCGCGCCACAAGCCGTTTTCCTTGGCATAGGCCTCAACCAGCTTGACGCGGGTCTCATCGCGGCCGGTCAGGCGCAGGTATTTCAGTGTCTCGTCATCGACGGGAAAGAAGCCGCAGGTGGCGCCGTATTCGGGGGCCATGTTGCCGATCGTGGCGCGATCAGCCAGCGGCACGTGATCCAGGCCTTCGCCGTAGAACTCGACGAATTTGCCGACCACGCCCTTTTCGCGCAGCATCTGCACGACCTTGAGAACCAGATCGGTGGCGGTGGTCCCTTCGCGCATGCGCCCGGTCAGCTTGAAGCCCACGACCTCGGGGATCAGCATGGAGACCGGCTGGCCCAGCATCGCGGCCTCGGCCTCGATCCCGCCGACGCCCCAGCCCAGAACCGCCAGGCCGTTCACCATGGTGGTGTGGCTGTCGGTGCCGACCAGCGTGTCGGGATAGGCCACCTCTTCACCGTTCTGGTCGGTATCGGTCCACACGGTCTGGGCCAGGTATTCCAGATTTACCTGATGGCAGATGCCGGTGCCCGGTGGCACGACGCGGAAGTTGTCGAACGCCTTCTGCCCCCATTTGAGGAAGGTGTAGCGCTCCATGTTGCGTTCATATTCGCGATCCACGTTCATCTGGAAGGCGCGGGGATTGCCGAACTCGTCGATCATGACGCTGTGGTCGATGACCAGATCCACCGGGTTCAGCGGGTTGATCTTCTTGGCATCGCCGCCCAAGGCCACGATCCCGTCACGCATGGCCGCCAGATCGACCACGGCCGGTACGCCGGTGAAATCCTGCATCAACACGCGGGCCGGACGATAGGCGATCTCGCGCGGGTTCTGGCCACCCTTGTCGGCCCAGTCGCTGAACGCCTTGATGTCGTCGGTGGAGACGGTCGTGCCATCCTCGAAGCGCAGCATGTTCTCCAGCACCACTTTCAGTGCGGCCGGCAGCCGGCTGAAGGACCCCAGACCGGCGGCTTCTGCAGCGGGGATGGAGTAATAGGCGACGGACCGGCCGCCGACCGTCAGGGTCTTGCGGGTTTTGGTGCTGTCTTGTCCAACGATGATGGGCATGGGTGGCCTCCTTGTATCAAAAGGGGTTTTCCTGCTTTGGATATGACCTGCCCGAGCCGCTGACGCAAGGGGAGGTCATGCACTGTATACAAATGTACACGGGAATTTGTGCGTGACTTTCCCGCCGGCTTCGTCACACGCTCTCGCTAAAGGGTGATTGGTGCAACGGGTCCGGATACCGTAGGGTTGGAAAAAGACGACGTGGAGAGCAACATGTTGCATGCAAACGGATATTGGGCGGGGGCGGTCTGGGCTGCCGCGCTTGTCTGGTCCAGCGTGGCTCTGGCTGGGGATGCACCCGGGCGCGGGCCCGTGGTTATGGAACTTTATACCTCCCAGGGGTGTGCCTCTTGCCCGACGGCCGATGCCGTGCTGCGCGACATGTCGGCGCGCGATGACATCCTGGCCCTGTCGCTGCATGTCGACTACTGGGATTACATCGGCTGGAAGGACAGTTTCGCCAAACCCCAGTTCACCAAGCGCCAAAAGGCTTACGCCGTGGCCCAGGACCGACGGATGATCTATACCCCCCAGGTGATCGTCGATGGAACCAGCGATGTGGTGGGCAACGAGCCGATGAACCTGGCCGGGGTGATTGAACGGCAAAAGGAAATTCCGGCGCTGGCTGCGATCGCGGTGCAGGTCAAGGGGGCGGATGTTTATCTGGTCGACCTGGTGCCGTTGATCAAGGCCGCCCCGGAGGCGCTTGTCTTTCTGGTCCGCTATATACCCAGCCAGACCGTTGCCATCACCCGTGGTGAAAACGCCGGGCGCACGGTGGAATATACCAATATTGTCACCAGCCTTGATCCGATCGCCGAATGGCCGGGGACGATGGCCCAGCAGATCCCGATCTCGGTGGATGGGCCGGACAAGGCAGCCGTGATCGTGCAAGAGCGTGGTTATGGGCTGGTTCTGGCGGCGGCCCGTTTGCGCTGACGGGTCTGGCGTTCGGGTTTCCAGCGCCGGTGAATCCACAGCCATTGGTCCATATGGGCCCGAACCTGCGCTTCCAGACTGTCGTTCAGGGCTTGGGTCATGGCTGTCGCGGTTGTGTGGGCAACCGGCGCCTCGGCGATCAGATCAAACCCGGCGGCCGTGCGCAGACCATAGGCCGGCACCAGCAAGGCATCGTATTTCAACGCCATTTCTGCGGCGGACAGCGAGGTTGGCGCGGTCTTGCCGAAAAAGGTCAGCGGGGCAGCCCGGTTGACATATTGGTCGATCAGGATCGCCACCGTGTTGCCCTTGCGCAGAAAGCGGATCATCTGGGCCAGTCCCCGACGGCCCCGGGGAAAGAGTGGCTGGGCGATCTTTTCCAGCATGTCGCGAAATGCGGCGTCCAGCATCGGATCGTCCAGAGGACGGTAAATCGCGCCGACCTGGTGGCCCCGCGCGGCCAGCGCATAGCGCACCGCGTCCCAATTGCCAAAATGACCGCTGACCACGATGATCGGGCGGCCTGCCTGGTGCGCGGCATCCAACGCCGCCACGCCGGGACCGCGCAGGGCCGAGGGATCAATGCGGCGGGTAAAGGCGGCCCCGGATCCCATTTCGATCAGCGTCCGTCCGGTATTCGCGGGCACCGCACGGCACAGCCGGCGGATCTCGGCTTCCGGCAGATTGGGCAGGACATGGGCCAGATTGGCCCGCACTCGTCGATCATAGCCAGCCAGGGGCGCGACGATCCGGCCCATCAGCCAGGCCACAACCGGGCCGCGTGCGCGATACGGCAGGATCAGGGGCAGGCGCAAAAGCCCCAGGATCCCAAGACTGACGATCCGCCGTCGCCACGTGTTGCGGTGTTTCGCCATTCTTCCACCGTTCAGCCCAGTGTGCGCGCGCCCCGGATCCGGCATCACGACCGAGCGGTTCACCGGTCCCGCTATAGGCAGTGACGCGCGGGCCGGCAAGCGGTGGCGGGATCAGGTGTCGGGAACGGTTAGGGTGATGGCGCCTTCCGCTTCCAGATCGCGGATCCTTTCGACCAGAGCGGCCATGGCAGCCTCGCCATCGGCGCCGCGGACGGGATCGCTTTCCTCGATCTCTTCGCGCAGCTGGGCGGCCAGACGCTGCGAAATCGCGGAGAGCAGGAATTCCACGACATCGGAATGGGCTTCCATCCCGGCAGAGAGGGCCTGGACCAGCAGCGGCTGCTCCATGCCGCGTACGATGGCCGGCGCATCCGTGCGACTGACCCGTTCGGGAATGTGCTTGAAGGTGAAGATCTCGCGCCGGACTTCGGCCGCCAGATCGGCATCGCGTTCCTCAAGCGCGGTCAGCATTTCGTCGCGCGCGGCGGTGGTCGAGGAATTGAGGATCGCCCCGATACGGGCGGCGGCCGTGTCCGGGAACAGTGGCACCTGTACGACGGCGTGCTGGACGGCAAAGGCCTGACCGATGGTGCGCACGGTGTCGGGATCAATGTCGCGGGCACGGGATACGGCAAAGGTGATGCGTCGGGCCTTTTCCCCGGGCAGGGCGCTGAGCGTTGCGGCGGCCAGCTTGACCGGCAGGTTGGCCAGAATCACGGCGGCGGTTTCCGCGCCTTCGGCCGCCAGGCTTTCCGCCAGCGTTTCGACGGGAATTTCGGCGATGCGTTTCCACGGATCGCCGGTGACCAGAACCCCGGTGCGTTCGCGCAGGCGTTGCAGGCTGGCCGGGCTGAGGGCGCCATTCAGCAGGTCCAGTGCCCCGGGCAGCCCCCCCTGAAAGGCCATCCCCAATGTGTCCATCTCACGCAGGAATTCCGCGGCGACGGCCTTCAGGGTCTTGCGATCGACCAGCCGGATGCGGCCCATTTCCCGGGTCAGATCCAGCTGAAGATTCTCGGGCAGATCATCGAGTTTCAGCTGCACCCCGTCGGCCAGCATCATGCGGACGATGATGGCGGCCTTCTGTCGCCTGCCAAGTGGCGTGGGCGGCGGAGAAACCGGTTTATGGGTGCCGAAATCGGTCGCGATCTGGTTCAAGGTAGCCTCCGCGTTCTGCGATGCCCCAGACATCGCCGAAACCACTTAAGGTCCGGTTATCATCTCAAATTGTAGGAAATTTCAGGACGAATTCGGAACCTGGCCCAGACCGGCAGATGATCCGAGGCCAGGCGGGCCAGGGCCGAGCGATCGACCCCCGAATCCCGGTGAAGCAGGTCTGCGCCATGGACGATCCGGTCCAGCGCGGCCATGGGCCGGGCGGCGTGAAAGCTGCGCCCGGGTTGCAGCACGCTCATCCGGTCCTCAAGAACCTCGACTCCTCGGCGCGGGGACCATTCGTTGAAATCGCCCAGCAGTAGGGCGCGGGCCACCCCGGTGTCCTCTATATGATCGCGCAGCACGGCCAACTGGCGTTGACGCCACGGGCGCAGCAGGCCGAGATGGGCGCAAAATATGTTGATCGGACCCGTATCATCGGCGATCCGGATCCTCACCGCACCGCGCGGTTCCAGCCCCGGCAAGGGGATGCGGGCGGTGTCCAGAACCGCGCGGCGACGCACCAGAACCGCATTGCCATGCCAGCCCAGACTGACCTGGTTCACCGCGACCGGCGCGACCTGATACTCGGTTTCCTGCGCGATCAGAAAAAGTGGCAGAACCGAGGGGCGCGCGCCAAGCCGTCGGTCTGCCTCTTGCAACGCGACGACATCGGCATCCAAGGCCTTGAGAACCTCAAGGATACGGTCAGGATCGCGCCGCTGATCCAGCCCCACGGCCTTGTGAATATTGTAGGTGACAACCTTTAGCATGGTCACAGCAGCGGCGAAAACAGCCGCGCGACCGGGGCCAGCAGACGGATCCAGAAGGGCTGTTGCGCCAGGGTCCTGGTCATGCGTTCGGCCTGGTCGAAATCGGCCCTGAGCATGGTGGCGACCTGTTCGGCCATGCCCTGGTCGAACAACAGGGCGGCGGTCTCGAAATTCAGACGAAACGAGCGGTTATCCAGATTGGTCGTGCCGATCGCGGCGATCCGGTCATCGACCAGTACCACCTTTTGGTGCATGAACCCCGGCTGATAGCGCCAGACCTGAACCCCGGCGGCGGTGATCTCATCGAAATAGGCAAAGGCTGCCAGCCAGGGGGTCCAGTGATCCACCCCATCGGGTACGAGGATCCGCACATCGACCCCGCGCATCGCCGCATGGATCAAAGCGGTCAGGATATCCGTGTCGGGCACGAAATAGGGCGACGCGATCCACAACCTGTCGCGCGCGGCCCCGATCAGCGCGAAAAAATACAGCGATCCGGTTTCCTGAACGTCCCCGGGACCGGTGGCGACGATCAGCGCGTTCAGATCCGCAGGCTGTTCAGTGGCGTGCCAGTTCAACTGGTCGAACAGGGTTTCCCCCATGGACCAGTGCCAATCCTCACAGAAGACCAGTTGCAATTGGCTGACAATGGGGCCGGAAAGGCGCAGATGGGTGTCGCGCCAGGTGGCAAAGCGTTTGCCCCGGCCCATATACGCATCGCCGACATTCAGCCCGCCGACAAAGCCGATCTGCCCGTCGACCACCACCGTCTTGCGGTGGTTGCGAAAATTCACCCGTAGTCGCGACCGGGGGCCTTGGGTCCGGGCCGGATCCATGACGATCACACCCCCGGCCTGCAAACTGTCGCGATAGCCTGCGGGCAATCCATAGCTGCCGATCTGGTCATAGAGCAGCCGAACGCTGACGCCCCGCCGGGCTGCCGCAATCAGCCGGTCGCGAAGGGCCCGGCCCAGATCGTCATCCTCGATCGTGTAGAACTGAACCAGCAGATAATGCCGGGCGGCGTCGCAGGCGGCAAAGATCGCATCGAATGTGTCCTGACCGTTGATCAGGACATGGGCATCGTTGTTGCTGACGACCGGAAGCTGAGCGATCGGTTCAAAATCGCGAAAGAGGGTGTCGCCGGTTTCCTTGCGCGGGGCATGGGCGTGGCGATAGCGTTCCAGTCCTCCGGCCAATGCTTCGCTGTTGCGGCGGAGGCTATAGTAGTCGCTGAACCGGTGGCTGCCGAAAAAGAACCATAGAAATATCGCCAGATAGGGCGCGGCGATCAGAGAGATGACCCAGGCCACGGCCCCCGGTGCTGTGCGCGAGGTTGCGGCCGCGCGAAAGGCGATGCCGACGCCAAGGGCGAACAGGCACAACACCGAGATCAGGGAAATCAGATACGGCAAGGACATGATCCCTCCATTCCAGCCCCCTGGGGCAGCATGCTTGAGCGGTGGCCTTTTAGTCCGCGTTCTGAAAGGCAGCCAGGGCGCCGGCAGACGCCCTGGTCGACAGGCCGATCAGTGGGCGATCGCGCCAGATCCGCCTTCGCCTTTCGCGGCCAGACGGGCTGCCGCCGCCGCTTCTTCGGCAGCCTCGTCCCATTCGATCGGTTCGGGCATCCGCACCAGCGCATGTTTCAGAACCTCCCGGACATGGGCGACGGGAATGATTTCAAGCCCTGCTTTGACGTTATCCGGGATTTCCGGCAGGTCCTTGGCGTTTTCCTCGGGGATCAGAACGGTCTTGATTCCGCCGCGCAGGGCCGCCAGCAGCTTTTCCTTCAGCCCGCCAATGGCCAGCACATTGCCGCGCAGCGTGACCTCGCCGGTCATGGCGATGTCCTTGCGTACCGGGATCTGCGTCAGCACCGAGACGATCGAGGTGACCATGCCCACACCGGCCGAGGGGCCGTCCTTGGGGGTTGCGCCTTCGGGCACATGGACATGGATGTCCAGCGTGTCGAAGCGCGTCGGCTTGACCCCGATCTCGGGCGCGATGGAACGCACGAAACTGGAGGCCGCGTCGATGGATTCCTTCATCACATCGCCCAGCTTGCCCGTGGTCTTCATCCGGCCCTTGCCCGGCAGGCGCAGCGCCTCGATCTGCAACAGATCGCCGCCCACCTGCGTCCAGGCCAACCCGGTGACGACACCGATCTGATCCTCTTTCTCGGCCAGACCATAGCGGAAACGCTTGACCCCCAGGTAATCCTCAAGCTGGTCGGGGGTGATTTCCACCGTGTCGACCTCTTTCTTGATGATCCGGGTCACGGATTTCCGCGCCAGTTTTGCGATCTCGCGTTCCAGGTTCCGCACCCCGGCCTCGCGGGTATAGGTGCGGATCATCTCGGTCAGGGCGGCATCGGTGATCGCGAATTCACCCTTTTTCAGACCGTGATTCTTGATCTGCTTGGCAATCAGATGCTGTTTCGCGATTTCACGTTTTTCATCCTCGGTGTAGCCGGCCAGAGAAATGATTTCCATCCGGTCGAGAAGCGGGCCGGGCATGTTGTAGCTGTTGGCCGTGGTCAGGAACATCACATTGGACAGATCGTATTCGACCTCAAGATAGTGGTCGACGAAAGTCCCGTTCTGTTCCGGGTCCAGTACCTCCAGCATGGCCGAGGCCGGATCGCCGCGGAAATCCTGGCCCATCTTGTCAATCTCATCGAGCAGGATCAGCGGATTGGTGGTTTTCGCCTTTTTCAGGGCCTGGATGATCTTGCCGGGCATGGATCCGATATAGGTCCGGCGATGGCCGCGGATCTCGGATTCGTCGCGCACCCCACCAAGGCTGATGCGGATGAATTCGCGCCCCGTGGCCCGCGCCACCGACTTGCCCAGCGATGTCTTGCCCACACCCGGCGGTCCGACGAGGCACAGGATCGGGCCCTTCAGCTTCTTGGACCGCTGCTGAACAGCCAGATATTCGACGATCCGTTCCTTGACCTTTTCCAGCCCGTAATGATCCGCATCCAGGGTCTGCTCGGCGCGCCCCAGATCCTTCTTGACCCGGGACTGCACGCCCCAGGGGATCGACAGGATCCAGTCCAGATAGTTGCGCACCACCGTGGCCTCGGCGGACATGGGGCTCATGTTTTTCAGCTTCTTCAGTTCGCCCTCGGCCTTCTCGCGCGCCTCTTTCGACAGTTTGGTGGCGGCGATCCGGTCCTCCAACTCGCTCAGTTCGTTGGACCCCTCATCACCATCGCCCAGTTCCTTCTGAATGGCCTTCATCTGCTCATTCAGATAGTATTCGCGTTGGGTCCGCTCCATCTGGGATTTGACCCGGGTCTTGATCTGTTTTTCGACTTGCAGAACGCTCATCTCGCTCTGGATCAGGCCGTAGACTTTTTCCAGCCGCACAGCCAGGTCCAGGGTTTCCAGCAACTCCTGTTTCTGCCCGACATCGACCCCCAGATGCCCGGCGACCAGATCGACCAGCTTGACCGGATCGGTGGTGTCAGCGATGGCCGACAGAGCCTCATCCGGGATGTTCTTCTTGATCTTGGCGTAGCGTTCGAATTCCTCGGCCACCGATTTCAGCAGCGCGCGAACCGCCGCCGGATCGCCCTCGGTTTCCTCCAGGGCAATGGCGCGGGCCTCAAAGAATGTATCTTCGCGGATATATTCCTGAATTTCAACGCGCATGCGGCCTTCGACCAGCACCTTGACGGTGCCATCGGGCAGTTTCAGCAATTGCAGGACATTGGCCAGAACGCCGGTCTTGTAGATGCCATCCACGTCGGGATCGTCGACACTGGCATCCAGCTGGCTGGCCAGCAGGATCTGCTTGTCATCGGCCATCACCTCTTCGAGGGCTCTGACCGACTTTTCCCGGCCGACGAACAGCGGGACAATCATGTGCGGAAACACAACGATATCGCGCAGCGGCAGAACGGGATAGGAAGGGCTGAGGGGCTCGTGCATTCTTTATCCTTTCGGCATCGGGCTGGCCCCCGGTCATCGGCGGAACCTGCCCTCTCCGTGCTTGTCGGTTCTGGTACGTGGGGCCGCCCTGCCGTGTTTTCAACTCTGCCGCCCCGTTTCCATTGGAACACATGCCCATGATCCGGGTCCGGGTGCAAGGGTGTGGGGGACAAACCGGGCAGCGGTTTTGCGCGGTGAGGGGCTAGCCATCCAGTTCTGCACGGGCCGCAGTCAGGGCCTCGGGCAGGCCGGTCAGGGGCATGGGAATGTCGATCTTCTCGGCGCCATAAGGGCTGAAGGAGACGGTGATCTGGTCCTGACTGGCGAAAAGATCCAGGCTGACCGGATCCAGGGCGATCTCGGCCAGGCAGCCATCCGGGGTACAGGTCAGGATCGGCAGGGTGCGGAAATCACGCCCGCCGCCCAAGGCCACCCCGTCTTGCAAGGCAATCCCCAGGGGCAGGACCAGGGCGATGCCGACGCCGGGCTGATCTTTGTGAAGAACGACCGATAGAGACATGAAATGTCTGCCTGAATTTTTTTCCGTCAGACTGCGTTGCACCTGACATGTCCCGTCCGTGCAGATCTGGGACCAGCCTGGAACCGTCGCCGCCTGGGCGGTTGCATCGGTCGCGTCCTGTGGCTGTGCCATCGCCGCAAACGGTGGGATCAGAAACGCCAGCACCATGCCTGGCAGTGATCGTGTCATACGGTTTTCCCCCATGCCGGCTGCATCCAGTATCATCATGGGCTGTCTGCCCCTGCCAAGACAAGTCCGTCCCGGTGTCGCGCCACCCTGATCCAGAGGCCTTAAGAAACCCCGAAAGGCCGCCTGATGCGATGGCTACAGGCGCTCAATATCCCCCGCCGCACGTTCGGCATGGAACCGCGTCTCGAAATCGGCAAAGCGCCCATCAGCAATGGCGGCCCGCATGCCGGACATAAGATCTTGATAATAATGCAGGTTATGCCAGGTCAGCAGCATTGAGCTGATAATCTCGCCGGCGCGGAAGACGTGATGGAGATAGGCCCGCGAATAGTTGCGGCAGGCGGGGCAGGCACAGTTTTCATCCAGCGGGCGCGGATCATCCTGATGGCGGGCATTCTTGATATTGACCACCCCGTGACGGGTAAAGGCCTGCCCGGTCCGCCCCGAACGCGAGGGCAGCACGCAATCCATCATGTCGATGCCGCGCTTGACGGCCCCGACGATATCGTCGGGCTTGCCGACCCCCATCAAGTAGCGTGGCTTGTCGGTGGGCAGCATGTCGGGGGCATAGTCAAGCACCCCGAACATCGCCTCTTGTCCCTCGCCCACGGCCAACCCGCCCACAGCGTAACCATCGAAGCCGATGGCGCGCAGGGCCTCGGCGCTTTCACCGCGCAGTTCCTGATCGACGCCGCCTTGCTGAATGCCGAACAGCGCATGGCCCGGCCGGTCGCCAAAGGCCTCGCGGGAACGGGCGGCCCATCGCATGGACAGGCGCATCGAATCCGCCACTTTTTCGCGCGGGGCGGGCAGGGCGGGGCATTCATCGAAACACATGACGATGTCGGACCCCAGCAGGCGCTGGATTTCCATCGAGCGTTCCGGGGTCAGCATGTGGCGCGCGCCGTCGATATGGCTGCGAAAACGCACCCCTTCTTCGGTCAACTTGCGCAATTCGGCCAGACTCATGACCTGAAAGCCGCCAGAATCGGTCAGGATCGGACGCTCCCAGTTCATGAAGCGATGGAGGCCACCCAGCCGGTCGATGCGTTCCGCCCCGGGGCGCAGCATCAGGTGATAGGTGTTGCCCAGCAGGATGTCGGCCCCCGTTGCGCGCACGCTGTCGGGCAGCATCGCCTTGACTGTGGCGGCGGTTCCCACTGGCATGAAGGCAGGCGTGCGGATTTCACCGCGCGGCGTGGTAATCGCCCCCGTCCGGGCCTTACCGTCGGTGGCTTTGATGTCGAACTGGAATTTGGCGGTCATGACCTCGGATCCGGACGGCGGTTTCCCAAGCCCTTTCTTTGCCTCAATCCCCGCCCGGCGCCAAGCCCTGACGGACATGGCCGGCGGACTGATCGCCTTGGCCCCGCAGAGGAAACCTTGGGCATTGGGGTGTGGGACGCACCCCGGGATACGCGGCGGCCAGGACCTGAACCTGGCCTGCCTGTCGCAGACGGATCAGTGTCAGGCCGATCCGTTGGCCCCACCGAAGACCCGGGCAAGGATCGTGTCCACGTGCTTGGTGTGATAGCCCAGATCGAATTTCTCGCGGATTTCGTCGGGGCTGAGGGCAGCGGTCACCTCGGTATCGGCCAAGAGTTCCGTCTGAAAGTCCTTGCCCTCTTCCCAGACCTTCATCGCGTTGCGCTGGACCAGCCGATAGGCATCCTCGCGGCTGACACCGGCCTGGGTCAGGGCCAGCAGAACCCGTTGGCTCATGACCAGGCCGCGGAACTTGTTCATGTTGGCGATCATGTTGTCGGGGTAGACCACCAGTTTGTCGATCACCTGGGTCAGACGGGCGAGGGCGAAATCCAGCGTCACGGTGGTATCCGGGCCGATCATCCGCTCCACCGAGGAATGCGAGATGTCGCGTTCATGCCAGAGCGCGACATTTTCCAGCGCCGGGGTTACCGCCATGCGCACCAGACGCGCCAGACCGGTCAGGTTCTCGGTCAGTACCGGGTTGCGCTTGTGCGGCATCGCCGAGGATCCCTTCTGGCCCTTGGAGAAGAATTCCTCGGCCTCCAGCACCTCGGTGCGCTGCATGTGGCGGATCTCGGTGGCGATGTTCTCGATACTGCTGGCGATGACGCCGAGGGTGGCAAAGAACATGGCGTGGCGGTCGCGTGGGATGACCTGGGTGCTGATCGGTTCCGGGGTCAGGCCCATCTGCTTGCAGACATGATCCTC
>JBKDZR010000011.1:0-4892 GCA_047971485.1 Qingshengfaniella sp. | reverse complement strand
GCCTGTGGTCACAACCATCTGCACAACCTCGAACCCGAGGATCTGTGCGCCCTGACGATGGAAGCCGCAGCCATGGCCCGTGTGCCACTGGCCGGAACCGAGTGGTGGCCGGGCAAGCCGGGCAGCTTCTGATCTACAAGGCAGCGCAGGGGGCGGTGCCGGTCGCCCCCTGCCGCCTCCGACAGCCCACCGGCGCAGAAAAATAATTCAAGGGGAGACCGGCGTATGCCGAAGAACCAACAGCAGAGAGCAGCGGCCAGCCTGGCAGATTTCGCCAGCAAGAACGGCGTTCGTTATTTCATGATCTCCTTCACCGATCTGTTCGGCAGCCAGCGTGCCAAGCTGGTTCCCGCCCAACGGATTGCCGAGATGGAAGAAGACGGCGCCGGGTTTGCCGGGTTTGCCACCTGGCTGGATCTGACCCCGGCCCATCCCGACATGCTGGCCGTGCCCGATCCTTCTGCCGTGATTCAGCTGCCCTGGAACCGCGAAGTGGCCTGGGTGCCCGCCGATTGCGTGATGGAAGGCCAGCCGGTTGAACAGGCCCCGCGCAATGTGCTGAAGAAGCTGGTCGCTGAAGCCGCTGGCGAAGGCCTGCGCGTCAAGACCGGGGTGGAGTGCGAGTTCTTCCTGCTGAACCCCGATGGCACTGAAATCTCGGACGAATTCGATACCGCCGCCAAGCCCTGCTACGATCAGCAGGCGGTCATGCGGCGCTATGATGTGATCTCGGAGATCTGCGATTACATGCTGGAACTGGGCTGGGGCCCCTACCAGAACGACCACGAGGACGCGAATGGCCAGTTCGAGATGAACTGGGATTTCAATGACGCCCTGACCATGGCCGACCAGCATTCCTTCTTCAAGTTCATGGCCAAGTCGGTCGCCGAGAAGCACGGGTTCCGCGCGACCTTCATGCCCAAACCCATCGAGGGCCTGACGGGCAATGGCTGCCACGCCCATATCTCGGTCTGGGATTTGGATGGCAAGGTCAACGCCTTTGCCGACAAGACCAAGGAACTGGGCCTGTCGGATCAGGGCCGGCATTTCCTGGGCGGCATCATGAAACATGCCAGCGCCTTGGCCGCGATCACCAACCCGACGGTGAACAGCTACAAGCGGATCAATGCGCCGCGCACCATTTCCGGGGCGACATGGGCGCCGAACTCGGTCACCTGGACCGGCAACAACCGCACCCATATGGTTCGGGTTCCCGGGCCGGGCCGGTTCGAACTGCGCCTGCCCGATGGCGCCGCGAACCCCTACCTGCTGCAGGCGGTGATCATCGCCGCCGGCCTGAACGGGGTGCGCAGCAAGGCCGATCCGGGCAAGCGCTGGGATATCGACATGTATGCCGAGGGCCACAAGGTGCGCGGTGCGCCGAAACTGCCGCTGAACCTGCTGGATGCACTGCGCGCCTATGACCGCGACAAGGGGCTGAAAGCCGCCATGGGCGAAGAATTCTCGGCCGCTTTCCTCAAGATGAAACAGACCGAGTGGAATTCCTTCGTGTCGCATTTCTCGAACTGGGAAAAAGAGCACACGCTGGATATCTGATCCGGGATCATGGATCCCCAGGGAAAAGGCGTCGGAGAAATCCGGCGCATTTTTCTGTTCTGCGGTCTGGCGATCGCAATGCGCGAAATCACCGTCCTATAGCGTTTCAGGTGATATCAATGGCCTCGGAAAATGACTGCTCTGAGGCCTTTCTGACCGTTGCCTCAGCAGAGCCAGCCGCGCCAGCGCCGGACCGGGGGCTGGCGCACCCGACCTGTGAACGGCGCGATTTATTATGGCAACCCTGGTAGCGCGACCTTTAAGCGTTGCACTGTCTTCAGCCAGAGCGCCAGACTGGTGGGCCGCCCCAGTGATGGCGCGGCGCCCGTTCCGGGCTTGTTCCGCGCCAAGGGGATGAACGACAGCTTTGTCTCGCAAAGCCGACTGTCGGAAAGGATCAATCCCTGGGGTCGTTGCTGCGATCTGTGTGCTCTCCGATGATCACACCGGGATTCATGATCCCGTTCGGATCAAGCGCCGCCTTGGCCGCCGTAAAGGCTGCGCCGATCGGGGCGGGGCGCTGCTTTTCGTACCAGGGCATGTGTAGCCGTCCGACCGCATGGTGGTGGGTGATCGTGCCGCCAGCTTTCATCACGGCGTCATAGGCGGCGATCTTGATCTCCATGCATTGCTCGTCCATGCGTGTCCGGTCTGGCAGGCAGTGGAAGGTGAAGTAGGGGGCCGGCCCATTGGGGTAGATATGGGTGAAGCGGCAGGTCACCGTGCCGGGCCGGCCGGTAACCCGCTTGATGGCGGCATCGACCTTTTCCATCACCGAGCCGTGCAACTCCTTGAAGCCGTTCCAGCAGATGGCGGTCTCGAAGGTCTCGCGGCAGATGCCCCGGGCTGTCATGTGTTCGCGGTAATAGGGGCCGCGGATGAAGGCATTGCGCCACTGGCCCGCCACCTTGCCGTGGCCTTCCTTTGGTTCCTCAACCGGACGGCCACCGAAATCGCGACATAGATCGATGGTCAGCTGCATAAGGTGATCGACCGGATAATGCCCGCTTTCATAGCCCAGCACCAGAATTGGCCGGCTGCCATCATAGGATCCGGTCAGCTTGGCCTCCAGTGCGTCGATCAGCCGGCAATTCGCCGGATAGAGGCCGGCCTGGGATATGGCGCGGACGGCCTCGGCGCCCTGATAGTAATCGTCGAATACCAGGGTTCGGGATGATTTGTGCCGGATCCGGTCAAGCACGCGGATCCAGGCCTCGGTGATGATCCCCACCGATCCTTCGGTGCCCATCACGAACCGGTCGGGCGAGGGGCCTGCACCGGATGCCGGCAGACGGCGGCTTTCGCTGGTCCCGGCGGGCGAAACCATGCGAATGCCCTCGACGTAATCGTCGATATAGGTGCCCAGCGTTGCATAATGTCCGGCGGCGCGGGTGGCGATCCAGCCCCCCAGGGTCGACAGCTCGAAGCTTTGCGGATAGTGGCGCAGCGTGAAGTTATTGGCCTTCAACTGGCGTTCGAGGTCCGGGCCATAGATTCCGGCCTGTACCCGCGCCGAGCGTGATACGGGATCGACCTCAAGCACCTTGTTGAGGTGCCACATGTCGATCGAGACCACGCCGCTATAGCTGCCCTTGATCTCGGGGTTGACCCCGCCAACCACACTGGACCCGCCGCCAAAGGGGATCACGGCAGCATTGATATCCCCGGCCCAGTCGATCAGGGCGCGCACGTCATCTTCGGTTTTCGGATAGGCCACGACATCGGGGGCCTGGCGGAAATCACCGCGGAACATCCTGGCGCTGTCCAGGAATGACCGGCCATAGGCATGAAGCGCGCGTTCATAGCGATCGGTACGGCACAGATCCTTGATGGCCGCCGGAAAGCTGGTGATCCGGCTGGCGGGCATGTCGATGCTGTCAAGGCTGGGCGGTGGGCTGACCTCGAAGTCATCCACATCGAACACCCGATGCCAGGTGTCCAGAACAGGGGCCATTTCCTCTGGCCCGGCGGCCTGATCCTCAAAGCCCCATGCATAGAATTTCCGGCGTCTTTCCGACATTTTGACGTCCTCCCTGGAGTGTTCGGGATATCCCGCACAGCTTGGGGCCCCTCTTGAGGCAGAACTCTTCCAGCAGAGCGCTTGACCGGCAACCGACTTAAAATTAACCTCGATTGAGTTTTTGTAATGTGAGGGGGCCTGCTGTGGATCCCAGACTGCCCCCGCTGAATGGGCTGCGCACCTTCGTGATGGCGTGCCGGACCCGAAGCTTCGCCAAGGCGGCCGAGGAATTGTCGGTGACGCCGGCGGCGGTCAGCCGTTCGATCCGCACGCTGGAGGACTATCTCGGCTGCGCGCTGTTTCGCCGTCTGCATCGCAGCATTGAACTGACCAGCCATGGCCAGCGCTACTTCGATGAACTTGACAGTGTCTTTGACCAGATTGCCCTGGCGACCCAGAACCTGATGGCCGAAACGGCGGCCCAACCGCTGGTGGTTTGCGCCTATCCCAGTTTCATCGTGAACTGGCTGGTGCCCCGCTGGGCGCGCCAGTTACAGACGGACATGAGCGTGAAGGTCAAATTCGTCACCACCCACAGCCATGAGATCGACTTTGACGGCGCGGGTATCCATCTGGCGCTGCTGACCGACCGTGCGAACTATCCCGGATGCCTGTCCACATGGCTGTTTGCGGCCCATCTGGTTCCGATCTGCCGGCCGAATTTTCTGCCGCCGGGTACCGGTATTATGGATGTCGAGGATTGGCAGAATGCGTTGCTGCATTCCGAGACCCGCCTGGGGGATTGGGGCCGCTGGGCGGCGGCCAACGATATCACCGTGGATACCAGCCGGGGCATACGGTTTGAAAATTCGGCGATGATGTATGAAGCGGTGACCTCGGGGTTGGGGATCGGCATCGGCATCAAGGAGGTGCTGACCCGTGATTTCATCACCGGGCGCATGGCGCTGGCCTTTCCCGACAGCGCGCCGCTTGGCAGCGCCTATTATCTGGTGCGTCCAGCTGCCAGCCAGAAACATCCGTTCTTCCAGCCCTTTGTCGACTGGTTGATGAATGAGGCGCGCGCAATGGGAATTCCACCGGTTGAATAGCTTGT
Organism: Qingshengfaniella sp.; assembly: GCA_047971485.1. GTDB lineage: Bacteria > Pseudomonadota > Alphaproteobacteria > Rhodobacterales > Rhodobacteraceae > JBKDZR01. The sequence goes on along the minus strand of JBKDZR010000011.1, from coordinate 261 downwards.
GATCGCCTGTGTGAGGTGCCCGTAGGTTTGTAGACGCTTTGGCCCCTAACGGGCTGCTGAAAAAGGAAACCTGGCAATGCCGGACGGGGAAACTGTTCCGGCCCGGCCTTCTGACCCGCGCGCTGAGGGACGCGCCCGATCCTGGGTGGGCGCCCCGTTACGCTGGGGCGGGTGTGCTTTATGCCTGCCACGCCCCTCCATCCGCTGTGCTTTTTGAAACGTCGCAATGCGCCCTCCCTGTGGGAGGGTCGGGCGCGGCCC
>JBKDZR010000010.1:0-89395 GCA_047971485.1 Qingshengfaniella sp. | reverse complement strand
TGGCGAAGGCGTGCAGGTGCCGCACCAGCGCGCCCATTACCTCGGCCAGCCGGCCATCCACACCCGCCCCCATCCGCGCGTTCACCACATCAGATGAACGATCCTCGGTGAAGTAGCTCATGTCTTTGTCTCCCTCATTCCGGCACCCCGCCAGTCAGGGCCCGCCCCAGAAGCGCACGGATCGCGGGGCGATCCAGCGGCCGGGGCGTCCAGTAGGGGTTGGCCACAGCCTGATCGGCCAGGGCATCCAGTTGATCTTCGCGCACCCCCAGATCGGCCAGCGACATCGGCGCCCCCAGCCCCTGCGCAAAGGCATGCAGGCCCCGGCCCGCCTGTCCGCCGAACAGCGCCGCGACAGGGGCCAGGGCCTCCGGCGCGCCGGTTTCGACATAAGCGATGGTGTGGGGCAGCAGGATCGCATGGGTTTCGGCATGGGGCAAATCCAGCGCGCCACCCAGCGTATGGCACAGCTTGTGGTGGATCGACATGCCCACACCCCCCAGAACCGTGCCGCACAGCCAGGCACCATAGAGGGCCTCATCCCGGGCGTCGCGATCCTGGGGATCGGCCACCAGACGCGGCAGTGCCCCTTTCAGCGCCCCCAGCCCTTCCACCGCGATCAGGGTGAAAATCGGGCTGCCATCCTGCGCATAGACGCCTTCGGCGGCATGGGCCATAGCGTTCAGCCCGCTGCTGATTGTCATGGGCAGGGGCAGGCCATCGGTCAGGTCCGGATCATAAATGACCGTTTCGGGCAGGATCTCTGGGCCCTTGCGGGTGGTTTTCACCCCGTTTTCCGTCTCGCCCAGGATCGGGGTAACCTCGGATCCGGCATAGGAGGTGGCAATGACCAGCTGCGGCGCCCCGCTGCGTGCGGCAATCGCCTTGCCCAGCCCGATGGTGGACCCGCCCCCAAGGGCAACCACACTGTCCGCGCCAGTCTGATCATAGACCGCCATGGCCCGCGCAGTGACATCGACCGGCGTGTGCATCGCCGCGCCATCGAACAACCCGACGGCCAGCGGCCCAAGCGCATCTGCCAGCGCCCGCGCCTGCCCGGCCTGCTGCGGCGTGGACAGGACCAGCGCGCGGCTGGTGCCCAGGCGGACCAGTTCTTCACCCGCCTGCGCCATGGTCCCCCGCCCGAAAACCACCCGGGCGGGATTGGCCTGATGTGTGAAGCCGCGCATCGCCTTAGCCCAGCTTGAACAGCTTTTGGGCATTGGTGCGCCCGATCTTTTGCCGATCCGCCTCGGAAATCGTGGTGCTGTCGAACCAGTCGCTGGCATGGTCGATATTCTCGAAGGGCCAATCGGCCGAGAACATGATCCGATCGGCGCCGATTTCCAGGATCGCGTCGATCAGGGTCTGGCTGCGGAAGTTGCCCGATGTGGTGATGTGGAAATTCTCGGTGAAATACTCCACCATCTTGCGCTTGGCCGGGTATTTCGGCGGCAACTTGACCCAGGCGTTGCGATGGTCGATCCGCCACAACATGTAGGGGATACCCTCGCCCATATGGCCCATGATGATCTGCAAGGAGGGATGTTCGTCAAACAGCCCCGAGGCCATCAGCCGCAGCGCATGCACCGCCGTTTCCTGGGCAAAGGCCCAGGTCGGCCCCAGCAACCAGGGGTGGCCATCATAGATCCGCGCGTCACGCGGCAACGGGTTGCGCGGGTGCAGGTAGAAGGGAACGTCCAGCCGGGCGACCTCGGCCCAGAAGGAGCGGTATTGCGGCAGGTCGTAATACAGCAGCGTTTCCCCATCGCCCTGCGCGTCATCCTGGGAAAAGCCGTTGATCAGCGCCCCAACAAAGCCCAGATCCTTGACACAGCGGTTCAGCTCGGCCGCTGCCTCATCGGGATCTTGCAGGGGCAGCGCGGCAAAGGCGCGAAAGCGATCGGGGCGCTTGGCACATTCCTCGGCCAGCACGTCATTGGCCCGGCGGGCGACCTCGATCGCGCGCTTGCGGTCGGTGATCGCCTGTACCGCCGGGGCGTTGAGCGACAGGATCATCGTCTCGATCCCATGGGCATCCATCAGCTTCAGTCGGGTGTCCTGAATATCCAGCAGCCGGTGTTGCAGTTCCTCCCAATAAGATCCGGGCACGAAGCCGGCCGAATCCTGCAGCGTGTCGGGAATGGCGAAATGTTCTTCAAGCGCGATTTTGCCTTGCATGATGTTTCTCCGAAAAAGGGTCAATGGACGGGTTCAGCCACCCCAAGGGCGGTCAGCAACTGGTTGAAAAGGACGGGCAGATCGGCCGATGCCATGGCCAGGCCGTAGACATGGCTGTCGGGGCGGACGATGGCGGCGACGGCCCCGGTTTCATCGAACCAGCGCTTGTAGACGCCGTTGGTATCCGAGATAGGCGCGCCCCCGACCATCTCATCCAGGGCGAAATGCACACTCTGCCCACCCAGGCGCTGCAATGCCTGCAGTTCGGCCGGGCCCAGATCCGCCAGCGCCGCGCTGTTCTTGGCCACGATCAGCCAACCGGTACCGGCGACATCGTCGAACAGCGCGGTTTTCTCGGGGGTCGAGACCAGTCCCTGCGGCAAGAGCCCGCCGTGATTGGCAATCAGCCCACCGCTGAGCGCCGGATAAATCAGCTTGTCCGGTTCCTGGTTGGCCTGGCGCGCGGCCATCATGCGGGCATCGCGTTCACGGGCCTTGGCCGGATCACGCATGGTCTGGGCACGGCCCAGTTCGATCGCCTTTTCGGTGATGAAGCGGACATGGGGGTCGCGCTCGGTTTGATAGCTGTCCAGCAGGGTGTCGGGCGCGCCGTCCAGCACCAGCCCCAGCCGCCAGGCCAGATTGCGCGCATCCCGGATCCCCGACACCATACCCTGGGCCAGGAACGGCGGCATCTGATGGGCGGCGTCCCCGGCCAGCATCACCCGGCCCTTGCGCCACTGATCGACGATACAGGACATGAAGGTATAGTTCGCCACCCGGATCAGATCGGCGTCATCAGGGGTCAGGAAAGCCGCGACACGGGGCCAGACATTTTCCGCCGCCGTCAGCTGATCGCCAGCATCGCCCGCCTCCAGCCGGAAGGAAAAGCGGTGGTGGTTCGGCCCGATATTGACGATCGAGATCGGCTGCTCGGGCCGGCACACCTGACGGAACGAGGGCAGCCCCGGCACGTTGCGCTTCATTTCGAAATCGCAGACCAGCCAGTTCTCGAAAAAGCCCAGATCCTCCAGTTGGCCATCCAGATAGCCGCGCACAAAGCCATTGCCACCGTCACAGCCCACAACATAACGCGCACCCAAGCGGACCGTCTGGCCCTCGCGGGTCTGGCCGGTCACGGTCACGCCGGTGTCGGTCTCGGCCAGGGCCGTGACGGTGACCCCCTGGCGCACATCCACCCCCGGGGTGGCGCGGACCCTGGTGTCCAGCACATCCTCCAGATGGGGCTGGTACATCATGTACTGGGCCGGCCAGCCACAGGGGCCGGGATTGTCATAGGCGATATCCAGCAACACCTCGCCTTCCCCATTGGCCCAGACATAGCCGGTCTGAATATTGGTGCCCGGCAGTACCTGTTCGGCGATGCCCAGCTTCTGGAAGGTGCGCATGGTTTCATCATCGAACGCGGCCGCGCGCGGCAGGTTGTACAGCCCCGCATAGCGTTCCAGCACCACGACCCGCCGGCCGGCCTGCCCAAGCAATGCGGCCAACACCATCCCGGTGGGACCGTAGCCGACGATGGCGACATCATATTCCATGGCGGTTCTCCTCTCTTTTTCCTTTACAACCTTTGCACATGCAAAGATCTGGACAAATGATCCCGTTCAGGGCACCGGCCCTATCCTCCGATCAACAGCCGGACACCGGACAATGAAATCGCCGGGACATAGGTGATCAGCGTCAGGGCAATCAGATAGATCACCACGAACGGCACAATCCCCCGATAGATCTGGCCCAGCGGCACCTTCGACATGGCCTGCATCACGAACAGGTTGATGCCAAAGGGCGGGGTGAACAGACCGATGGCCAGATTCACCGTGACGATGATGCCGAAATGTACGGTATCAACACCGATCGCCGTGGCCAGAGGCACCAGCAATGGGGTCAGCAGCAGGATCGCCGACAACGGATCGATCAGACAGCCAACCAGCAGCAGCAACAGGTTGATGATCAGCAGCAGAACCCAGCCCGGCAGGGCCATCGCCTCGATCAACTGAACCAGTTGCACCGAAATCTGGTTCACCGTGATCAGCCAGGAAAAGACCCCGGCACAGGCCATGACCACCAGGATCTGCGCGGTAAAGGACACCGCGCTGGACGCCGCCGCCAGCAGATCCCGCAGGGTCATCTCGCCGATCACGCCCCAGGCGATGACAAAGGCATACAGACAGGCGACCGCCGCCGCCTCGGTCGGGGAAAACACGCCGCCATAGATCCCACCGATGATCAGAACCGGCACGCCCACCGCCCCGATCCCGCGCCGCAAAGCCAGCCCAAAGCCGCGCAGGGTGAAACGATCCGCCTCGGATCCCAGATTGCGCCGGCCAACCCACAGCGCATGCAGCGCCATCATTCCCACGATCAGCAGACCCGGCACGATCCCGGCCGCGTACAGACGGGGGATCGATTCATCCGCCGCCGCCGCATAGACGATCATCGGGATCGACGGCGGCAGGATCACCCCCACCGCCCCGACCGAGACCAGAAGCCCCGTGGTATAGGTATCGGGATAGCTTTCTTCGCGCATCGAGGGCAGCATGACCTTGCTGATTGTCGCCACCGAGGCCGCGCCGACCCCAGTGATCGCGCCAAAGATCGCCCCACCCGTCACCGCCGTCAGCGGCACCTTGCCCGGCACGCGCCCCATCGAGGCCCGCATCAGGTTGACCAGCCGCCCTGCCACGCCGCCGCGATCCATCAGCTCGCCGGCCAGGATAAAGAAGGGCAGCGCCAGCAACGCATAGGCATTGACCGAGGAAAACATGTACTGGTGCAGCGCCATCATCGGCACATTCATGGTCAGCGCCATGGTCGCGGCCGAGGCACTCAGCAGGATCAGGTAGATCGGAAACCCGGCCAGCATCAGCACCAGCGGCAGGACGACAAGGGTCAGGATCAACATGTCACGCACGTCCCCCGGACAGATGTTGGATCAGCCGCACCAGGGCGACCAGACCCATGCCGACCAACCCGACCAGCACCACGCCATTGATCAGCCACAGCGGCACCTCGGCCATGTTGCTCAGGGTGCCCCGGCTCAGCAGCCGCCGGATCACCGCCAGCGAATACCAGGCGGCGAACCCGGCAACCCCGGCGGTCACCGCCAACTCGATCCCGCGCAGCACCCATCCGGCCCGGGCGGGCAGGATCCGGCTCAGCAGCTCCATGCGCAGGTGGTTTTCCTGGATGGACACGACGATCGTCCCGAGAAAGGCAATGGTGATCATGCCGAAAACCAGCGTTTCGTCCGCCCATAACAGCGACACCTGCCAGACATAGCGCAGGGCCACGTTCACGCAGGCCAACCCGACCATGGCCAGCAAGCCAAGCGACAGAACCAACGACAGGCCCGCAGCCACGCGATTGAGAAGGATGTTGATCATCAGGATGCGCGCGGGACACGGGCCCCGCGCGGCCCCTTTCAGTCGGCCGCATGGCGTTCGGCAACGCCACGCAGGAAGGCCAGTTCGCCGGCCAGGGCCGGGTTTTGCGCTTCGGCCTGGGGCAGAACCTGGTCAACGGCATCCAGATAGGTCCGGGCATCCTGGTCGGACAGCTCGATGATCCGGCCGCCATTTTCCTCCCACACCCCGCGCACGCCGTCCACGGCGGTCAGGTTCCAGCCGTTGGTGTCGTCCAGCGCCCCGCGCGCGGCACGGCGGACCTCGGCGGCCAGATCTTCGCCGATCATGTCCAGAAAGATCGACGAGGCAACGGCCGTCACGATCAGATAGCTTTCGGGCAGAACCGTCAGCCCCTCGGCCACATCGTAATAGCGCCCAGTGGTAAAGACGGGCAGCCCGGCGATCAGCCCGTCAACCACCCCGTTCTGCATCGCCGGCAGCACCTCGCCCAGCGGCATCGAGATCGGCGCGGCCCCCAGCGTCGACAGCGGCCCCGTCGCCAGCGCCGTCGGCCCGGCCACCCGGATCCGCTGACCTTGCAGATCTGCGGCTGTATCGACCGCCCGGCTGCTGACAATCCCCAAGGGCCCATGGGGGAAGGCCGCGATTGTTTCGATGTCCTGATCCTGACCATAGCTGGCCAGACGATCCAACACCTCGGAATCGGCCAGAGTGGCCTGGGCATGGGCCAGATCGGCAAACAGGCCGGGGACGTCCAGCACCTCGAAGCGACGGTCATACTGCACAAAGAAGCTGGAGGCCGGGGCCGTCACCTCGATGGTGCCCATCGCCACGCCCTCGATCGTCGCCGGGATCTGGCCCAGCTGATTGGCAGGGAAAAGCTGAACGTCAATGGCGCCATCTGTTGCAGTTTCCAGCCGGGTCTCGAACCCCTGCATCCAGCGCAAAATGGCATCGTTATTGGTCGGCGACGACACTTTCAGCGTGTAATCGGCGGCCCAAAGGGGCGCGGCAAGCGCGCAGGGCATGGCAAGGCACAGGGCCGCAACGGTCGATCTGAACATCATTTCCTCCCAAATAACGGCGCCTTTGGGCGCTGTGATTCGAAACCTAGCGCCAACTCTTGCAATTGCAAATGTTTTTATCACATCCATTGTTCAGAAAAATATTGCAGCAGCAATCATTTCCCTTGTGTCCCTTGGTGCCTCACCCCTAAAATAACGCCAAGCAACAGATTTGTGCGCGGTCCCCGGGATCATCCGATCCCTGGCCGCCAACGACCCAGCCTACGGCACCGCATGGAATACTGGTTCACCGACTCGCTGCCGTATCTGCTCAACCGGGTGGGTGTGGCCTTGGGCGAGACCTTTTCAAAGCGCATCGCGCCCTATGGCGTTACGCTGCCCATGTATCGTGTGCTGGCCATCCTGCGGCAGACCGGGCCAAAATCCCTGGGCGAGTTGTCGACACTGGTCTCGGTCGAAATGTCCACCCTGTCACGCCTGATCGGAACGATGGTCAAGGCTGGCCATGTCACACGCAACCGCCCCCCCGAAAACGGGCGCGTGGTGTCCATCGCCATCACCGATCAGGGGGCAGCCCTGGCCGATGATCTGATGAAACTCGCCATGCAGGTCGAAATGACGCTGCTCAGCGGGCTGGATACAACCGAAGCCGAGACACTGAAATCGCTGATGCGCCAGATCAGCCGACGGGTCACAGCGCTGTAGCCCCGATGACCACGGGCCAAAGCCCGCTTACACCGGCAGGCGCGTCGGCCGGTCAGGGGATGCCGGCTTGCCCCGCAAGGCCAGCACCGCGCCCGAGACGATGATGATCGCAACCCCCAGCCCGGTCCACAGATCCACCTGGTCGCCAAACAGCACCCAGGCCCAGAACACCACCGAGATCAGCATTGCATATTCGAAGACCGACACGAAGGAGGCCTCGGCCATCAGATAGGCCCGGGTGATCAGACCGACACAGCCCAGCGATGCCACGGCCTGCGCCACGGTGCCCCCCAGGGCCGCCGCCGACATCTGCCCCCACAGACGCAGGGGAAAGCCCGCAGCGCCATCGGGCACGGGCTGCGGGAACACTGACAGAACCGCCAGCCCAATCAGCCCCCAGACCCCCATGCCGGCGAAAAAACCAAAGGTCAGGGTCTGCGCGCTTTCTCCACCGCAATATTCCCGGGTGATGATCTGCCCCATCGCATAGACGACACCCGCCGCCACCGGCAGAATCGAGATCAGCCCCAGCCCCCCGGCATCCGGGCGCAAAACCAGCAGGACACCAGCAAAACCGGCCAGCGCGGCGACGACGCGTACCCGCCCGATCCGCTGGCCGAGGAACAGAACCGAGAGCAGCAGGACAAAGATCGGGGCGGTGAACAGCCCGGCAACCGCCTCGGCAATAGGCAACAGGGCCAGCGCGGCGAAATAGAGGATCAACCCCGAGGACACCAGGAAACTGCGCAACAGCACCGCACCATATCGCTTGGGTGCCAGCCGCCATCCCCGCCAGCGCGCGATCACGCACAGCAGGATCAATGCCAGCCCACTGCGCAAGATCTGGAACTGCCACAACCCCGTCGTTTCACCGATGATCGGCACCAGATTATCGACCAGCCCCATCAGCGCCATGGCAATCAGGACGAAAAGGGCGGCAAGTTCGGGGTGGGTATCGGAGGCACGCATGGGCGCAAAGGCACAGGGACGGCACACCTTGTCAAGACCGACGGGGAGAACCGGGGCATGCCCTGGTTTGAAAACCCGCTTCCCGCCTGCCGGCACGCGGGGGATGGGACCCACCCCCCTTACGGCTGCGATGGACGCCCCGCCCGCACTGCATTAGGTTGGCCCCAGGCAGAAAAAGACAGGCAGTTCCGTCCCATGACGGCCTTGAGCAAGTATCAGCGGCTGGAATGTCCCGGCATCTGGCGTGCCGAAGACGGCGCGCAACGACGCGATGTGTTCGTGTCGCTGGGCGAAGCGACGCTGGTAATCAAGGACAAGGCCGATATCGCGCTGGCCCATTGGTCGCTGCCCGCCGTCGAACGGATGAACCCCGGGGGGAAACCCGCGCTCTACCGGCCCGGCGCCGATTCCGAGGAAACCCTGGAGATCGACGAAGCCGAGATGATTGAGGCCATCGGTACGGTCGGCCGTGCCGTGTCCCGCAGCCGTCCCCGGCCCGGCCGGCTGCGTCTTTCGGTGCTGGCGTTGATCTGTCTGGCAATCGTGGCGCTGGGGGCGTTCTGGCTGCCCGGGGCGCTGGTGCGCTATACGGCAACGATCGTCCCGGAAAGCACCCGTCAGGACATCGGTCGGCGCATCCTGGCAGAACTGGAACCCGTTGTCGGGCGCCCCTGCCGCGCGGGCGAAACCCGGCAAGTACTGGATGCACTCGGCACCCGCCTGTTCGGCGATGCGCCCTGGGACATCGTCGTCGTGCCCGGCGGTCCGGTGATGACTGCCCATCTGCCCGGTGGCTTGCTGCTGATCCATCGCGACATGATCGAAACCGTACCCACCCCCGAGGTCACCGCCGGCGCCCTGTTGGTCGAGGCCGCCCGCGCCGACACCACCGACGCCATGGCCGATTTCATGGCCAGCGCCGGGGCCGGTGTCACCCTGCATCTGCTGACCCAGGGCCGGGTCGAGGACGCCGCCATCGCCCGCTATGCCACCGATGTCCTGACCCAAGCCCCGCTACCCCCCCCGGATGACCGGCTGACAGAACGGTTTACTGCAGCTGCGGTTTCGCCCCAGCCCTATCTGGACGCCGCCCGTCTCACCTTTGATCCCAAGGCTTTGGAGGCCCTGCACTTAGACACCCAGCCCGTGCTCAGCGATACGGACTGGATCCGGCTTCAGGGCATCTGCCTGCGCTGAGTGCGGCTCCCGGGGGATGGCACCGTCAGGGGTGGCCTTCTCCAGACTGAAAGCCCATCTTCAACGCATCGGCCAAGAAGCTTCGCCCGCATGTTGAATGCGCTTGCCGAAATCTGCGATCCCTACGCGCCGGATCAATGTTGGAACTGCTTTCAAGGCGACTTGATATACCTCATACCAACGGCCCTAAGGATTGACCGCTTGCGACAGGCGGCTTAGCGGACAGAGCGGGCGTTACCACCAGCGCGCAAGCCGCGCCAGCGCCGGACCGGGGGCTGGCGCACCCAACCTGTGATCAGTGCGGTTTCATGGTGGCCGTGGTAGCGTGCCCTCAGAGCGTCGCACTAACGGTGGCCGAGCGCCAGACCGGTGGGCCGCCCCAGTGATGGCGCGGCGCCCTTCGGGCTTGTCCCGCGCCGTAAGGGGGCGGCGTCAACAAGGCCTCAGAGCAGTCATTTTCCGAGGCCATTGATATCACTCTACCGCTTGCAATGCTTTTTCCGGGCAGCCACGACCTTGACCTGACAACCCTTGGCCCACAGACCCGCAGACATTCGCCCCCTGGCGCGCGACAATCGCATCACCCATGACGCAGAGCGCCGTGCTGTCGGGTCGGGTCGGGTCGGGTCGCCATCGTGGCAGGGGTCCCACCGTCCCGACACGGGCCCTGTCACCATCGCGGTCACAGTTCATGAGGGCGACTTCACCGCACTGACGCCAAAGGAGGTGAAGATCGCGCTTGTCCGAACCGATGGCACACCGGCCCGCTGACCACCCCGCGTCCCGGCGAATGGGAGGTGGCACTGCATGTCCTGATCACCGATTTTGAAAATGCGGCGCTGAACGGACAGGATCCTACCGGTGGATCGGAAAAACCGGCCGCTGACCGAGATGTGGCTTGCAGTTCGACGGCTCTGCGGCTAGCACCCCGCGAGCGTTATATTATATCACATTGGAGATCGCCTTGCGCCCCTTGCCGATCCTTGCCCTGACCGCTGCCCTGATCCCCACCGTCGCACTGGCCGACACCGCCACGCTGGATGTTGCGGCACCGTTCGAGATCAAGGCCGCAGATCCGGTCCTGTCGGGGAACATCTTTCAGAAGATGGATGTGATGGAAACGCTGGTGGACAGCGATGCCAACGGTCATCTGCTGCCGAGCCTGTCCGATCGCTGGTCGGTCTCGGATGACAATCTGGTCTGGCGGTTTCATGTCCGCCCCGATGTGTCATTCCATGATGGCAGCACCCTGACGGCAGGGGCGGCGGCAAATGCGCTGAACTGGTCGCTGACCAAGAATGGCGTGCTGGCCCGCGCGCCCGTCACTGCGATTAGCCCCGAGGGGGAAGACGTCGTCATCACCCTGAACGAACCCTTCGCCGCTCTGCCCGCCTTTCTGGCCGAATATCGCAGCGGCATCCTGGCCCCCGCCGCCTATGATGACGACGGCCGGGTGACGGCGTTGATCGGCACCGGGGCGTTCCGGGTCACCGAACTGACCCCGCCGATGACGCTGAAGGCCGAACGGTTTGACGCCTATTGGGGCGGCTCGGCCAAACTGCCTGCGGTGAATTATGTTTCCGCAACGCGGGCCGAGACGCGCGCGCTGATGGCGGAATCGGGCGATGCCGATCTGGTGCTGAACCTTGATCCGGCCTCGACCGCGCGGCTGGCATCTGTGGACAGCGTGACCGTGGAATCGATCTCAATCCCCCGTGTCCTGATGCTGAAGCTGAACCTGGCCTCGCCGTTCTTCGACACCCCCGAAGAACGCCGCGCCCTGTCGCTGGCCATTGATCGCGCGGGTCTGGCCCAGGCGATCCTGCGCTATCCGGCGGCGGCCACGCAGTTCTTCCCGCCCGCCATGGGCGCCTGGCATGACGATGGGCTGGCCCCGCTGGACTATGACCCCGAGGCCGCCAAAGCCGCCTTTGCCGAGGCCGGCTGGACCCCTGGCCCGGATGGCATTCTGGAACAGGATGGCCAGCGGTTCGAGGTCGAATTGCTGACCTATCCCGACCGCCCCGAACTGCCGCTGACCGCTGCCGTGCTGCAACAGTTGTTCCACGAGGTCGGCGTCGCCGTGACGATCAACTCCACGAATTCCTCGGAAATTCCGGCTAAACATGCGGCCGGCACGCTGGAAATGGCCCTGTTTGCGCGCAATTTCGCGCTGGTGCCCGATCCGGTCGGCACCCTGGTGCAGGATTTTGCCCCCAATGGCGATTGGGGGGCGATGAACTGGGACAATCCCGACTTCGCCGCCGCAGTGCACAAGCTGGCCGGCGAAGGCGGCACCGATGCTGAACGCGGCGCATTGATGGCCACGCTTCAGGCCGAGCTGCCGGTGCTGCCCATCGCCTGGTATCAACAGACGGCAGCAGTGGCGACCAACGTCAAAGGCATCGTGATCGACCCCTATGAGCGCACCTATGGCCTGAAATCGGCGGAATTTGCCGAATGAACGCAGTGGTGCGCGCGCTGGCCTTTCGTCTGATGCAGGCGGCGGGGGTGGCCTTTGTCGTCGGGCTGATGTCGTTCCTGATGATGCAGGCGATGCCGGGCGATATGGCCTATCGGATCGCGGCGGCACGCTATGGCTATGATCTGGTCACCGCCGATCTGGCCGATAGCGTGCGGGCAGAATTGGGCCTTCAGGCCGGACCGCTGACGCAATTCCTGCACTGGATCGGCGATCTGGCGCGGCTGGATCTGGGCCGCTCGCTGGTGTCTGGACGGCCCGTCTGGGACGAGATTTCGCATCAGCTTGGCGCCAGCCTGCAACTCTCGGTCGCAGCACTGGGGCTGTCGCTGCTGATCGGCCCGCCGCTTGGCATCTACGCCGGTCTCAATGCAGGCGGGCGGTTTGACCGGGCGCTGCTGGTGGTGGCGGCCGGTTTTCGGGCGGTGCCACAATTCCTGATGGGGCTGGTGCTGATCGTGATCATCGCCGTGCAGTTTGGCCTGCTGCCTGCTGCCGGCCATGGCAGCCTTGCCCATTTCATCCTGCCGGCGCTGACGCTGGCACTGGGGTTGGCGGCGGCATCCGCACGGATCACCCGCGATGCGATGACCGGCGTCGTGGCCAGCCCGGCATGGGCCTTTGCACAGGCCAAGGGGCTGAGCGACGCCCAGGTGCTGCGCCATCACGGGCTGCGCAATATCGGCGCGCCGGTCGTCACCTATCTTGGCCTGCAATTCGTGCTGCTGGCCGAGGGTGTTGTGGTGGTCGAAACCATCTTTGGCTGGCCAGGTATCGGCCATGCGCTGATCCATGCGGTGTTTCACCGCGATGTGCCGATGGTGCAAGGCACGGCGCTGGTGATGGGGCTGGGTTTCGTGTTGCTGAACGCGGTGGTCGATCTGATCGCCCGCCGCATTGACCCACGCGCGGTCGCATCATGAGCGCGGCCCGGATCGGTTGGGCCCTGCTGACCGCGCTGGTGGGCTTTGCCCTGCTGGCCCCGGTTTTTGACAGCATCGGCCCCTTCAAGCAATCGTTGATGAAGGTGCTGGCCGGCCCGGATGCGGGCGCGCCTTTCGGCTATGACCATCTGGGACGCTCGATGTTTTCGCGTCTGGCCCATGCGCTGCGCCTGTCGCTGCTGCTGGCCTTTGCGGCCACGGCGACGGCGGCGGCGGTTGGCATCGCGCTTGGGGCTTTTGCCAGCTGGCGGGGGGGCTGGATCGACCGCGCGCTGAGCCTTCTGGCCGATAGCGTGCTGGCCCTGCCGGCGCTGCTCATGGTGCTGATGATGGGGGTAATCCTGCCCTCAACCGCGCTGGCCTTCTGGGCCGGGATCGCCGCGGTGCAATGGATCGAGTTCTTCCGCCTGACCCGCAGCGCCGCGCGCGCGCTGATGTCCAGCCCGGCGGTCGAGGCCGCGCATTTGCAGGGTTTTGGCCCCGTCTGGATCTTCCGCCGCATCCTGTGGCCCGAGATCGGCCCGATGCTGCGCACGGCGGCCGCCTTTGGCGTGGCCAATGCCATCGCCGCCATCGCCGCGCTTGGGTTCGTCAGCGTCGGCATGCGCGCGCCCACACCCGAACTGGGCCTGATGATGGTCGAACTTCTGCCAAGCTGGCGCGAAGCGCCCTTTGCCCTGCTCCAGCCGGTACTGGCCTGTTTCGCGCTGCTGCTATCGCTGAACCTGATCGCCGGAGCCCGCAAATGAGCCTGCTTGTCGCAACCGATATCTGTGTGCGCACCGGCGATCAGCACCTGGTCGATCCGGTCAGCCTGACCCTGCCCGCCGGGCAGGCGGTCACGGTTCTAGGGGAAACCGGGTCGGGCAAAAGCCTGCTGGCACAAGCCATTCTGGGCACGCTGCCCCAAGGGCTGGCGGCCTCGGGGGGGCTGCGCGTTGGGGCAGACAGCCTTGATCCGGCCCGCCCGCAGGGCAACCGCGCGCTGTGGGGGCGGCGCATCGCGGTTCTGCCGCAGGAACCCTGGCTGGCGCTGGACCCGCTGATGCGGGCCGAACGGCAGGTCGCCGAGGTGCATGATCTTGTCGCCGCATCGCCTGATCCGGCGGGTCAGGCGCAGGCCGATCTTGAGGCCGTGGGGCTGAAACCGGCCCGCCGTAAATTCCCATGGCAGCTTTCGGGCGGCATGGCGCAGCGGCTGGCCTTTGCCGCCGCGCGGGCAGGCGGAGCGCAGATCACTATCGCCGATGAGCCGACCAAAGGCCTTGATGCCGACCGGCGCGATGACGTTCTGGCGCTGCTCAAACGCGGATTGCAGGGGGGGGCTGGGCTGCTGACCATTACCCATGATCTGGCGTTGGCACGTGGCTTGGGCGGTGAAATTCTGGTCATGCAGGGCGGCACGGTGGTTGAACGCGGCCCGGCGGCGCAGATCCTGACCGCGCCGCAACATCCCTATACGCAGGCGCTGGTTGGCGCCGATCCTGCCCACTGGCCACGCCGCAGCACGCGCCCCTCAACGCCGCTGCTGAAAGCCGAAGGTCTGAGCGTATCGCGCGGCGACAGGCCTCTGTTCGCGCCGGTGGATTTTACCCTGTCGCGCGGGCAGGTGCTGGGGATTTCCGGCCCCTCGGGTTGCGGAAAATCCAGCCTTGGCAATGCGCTTCTGGGCCTTTTGCCCCATGGGGGTGCCCTGTGGCGCGACCCCGCCGTGCCAAAGCTGCACTGGCAGAAACTGTGGCAGGACCCGCCCGCCGCCTTTCCCGCGCGCATCACGCTTCAGCAGGGGCTGGACGATCTGACCCGGCTGCATGGCATCGACCGCGCCCGTATCCCGCCCTTGCTGGAGCGCCTGAACCTGACCCCCGATCTGCTGGCTCGTCCGCCTTCAGGCGTGTCAGGCGGCGAATTGCAGCGCATTGCCCTGATGC
This sequence comes from Qingshengfaniella sp., assembly GCA_047971485.1. Taxonomy (GTDB): domain Bacteria; phylum Pseudomonadota; class Alphaproteobacteria; order Rhodobacterales; family Rhodobacteraceae; genus JBKDZR01. The sequence goes on along the minus strand of JBKDZR010000010.1, from coordinate 74,575 downwards.
GCGCCTTGCTGCTGGACCCGGTCTTCCTGTTTGCCGATGAACCCACTTCGCGGCTGGACCCGGTGACGCAGGCCGACACCATCCGCCTGATGACCGATATCGCCGCCGAACGCGACATGGCCATGGTCTTTGTCAGCCATGACCGCGCGGTGCTGGACGCGATCAGCGACGATGTGATCACATTGCAGGCCGCATAAAGGGCCAATGAACGACCGGGGCAGGACATCCTGCCCTGATCCACCTCGTCACGATCAAACAGCGGCAACACCGGGTGTTCAGGCTTTGCGCATCGTCGGGATCATCGCCAGCTATCTGCACCTGACAGGGCCACGCGGGGTGGAATGCCTTTCGACACAGGCCGTTCTCAGCCCCAACTGTCCCGCAGGAATGGCCGCCACATAACCGTCCGCCCCCGCCAATGACGAGAAGATCAAACCGCTCAGTCGTGGATATCGCCCTCCAATGCCTGAACGAAAGCGGCCAGCCAGGCGTTTGTCTGGAACCCGTCGATGACGCGGTGGTCGATGGTCAGGGTGACATAGCACATGGGTCGGATCTGGATTGTGTCCTGGCCATCCACCTCACGGACGACGACGCGTTTTTCCAGTTTGCCAACCCCCAGGATGGCGCTTTGGCCCTGATGAATGACAATCGGCGCAGCCAGGAGCGACCCGGACACGCCATGGTTGGAAATTGTGAAGGTGCCGCCCTGCATATCGGCAGCGGTCAGCGATTTCGACCGCGCACGCACTGTCACATCCTGTAGTCGCGCCGCGATGCCCCTCAGGGACAGGTTCTGGACCTGGCGGATCACCGGAACAACCAGCCCCTCGTCGCCAAGAGCGGTACCAACGCCGATATTCACATCCGGAAATATCTGCAGGTGATCATCATGCCACTTGCTGTTCACCACCGGCACCGCCCGCATCGCCCGCGCGCAGGCCCGCACAATGTACGTCGTGTAGGACAGGTTAATCCCATCCAGTTCAAAGGCGGCCTTGTGCTGTTTCCTGTGGGAGATGATGGCCGAGAAATCGGCCTCGAACACGGCGGTGACCTGCGGTGCCTCGGACAGGGACTTCACCATGTTCCGTGCGATGGCCAAGCGCATGGAATCATGAGGGATGATCCGGTTATCTTCGGCCACGGGCGAAACGGGGGCCTGGGCTTGGGCCATAGCCCTTGTTCGTGCGGCAGCTTCTACATCTGCGCGGGTCAGCCGCCCGTTTTTGCCTGTGCCAGCGATCCCGGCTGGGTCGATACCGGTTTCCCGAAGCGCACGCCGCACGGCCGGCGAATGTCGCGTTTCGCCTTGCGCCGCGACACGCGTGGCGGGGCTTGCCGCTGCTGTGGCTGAAGCGGAACCAGCCGTGTGTGCCGCTGGCGCCTGCCCCTCCGCCATAGCCGTTTCGATCCGCGCGATCACCGCTCCGGGAACGGCCTGTGCGCCCTTCTCCAGCAGAATTTCTGTGAGGATGCCCGCGCAGGGCGACGGGATTTCGACTGTGACCTTGTCGGTTTCCAATTCAACAATCGGATCGTTCTCGGCAACTGGACTGCCCGGTTCAACCAGCCATTCCAAGACTTTCGCTTCGGTGCCTTCCTGTTCCAATGGGACCATCACATCAATCATCGGTCAGAACTCCATCAGCTCTTCGATGCGCATGCGAATGCGCGCGACCGAAGGTACGGCGGCCTCTAGCAGGACCGGACTGTGCGGGCTGGGAATATCCGGCATCGTCAGACGGGACACCGGGGCATCGAGATCCAGAAAGGCCTCATCTGCGACGATTGCGGCGATCTCGGCACCGAAGCCAGCGGACTGAAGATCCTCATGCACAATCAGGCACCGATGCGTGCGCGCGACCGAAGACAGAACCGTCTCCTTGTCCCAGGGTACCAAGGTGCGCAGGTCGATCACATCGACCGATCGCCCCTCGGCTGCCTTTTCGCAACGTTCTACCATCGCCCCCCAGGTTACAATGGTCAGCGCGTCACCCTCGCGCGTCGTTTTCGCCTTGCCGAAGGGAAGGACGAAGTCATCCCCGGGCCATTGGCGCCGGGCCCAACTGTGATCCAGCATGGCGCGATGCTCAAAAAACATGACAGGATCATTGCCGCGCAACGCGCCCCGCAAAAGTCCAACCGCATCCTCGGCGTTCGACGGCACGGCAACCCGCCAACCGGGGTTGTGCACGAATGCCACCTCGTTGGTCTGGCTGTGCCAGGGATCGCCGCATTTGAAATAGCCCCCGGGCATCCTCAGAACCATCGGCGCGGCAAAACGGTTGTTCGTCCGCCAGCGCATCGTGCCGCAATCGTTTATCTGCTCTGTCGCGGGCTCGGCATATTTGCGGAACTGGATCTCCGGCACCGGCATGAGCCCCGCAAGCGCCATGCCGACCGCGCGGCCGATGATGCCTTCCTCCGACAAGCTGGTGTCGAACACTCGCGTGTCGCCAAATTTTTCCTGAAGCCCCAGCGTGACCGCATGCACACCGCCCTTCGGCCCGATATCCTCGCCGAACATCACGACCCGTTCGTTCAACGCCATTTCCTGATCCAGCACCCGCCGGATCGCAGTGACCATGTTCATGCGTTGGCCTTCCGGCTGCGCGATATCGGTACCGGGGGGCGGCGTATACCCCTTGCTGTATTGGCCGCCGGCATCCTGAAGCGATATGCCGTCCCAGTAAACATGATGGCACATGGTCCTGGGGTCGGCGACGGGCGTCGCCTCGGCGGTTTCGCAGGCGGTTTCTACCCGCGCGGCCGCATGCCGCGCGATTTCGTCCCATCGGTCCCGATTCAGCATGGCCGGGACCAGAAAGCGCTCAAGCTTTGGCAGCGGATCACGGCTACGTTCCTGCGTCAGCGTCTCCTCGCTCTTGTAGCCTTGAGTGTCCTGCAGACTGTGCCCCTGAAGCCTCGGGATTGTCAGGCGCAGAAGCACGGGGCCCTTGCGCGCACGGACATGGGCGACGGCCTCAGCGCTCAGTTCAGCTGCCTCAGCCGGATCGGTGCCGTCCCCCGCTACAATTGTCAGCCCATTCCATGAACCGAGATTGGCGGCGATGTTCCCCTCTGGTGTCTGATATGTCGAGGGCACCGAAATGCCGTATCCGTTATCCTCGATATAGAACAGCATCGGCAGCTTCTGGGTGGTGGCAATCGTCAGCGCCGACCAGAAGCCGTTAGACGCGACCGATCCGTCCCCGCCCAGAACCACGGAAATGGCCCTGTCATAGCCGGGCGTCTTCAGCGTCTCTTCATAATACTTGATCGCCGCAGCCCAGCCCGCAGTGGGCGTATACTGTGCCCCGACCCCCCCGCACATAGGCAGCGCACTGGGGCCGTTCCGGTTGGGATAGTTGAAGACCACGCCGATATCGCGGCCATCGGAATATCCACCCGAGCGCGCCATGGCCGCGCGGAAGGCATCGACAGGATCAACGCCAAGCGCCAGCAGGATCGGGCGGGACCTGTAATAGCCGCAGATCGCGTCGTTCGGATCGTCAAGTTGCAGGCCTAACAGCGCCTGGGCCATATCGTGCCCACGGGCTGAAAACTGGTAGAACAGCTTTTTGGCCGGCGCGAGCCGGGTTTCCTCGATCGCGTCCATCGCACGAGAAAGCTGAACGATCTCTACCAGCTTCTCCCATTCCACCGAAGGGTCCGGCCCGTTGCGTCTGACCTTGTCATCACGTGTCCGAGTGTTCATTCGCGGCCCTCCCCGTTTCGCACTTTGCGCAGCGTACAGCTGGGAATATTGAGACCGGTTTTACTGAAAAATGGCGTTCATTGTGTCTGACAGAGGTGATATTATGATACTTATGTTTCAAATTTTGGCAAATTAAGAAATATGACATCCATCTCCGGCATCGACGCGAGAATCCTTCTCTCCCTTCAGCGGAATGCATCACGGTCAATGGCAGATCTGGCCGATGAGATCGGCTCTTCCCCCACCACATGCTGGCGTCGGGTCCGCGCCATGGAAGAGGAAGGCATTCTTGGCGCCACGGTCCGTCAGGTGGACCATCGGAAGGTAAACTGCGGCCTGGACGTGTTCTGTCAGGTTCGAATGCGCGCCCACGACAGGGCATCGCGGGAAACCTTCCAGCATATGCTGGAGGCGGTGCCGCATATCATAGCAGCCTATGCAACTTCAGGCGATTGCGATTATCTTTTGCACTGTCTGGTCGGATCGATTGATGAATATCAGAAAATACTGACCGACAGCATCCTTGCCTGCAGCGCCGTTGCCAGTTCGGCCACCTTGTTCGCCCTGTCGCGTGTAAAACATACGAATATCGTACCGATCGGATGAAGAGCCTGCCCCGGACGGTACATCGAGACCCTGCTTGGACCACGCTTAAGGTCTGCCCACACACAAATGCAGCCCCGGTTTTCGCTTCTTAAACATCCGTTATCAAATGGTGAGGACATGTCGCGTGAATACGAAGGAACGCGACCACCCGCTAAGAGGTGTGGCTTTGCAGCGCCGTCCAGCCTGCGGCCAGCTGCGCACGTGTGAAGAACAGTGCAAACCTATCGCTTGACATGCGGTGAAGCATCGCCGGAAGACCAAACACCAACCGCGTCACAGCGGGAGAAGGAATATCCAGCGAAATCTCAGCCCCCTGCCGAAGCAGGTTCATCGCCGCTGGCCCCTCAAGGATCACACGCCCGTACCCGTCCGTCATGTCCGAGCGGGCCACACTTTTTTCTTCGTCCCAGCTGTCGCACCGGGCAGGACCATCAACCTCAAGGATCCGATCCCGGCGCAGGACCAATGCATGTGCTGCATCCGGTGCCTCATCAGGCCATCCAACCAACGGCAGGTCGCTATCCAAGCGAACTCGGACTCCGCTTATCAAGGTTAGCCGGCTCGGACTGTCACGATAGATCCTGAGGCCCGGGACGACAATAGACGTGTCCGGCGACGGCGGGGCATCCCATCTTGCGGTGTCGTTACGCATGAATACGGTCTCCTTTCGGGTCAAAGGCGCAAGGTGCAATGATGGTCGCAGAGGTGGTTTGCCCCATGTGCCAGACAGTCACCATTTCGCCGTGTCGCCCAGCGCCCCGATCGACAAGGGCCAGCGCTATCGGTCGGCCGATAGACGTCGTGTCATAGCTGGATGTCACAATACCGATCGAACGCGGCGTCTTCCCCTCGACGATATGGGCGCCTGTCGCCAGCATAGGCGCCCCCGATGCGACTGCGAGCCCGACCATCTGCCGGCGTTCTGGATCATTAGCCACATCCGTATGCAAGCTGCGGTCACCGACAAACGCTGCGGATTTGCGTAACCGCGGGACGGCAAAGCCAAGATCGTGCGGCATGGTTTCGCCATCGGTATCTTTTCCGATGATGATGAAACCCTTTTCCGCCCTGAGAACCGAAATCGCTTCCAACCCGATGGGCCGGACGTTCTGTTCTGCGCCTGCGCGGGTCAGCGTGTCCCATAATTCATGGACCCGCCCCGCACGCACCGACATCTCATAGCTGACCTCGCCGGTAAAGCTGACACGCGCGATACGCAGCGGATCACCCTGCCAGATGGTTTCCCGAAAGCTCATGTGTGGGAAGGCGTCGGACGACAGATCGACATCCAGACCAAGTGTCGCCGTGACGGCCCGCGCCGATGGCCCCGTAATGGTGACAGTCGACCAATGGTTCGTCGTGTCATGCACGAAAATTCGGTTCGGGTCATTGCCGTCCTGCCGCCAGCCCTCCAGCAGGCCGGTCACCCCTTCGGCATGAGAGGATGAGGACGAAATGACGAACCTGTCAGGCCCCATTCTGAACACGACACCATCGTCGTAGACGACCCCGCGTTCCGTCAACAGGAACCCATAGCGCAACCTGCCCGGTTTCAGGGTGCTCATTGTATTGTAGTAGACGAAGTTCACGAAGGCTTCAGCATCCGGGCCCATTATTTCGATCTTGCCAAGCGGTGAGGCATCCAGCAAACCGCCGGTCGCGCGGACCATGCGAACCTCCCGGGCGACTTCATCCCGTTCGCTGCCGCTGCCGTACCACGCAGGACGCAGCCAGCCGCCATATTCGCCAAGCACGGCACCCGCCGCACGATGCCTGTCCTCCAGCGGCAGTCGTTTCAGCGGATGAAACGACTGCCGCCGATGATGACCGTGATAAAGCTCAAGCGGCATGGGCACGAAGGGCGGCCGGAATGTCGTGCTTCCCACCTCAGGGATGGCTTTTCCTTGGATCGCGGCCATCGCCGCCAGACCGGGTATGTTCGATGTCTTGCCCTGATCCGAGGCCATGCCAAGCGTGGTATACCGCTTGAGGTGTTCGACCGAGACATAATTTTCCCGCGCTGCCAGTTCGACATCCTTCAGTGTCACGTCATGCTGGAAGTCGATCCACTGGCGTCCCTTGGTGCCGGGCACCGGCAAAACAGGCGTAAGGCTAAAGACCGACACGAAATCCGGCGCGGCTTGCCCTGCCCCGGCGGCTCGGCCTTCAGCCAGCGCCTGGTCCAGACCAAAGGTCCCATTGGCGGCACCAACCGCTCGCATGTTCTCGGGGGGCTCGGCGGGGCGAAACGTGGCCAACGCATCATCCCAGACAAGTTTACCCCCTGCGTGACGCCACAGATGCACCACCGGGGTCCAACCCGCAGAGGCCAGGATCGTTTCACAATCGACATGGCGACCGTTTTGGCCAATCCCCCTAACCCCTTTCCTTCCCCTGGCGGCGATGCACCCTGCGGCCGGGTCAATCACAGAGACTCGACAGCCGACAGCCTTCATACGCTCTGCCGCCTGATCCACCTGACTGTGGTTTGCAGCAATGGCAATGTCCCCCCCGAGGAGCACACCATATCGGCCCATGTAGTCCAGCGCCCCTTCAAGGCTGTGCACGCCAGGCAGATCGTTGGAGGCAAAGGTGACAGGCCGGTCAATCGCACCGGCGGCGAGCACACAGGCCCCGGCGCGCAGCCGATACAGGGTCGGAGCCTTGCCGAAACCATGTTCCCGGGCTAGGCCGAACAGGCCGTGATCGTAGGCGCCGAAGGCGGTCGTGCGGGTCAGGATCTTCCCACCCGCCGCTTCAATCGCAGCACACCGGGCCGTGATCCAATCCTCAACCGACTGCCCTTCAATGCGATCTCCGCGGCGGCGCAGACTGCCACCCAAATCAGCGTGATCTTCAACCAGCCAGACCGATTTCCCGGCGCACGCTGCAGCTTCGGCAGCGACAAGGCCGGCCGGCCCCGCACCCACGACCAAGAGGTCGCAACGGTCAGTGATTTGCTGCGACACGTAATCCCCGGGCAGTGAGGCATCGACCACCCCCAAACCGGCCATGCGGCGGATCATCGGTTCGAACAGGTGCCAATCGGGCGCCATGAATGTCTTATAATAAAAGCCCGCGCCAAGAAATCTGTGGAACAGATCCAGCCCACCTTTGATATCGTTCTGCGCCGAAGGCCATGCATTCACGGCGCGCACGCTCATCCCCGGCTCCAGCAAGGTTGTCGTGCCCAGCATGTTCGGCATAGTCACATCGCCGAGCGTCACTGAAAAGATGGCATTCGGTTCATCGAACCAAGATCCCCAGACCCCACGCGGCCTGTGATACTTGAAACTGCGGCCTACGACACGCACGCCGTTGGCCAGCAAGGCCGAGGCGATCGTGTCGCCTCTGAACCCTGCATATCTCCGTCCATCAAATGTGAAATAGATCGGCGTTGCCCGGTCGATCAACCCTCCGGTCTCAAAACGCCCTCCGATCATTCCGCGTCCTTCCGCAGGGCGGTGGACCCAGTGACCTTCATCGTGACGCTATCACGATGAAGGATAAACATCTCGGCGCAGGGCAAGTGTGTCCAGACCTCGCGGACCGGTCCGCAGCCATTCGACTGATCGAACAGGTAACTTGCCCAGTCGTGCGTTTCGACTGTGCCGCTTGTGTCCGGACGGACCTTGCCGGCCTCGGCAACGAAATGAAATTCCGTTTCGTTGCGGAACCCGCAGAAAGGGCAGGGAAATTTCTGCATGACGTGTCCTTCAATGTGCGATGCCAGACGCGGCGCCTTCGTCGATCAGCCGACCGGTTTCAAACCTGTCAGGATCAAAGGGGCGGCTGATCTCATGGTGTCGGCCCGTTGCCAGAAGATGGGCAAACAAAGTGCCCCCCGCCGGGATCGCCTTGAACCCGCCGGTGCCCCAGCCACAGTTGAAATAGAGACCATCCACCCCCTTGCCCCCAATGATCGGCGAACTGTCCGGCGTAACATCTACGATCCCGGCCCAGTGTCGTAGCAGCTTGACCTTGGCCAGCATCGGCGCCATTTCAACCATCCCCGACAACACAGCCTCCTGCATTGGAAGATTGCCACGCTGTCCATAGGACGGGACCCGATCCAGGCCGCCACCGATCACCAGGCCGCCCTTGTCGGACTGGCTGAAATAGGTGCCATGCGCCGGGGAAAAAACCACAGTGTCAATCACCGGCTTTAGCGGTTCGGACACAAAGGCCTGAAGCGCGTAAGATGTTATAGGCAAACGGATCTGCATCATTTTCGCGATGATAGAACTACTGCCCGCCGTCGCAGCGCCGATGACACCTGCACGGATGGGGCCGTGTGTCGTCTCCAGCCCACTGATCCGGCCACCTTCACTGATGACATCCAGAACCTCACAGTTCTGGATAATATCCACACCCAACCTGCTGGCGGCACGGGCATAGCCCCAGGCCACCGCATCATGGCGCCCGGTGCCTGCCCGACCCTGCCAGACCGCTCCGTGTATGGGGAAACGTGCGTCACTACGGAAATTGAGCAGCGGGGCACGGCGCTGGACGTCTTGCCACTCCAGAAGCTCTGCATCTGTTCCGTTCAGTTTCATGGCGTTGACATTGCGCGCGGCCATCTCGGTCTCGGCATCGGAATGGGTCAGGACAAGCATTCCACGCTGCGAGAACATGACGTTGTAGTTCAATTCCTTCGACAGGCCCTCGTAGAGCTGCATCGACAGTTCATAAAGCGCGGCGCTTTCGGGGTAGAAATAGTTCGACCGGATCACCGTCGTATTCCGGCCGGTGTTGCCACCCCCAAGCCAGCTCTTCTCGATGATCGCCACATCGGTGATGCCGTGGTTCTTCGCCAAGTAGTAGGCCGTGGCAAGCCCTTGCCCACCCCCTCCGATGATCACGACATCATAACGGGGCTTCATCTGCGGCGAACGCCATGCGCGAGCCCAGCCTGTCTGTCCACGCAGGCCCTCCTTGATCACGGAAAGAGCGGAATATTTTGTGGTCACACGGGCCTCGTCTGGTGCGGGGGACATTAACGTCAGCCTATCACCCTCATGATTTTATGTTCAATAATGTACATACAATACATCAGGACAAAGACAAAAAATACAGATATTTGATGAAATTTTAAGCATCAAGTTGCGTTATTTCTGTCTATATATGTACAGTGCTGGACAATTTTGTGATCGCAGCGCTTTTGGGGTCGTGACAGCAAGAAAATCAAGGAGGGATTATGAAATCTTCATACCAGGCCGTCGTAATCGGGGGCGGCGTCGTCGGCGCTTCGGTGTTGTATCACTTGGCGAAATTAGGCTGGACCGATGTGGCGCTTGTCGAACGGTCGGAATTGACGGCCGGCTCGACATGGCACGCCGCGGCGGGATTCCATGCCCTGAACGGCGATCCGAACATCGCATCCCTGCAGGACTATACGATCAATCTGTACAGGGAGATCGAAGAAGAAAGCGGGCAGAGCTGCGGCCTTCACATGACCGGAGGCATCAACCTGGCGACCACCGGTCCCCGCTGGGAACAGCTGAAAGCCGGTTGGGCAACCTTCCGCGCCATTGGCGTCGAAACCGCGCAACTTCTCACACCAGCAGAAATCGAAGACCGCACGAAAGGCGTCATCAAGACATCGGATGTATTGGGGGGACTTTACGATTCGAACGAAGGCTATCTTGACCCGAACGGCACCACCTACGCCTATGCGAACGCCGCCCGGAAACGCGGCGCCGACCTGATCCTGCGCAACCGGGTACTCGACCTTAACCAGCGCGCAGATGGCACCTGGGACGTCACAACCGAAAACGGCACGATCCACACCGAACATGTGGTGAACTGTGGCGGGCTCTGGGCGAAACAGCTGGGGCACATGGCCGGGGTCGATCTGCCGGTCACGCCGATGGAACATCATTATCTGATTACAGAGAAATTCGATCCACTTGACCAGCTGGACGGAGAGTTGCCGATCATCGTTGATCCGGAGGGCTACACCTATACCCGGCAAGAGCATGACGGCCTACTGCTGGGCGTATATGAACGCGACGCCCGACACTGGTACATGGATGGCGCGCCATGGGACTACGGAATGGACCTTATCCCCGAAGACATTGATCGCATCGGCGAAGAGCTCAGCCTGGGCTTCGAGCGCTTCCCCGGCCTTGAGACAGTCGGGATCAAGAGATGGGTGAATGGTGCCTTCACATTTGCCCCCGATGGCAACCCGCTGGTCGGGCCAATCGGGCCACGGGGCTACTGGGTGGCCTGCGGCGTGATGGCCGGCTTCAGCCAGGGTGGCGGCGTCGGCAAGGCGCTGGCCGAGTGGATGATTCATGGCCAGCCCGAACAGGACATCTTCGGCATGGACGTCGCACGCTATGGCGCACACCAGTCGAACAAGGAATACATTCGCCAGACAACAGCCCAATTCTATGCCCGCCGTTTCGTTCTGACGTATCCAAACGAACAACTTCCCGCCGGGCGCACGCTGCGCACCACCAGCTCCTACGCCGAGATGGATGCCGCGGGCGCCCGTTGGGGTGACAGCTGGGGACTGGAAACGCCGCTGTACTTCGCGCCCGAAGGCTTTGAGGAACCCGGCACTATGCAGCGCTCAACCGCCTTCCCGCTGGTCGCCGAGGAATGCAAGGCCTGCGAAACAACGGCCGGGATGCTGGATATTGCCGGCTTTGCCCGCTACCGCATCACCGGGAAGGATGCGACCAAATGGCTCGATCGCCTGATCGCCTCAAAGATTCCGGCGACCGGGCGCGTCCGCCTTGCAGTTATGCTGGGCCATGATGGACGCCTGAAAGGCGACATGACCTGCTTCAACTGGGGGGACGGGTCTTTCTGGCTGATGGGATCCTATTACCTGCGGGCTTTCCACATGCGCTGGTTCCAACAGAACTTGGCAGGTGACGTGCGCATCGAAGACATTTCGGACGATGTCACCGGCTTTTCTCTCAACGGCCCGAAGACATTTGAAATCCTATCGAAAATCTCCGAGACTGACCTGTCGGACCTGCGCATGATGCACTGCCGCGACGTGGATCTTGGCCTGCATCGCGCCCGCATTGCGCGCCTGTCGCTATCGGGTGAAACGGCCGTGGAAATCAGCGTGCCAGCATCCGAACACGCCCAGCTTCGGCGGCTGTTGCTCAAGGCAGGCACGGATCTGGGCCTGAAGGAAATCGGGTTCAGGGCCATGTTCTCAATGCGCCTGGAGAAGGGCATCGGAATCTGGAACGCCGAATTCACGCAGGCCTATACCCCGGCGATGACCGGCCTTGATCGTTGGATCGACACAACGAAACCGGACTTCATCGGCAAGGCCGCTGCCGCAGCGGACAATGCCCCCACACGACGGCTTGTCACGCTGGAGATCGACGCAACAGACGCCGATGCCGTAGGCTTCGAGCCGATCTGGCAGAACAGCCGCATCATCGGGATGACAACCTCGGGGGCATATGGGCACCGCGTCAGCAAAAGTCTTGCCATGGCGCTGGTGGACACAAATGTCGCAGAGGAAGGCCAGTCGGTCATTGTGCACGTCATCGGAGAGGAACGACAGGCCCGGATCATCCCCGCCACCGCCTACGATCCGACGGGCGCCAAGATGCGCGGCTGAAATAACACCCCCTGCAGTGTCCAATATTTCATCACTGCGGGGGGAATATCCTTCATTCCCACGCCTATAGCATCGACAATTTTCACACTGGCCTGTACATAAAAGACATAGTTAAAGGACCAGTTGACGAATGATCAAAGAGAAATCGGTACGTGTGCGCGGCCCTGGGCGAACCTCTCGGGAAGACTGGCTGAACGTCGCGATGACAACCCTGGTCACGGAAGGCGTGGACCAGGTTAAAGTTCTCAACCTGTCGCGAAAACTCGATTGCGCAAGATCAAGCTTCTACTGGTACTTCAAGAACCGGACTGAGCTTCTGAACGCCTTGATAGAGGTCTGGGCGCGCACCAACACGAAAGTCCTTGTCGAGGCAGCAAGCGCCCCGGCACCGTCGATCGGTATGGCCCTTGGGAACCTGCTTGCCGTCTGGGTATCCCCCAAGAATTTCGATACCAAGCTAGACTTCGCCATCCGGGACTGGGCCCGGCGCGATCCGTCCGTTCGCCGAGCGCTGGACCAAAGCGAGGGTGCCCGACTGGAGGCCATAGCCGGCATGTTCCGGCGCCACGACTATTCCTATTCCGAAGCAGACGTTCGGGCCCAGATCGTTTATTTCACGCAGATCGGCTATCATGTGCAGGATCCTCTGGAAGCACGGGAAACCCGGATCGCGCGCGCCCGGGACTACCTGTATTGCCTGACAGGCCAGCACCCGACGGACCTGGAAGTCGAAGCCCTGTCGGTGAAAGCCTTCGAAAGCCTGCAGGGTACCTGACCCCTACACCCCCGAGACATGGAAGCGGCATGCGATGAGTGCCGCTTTTCTTGGCATTTTTTACTGCTGCCTGCGGAACAAGCCTACTCTGATCTTGTCATATTGTACAGTTTTGTACTTAATAGAATGCAGCAGAGGAGATTCTTATGTCAAAACAAAAAAAGTTATCAAAAATTATCGTGGCAGCCGTCTGTGCAGCTTTGGCCACAGGCAGTGCGATCGCCCAAGACATCACACTCAAGATGGCGACAGATTCCGGCACAAGGGGCTCGGCAATCGGGGATGCCCTGGACCGCTGGGCCGAACTGATCGAAACGGGCACCAACGGCACCGTCAGGGTCGACGTCTTCTACCAGAACGAACTTGGCGGCCAGCAGGAAGTCTTCGACCTTTTCATGGCCAACGAAGTCAATCTGATGATCAACTGGCCGATGACGTCCTACGACGAACGCATCGCGGCGATCTATACACCCTACATGTTCTCTGACTGGGATGACGCCCTGGCCGCTTATGGCACCGGAGGCTGGATGAACGGCGTGCTCGATGGCATCTACGCCGATCTCGGACTCAAGTTCTTCGGTGCATGGCCCGAAGGCTTCAACGGGGTAGCAACCAAAGGCAGATATGCCAGTTCAATTGACGAAGCGGCCAGCCTGAAGATCCGCGTTCCCCCCGTCACACCCATGGCTGAAACGATCGAGGCGCTTGGCTATCAGACCGCGACCATCGATTGGTCCGAGGTCTTCACATCAATCCAAACAGGTGTGGTAGATGGCGACGGCGCCAATGTAATATACTGGGATTACGAATATTTTCGCGACACTCTCGATTACTACAACCGACTGCGGCAACAATTCAACACCGGCGTGATCGCAATCAACCTGTCGGCCTGGGAAGACCTCACACCCGAACAGCAAGCCGTTGTCGAAACTGCATCTCAGCAGATCATGGCGGACGGGTTCGGACAGGCGCAAGCGCTGGACCAATTCTATGTCGACCTCGCCCGGAAAGCCGGGATACAATACATTGAACTTCCCGACGAAACGATCGCCGAATTCGCCAAGGTCGTTCGCGAGAAGGTCTGGCCGGTGATGGAAGACAAGCTCGGCAAAGAGATCATGGATACCATCCGCGCCAATGCCAGCCTATTCTGATGGGCATCCTGACTGCGCTGCACAAATGTACCCACATGATTGAGAAGGCAATCATCGCCTTCTCGCTTCTGAACCTTGTCGGTCTGCTGGGGTTGACCCTGTATCTGGTCATAGCGCGGTATCTGCTGGACCGCTCTGCAGCCGGAGCCAGCGAGGTCGTCCTTATCTGTGCGGTCCAGCTTTACATGTCGGGATCACTTCTCGCCTCGATGCGGGGCGAGCACCTGAGGATCAATCTGTTCGGGCCAACCGAGGCAGGCCGATTTCGCGCCATCCTGATTGCGGGCGTGATGCTGATTGTATCCCTGTTCTTCTGCTGGTGGTCCTATCGGATGCTGACTTGGGGACTTGTGCGCCCCCAGGTAACCCCCAGCCTCGGCCTGCCGCTATGGCTGCCCCAGTCTTCGATCATGGTCTGCTCCATTGGCAGCGTAATCGTCGCCCTGAAAGACCTGCATCGGGGTCTGACCCGAGGTGGGGAGGCCAGAAAATGACCGTTATGCTGATTTTGCTACTGCTTGTCGCACTGATGGCCCTCGGCCTGCCAATCGCCTGGTGTTTTGCCGCCGTCCTGGCTGTGCTGACGCTGATCTTCGATACGAATATCGACATCCTGATGCTTCAGGGCTTTCGGTCTTTGAACAGTATCGTCCTGATTGCGCTGCCTCTTTTTATCCTGACCGGATATCTGATGGAAGCCAGCGGCCTCGCCACCAGATTGCTTGAACTGACCACCCGCATGGCACACGGCCGCGGACGTCTCGGGGCGACGATCGTACTGGCTTCGGCCGTGTTCGGTGCCATCGCCGGAACCGCAACAGCCGCCGTTGCCGCCATGGGAACGATGATCGCAGGCCCCGCCCGCGAACAAGGCTACGCACCGGGCTATACGGCCGCCCTGCTGGGCGTGTCATCACTTCTGGGGATCCTGTTTCCCCCGTCGATCACGCTCATTCTGTTCGCGGTCGTGACACGGCAGTCTGTCGCGGCCTTGTTCGCCGCCACCATCGGCCCGGCCCTGCTTTTGATCATCGGTCTGCTCATCTACAATTCGATCGCGGTCCGGCGCCTTGACATCCCTCCCCAAGCACCGGCAACCACCCCTGTCAGCACGACAATCTTGCGAGCGCTGCCGGCAATATTCATGCCCGTCTTGATCCTTGGTGGCATTTATGGCGGCGTCTTCACACCAACAGAAGCCGCAGGTGTCGCTGCGATGGCAACGCTTCTCATCGGGGTGTTCATCTACCGATCCCTCAATATCGCGTCGCTGAGCAGAAGCCTTGTTTTGACCGCCCAGACAACCGGCTCGATCATCATGATTCTCCTCTTTTCATTCATGATTTCACGGGTCCTGGCAACCGAACGCATTCCCCAAGACATATCCGACATCGTTCAATCGCTGATCGACAACAGGCTGATGGCACTCTTGCTGGTCAACGTGATCCTGATCGCCGCCGGCGCGCTGATGGATGATCTGTCCGTAACGGTCGTGATCGCCCCCCTGTTCCTGCCGGCGATGTCGGCCAATGGGATAGATCCCGTTCATTTTGCAGCAATCGTTGCCTGCTCCGTCGTCATCGGATCGAACAGCCCACCCGTCGCACCGATCCTCTACATGGCAAGCAAGGTCGTCGGTGCCCCGGTGTCACAGGCGATGCGCGCGTCAATGGGCATCATCACGTTTGTCGCACTCCCGGTACTGGTGGTCACAAGCCTCTGGCCCGACCTGTCACTGGCACTCCCAAGATGGCTGGGGTTGATGTAATAACATTGTACAAAAATGAACAATACATGAATTGCAGGCATATCGCATGACCCAGGATCTAGATCAAACCGCAACACGCATCATTCGTTCGACATATGTCTGGGACGCCCATGGCGGGTTCATGCCGGACCCGCTGGCCGATCTTGAAAACCTTGATCTCTGGCGGAAGAACGGTTTCGACTACCTGTCCATCAATGCCGGGTTCGACTGCCTGAGCTGGACGGACGCGATCCGCACGATTTCGGGGTTTTCGCACTGGATCCGCGCAAATCCGGACCGATACCGCCTTGTCGAAACGGTGAAGGACATCGAACAAGCACAGGCAGCCGGACAAATGGCGATCACCTTCGATCTTGAAGGCGCGAACACGCTTAACGACGATCCGGGCATGGTCGAGGTGTATCACAAGCTTGGCGTTCGCCAGATGCTGCTGACCTACAACCTCAACAACTCGGCTGCCGGTGGCTGTCATGACGATGACCATGGACTTCAGCCGTTCGGGCGCGAGGTGATCGACGAACTCAACCGGCTCGGCATGTTCGTTGACCTGTCTCACTGCGGATTTCGCAGCACGATGGACATCATCGAGCATTCGCCGAAGCCTGTGATCTTTTCCCACGCCAATCCAAGGGCGCTATGGGATCACGAAAGGAACATCACCGACGATCAGATACAGGGCTGCGCAGAGACCGGCGGCCTGGCTGCTGTAGTTGGGATCGGGCGTTTCATGAACGGCGACAACAGCGCAGCGCGGCTGGTGGACGGCATTGTCTACATGGCCGATCTCGTGGGGCCGGAACACGTCGGAATCGGCCTGGACTACGCATTCGATGTACAATGCCCCAATATCGAGGGGCTGTTTGATCGCATGTCCCATTACTGGCCGGCATCGCAGGGCTACGGGGCAAGGCCGACACATTACGTCAAACCGGACCAACTGCACACCATAACCAAAGAGATGCTGGCCCGAGGCCTGTCCGAGGATGAGGTCTGCGGAATTCTTGGAGGCAACTTTCTGCGACTCGCCTCCCAGATCTGGGCACGCTGAAGCAGCAGTACACCCCTGCCCTTTTTGTCGCTCTTAGTGTACTTAAAATTTTGATTTTTGCCTAATTTTTCATCAAAATTGGCGGAATGGCGGAGTCTTTTAGCAAAATATCCAATAAATATTGACTCGACGAGCACGAACAGGAAGTGTCAATAAAAAGTCCAATAATGTACAATAAGGAGCTTCCATGCGCTTCCGACCGACTGTCTGCCTGATCGCCTCCACCATCCTTCTCGGCAGCGTCACGCATGCCAACACCATCCGCTGGGCCCGATCTGACGACGCACTGAGCCTGGACCCGCACGCCACCAGCCAGGCTATCACCGCAAACTTCCTGACTCACATCTACGAGACGCTTGTTGACGCTGATGCCTCGGGGAAAATCGTGCCGCGCCTTGCGACGGAATGGTACCGCTCCGAGACGAACCCCAAAGTCTGGGTCTTCAAGCTGCGGGAAAACGTGACGTTCCACGATGGGGCCGATTTCACGGCCGAAGATGTTGTCTTCTCGCTCAACCGTGCCCGCAGCGACGCGGCCGCAACCAAGGGCTATCACACGGGTGTCGCGGACGTACGCGCGATTGACAACTACACAGTCGAAGTCGAAACAGTCGAACCAATGCCCACCTACCCCAATCAGCTGATCATCACCTTCATGATGGACAAGGATTGGTCCGAGGCGCACGATCTGACCAAGGTTCAAGATTTCAAATCCGGCGACGAGAACTTTGCCGTTCGCAACGAAAATGGCACCGGGCCATATGTCCTGAAAGATCGCGATCCCGGCGTGAAATCCACGATGACGACATTCGAGTCGCATTGGGCCGAAACCAAACCCGATGTAACCGGGATCGAATTTTTCGTCATCTCCGATGCCGCCACGCGCACCGCAGCGCTGCTATCGGGCGAAGTCGACCTGATCCTTGACGTGCCCAGCCAGGACGTCACACGCCTTGGGCAGACCGATGGCGTCAAGATCGTGTCCGGACCCGAGAACCGTGTCCTGTTCTTCGGCTACCGGATGGCCGGCGATCTGAACAATGCCAAAACGGGAACACCGTCGCCTTTTGCCGACGCCCGTGTCCGCGAGGCCGTGGAACTGGCGGTTGACCGCGACGCGATCACGACCATGATCATGCGCGGCGCGTCAATTCCTACCGATGTCGTCGCACCGCCTTTTGTGCACGGCTACACCGATGATCTGCCCGCCTACCCAGCCCCGGACATCGAGCAAGCAAAGGCACTTTTGGCCGAAGCCGGATATCCCGACGGGTTCACGGTCACGCTTGATACCCCGAACAATCGGTATCCGAATGACGAGGCGATATCGCAGGCGACGGCCGGCATGCTCGGGCGGGCCGGGATCAAGGTGAATCTGGCGTCCCGCCCGGTCTCGCAACACTCCCAAACTGTGTTCAAGGGCGAAAGCGACTTCTGGCTTCTAGGCTGGGGCGTTCCAACCTTTGACACCTCATACACCTTCAATGGGCTTTATCACTCCCGCACGGGTACGTATGGCAGCTACAATCTGATGGGATACGTGAACCCCGACCTGGACGCGCTGATCGAAGCGGTCAACGTCGAGATGGACCCATCCAAGCGCGACGATCTGATTGCCCAAACCTGGGACATTATCCAGAGCGACCGCCCGATCCTGGCATTGCACAATCAGATCCTGTCCTATGCGATGCGCGACAACGTCACCCTTGAGGTCCACCCCTCGGACATGCCGCGCATGGACACCGTAACTTTCGAATGAACGCCCGCCGGTTCAGGTCAGATCCGCGTCTGCCCTGAACCGTCAACATGCAGGATACAACATGCTCATGTTTCTCCTCCGACGAGTGCTGCAATCCGTCTTCGTTATTATGGTCGTGTCGCTCGTCTCTTTCGCCATGTTTCAGTTCGCAGGCGATCCTGTCGAAAACCTGGTGTCCCAAGAAACGACCCTTGAGGAGCGCGAGGCCCTGCGGGAAGAACTGGGTCTCAACGATCCTGTTCCGGTACAGTTCCTGCACTTTGCTAAGCGTGCTTTGGAGGGCAATTTCGGAATTTCCTATCGCGTGCGCCAACCCGTCGTGCCACTGATCCTGAACCGGCTGCCCGCGACGCTTGAACTTGTCGCAATTTCAGCCGTTGTAGCGATGATCATGGGCGCCATTCTGGGCATCTGGACCGCGCTCAAACCGAAAAGCTGGGCCACCAATGCGATCATGGGCCTGTCTCTTGTCGGGATTTCGTTACCAACCTTCCTGATCGGGATCGGCCTGATTTACGTATTTTCAGTCAAACTCTCATGGCTTCCGTCTTTCGGGCGCGGTGAGGTTGTCGATTTTGGATGGTGGACGACGGGATTGCTGACAGCCTCGGGGTGGAAATCCCTAGTCCTGCCAGCCCTTACCATGGCAATGTTCCAGACGGCGCTGATCATGCGGCTCATCCGGTCCGAGATGATGGAAGTGCTTCGCCAGGAATACATCCGCTTCGCCCGCGCCCGGGGCCTGCCATCGCGGCGGATCAACTATCGTCATGCACTGAAGAACACACTGGTCCCGGTGATCACCGTGGTCGGCCTGATGCTTGGCTCGATCATTGCCTTTTCGGTTGTGACCGAAACGGTATTCCAGTGGCCCGGTGTCGGATCGCTGTTCATTGCCTCGATTGCGGTTGTCGATGTGCCCGTGATGTCCGTCTACCTGATCTTCATCGCCTTGTTGTTCGTGACCATCAATCTGATCGTGGACATTCTCTATTTCCTGATCGACCCGCGCCTTCGGGTCCGGGCCAGCCGCTGAAAAGGGGTCTTTGATGAGTTTCGACACACAGTCGCCGAGTCGCCTGACGGAGTCCGATCTCGTCTACGCCTTCCGGACATCGCCCGTCGCGATTGTCGCCGCTGCGGTGATGGCCATGATTGTTCTGGGGGCCGTGCTGGCCCCGTGGATTGCACCGTCCAATCCGTTTGACCCCGCCCAGGTGAACCTGATGGATGGACGCACCCCACCCATGGGGACATCGATGCTGGGCAACACCTTTCTGCTGGGCACCGACACGCAAGGCCGAGACATCCTGTCAACCGTACTTTACGGCAGCAGGACCTCGCTTGTCGTTGCCGTCCTGGCGACCCTTTTTGCCTTGGTGCTTGGCCTGTCACTTGGGATTTCCGCTGGGTATTTCGGAGGGGCGATCGACAGCGTCATCATGCGTATCGTCGATGTTCAGCTCTCCTTTCCAGCAATCCTTATCGCCCTGCTCGTCTTCGGGATCACCAGCGGTTTTCTGTCTGCTGAGCATCAGGAAACTGCCGCAAAATGGGTGTTGATTGTCAGCCTTGGCCTGGCCAACTGGGCGCCCTTTGCCAGAACTGCGCGCAGTGCCGCCATGATCGAACGGCGAAAGGATTATATTTCGGCCGCGCAGCTTCTGGGGGTCAACCGGTTCCGCATCCTTGGCACGCATGTGCTGCCGAATGTGGTCAGCCCGGTCATGGTCCTGGCCACGATCTCGCTGGCAATCGCCGTGATCGAAGAGGCCACCTTGTCATTCCTAGGGGTCGGCGTACCACCCACCCAGCCTTCGCTCGGAACACTGATCCGCATCGGGCAGCAGTACCTGTTCTCTGGTGAATGGTGGATCCTGTTCTTCCCTGCCCTTGTCCTGGTCATGCTGGCTCTGTCGGTCAATCTGCTGGGCGACTGGCTGCGAGACGCTCTCAACCCGAAACTCAAGTGACCGATTATGACTGATACTTCCCAAATTGTCTCTGTCCGCGACCTGACAGTCGACTTTCCAGGACGCCATGGCACCTTCCGCGCCCTGCACGCCGTTTCCTTCGACATCGCTCGGGGCGAGATCGTCGGCGTCGTCGGGGAATCCGGCGCAGGCAAATCGGTAACCGGCTCGGCCCTGATCGGGTTGATCGCAGAGCCCGGAAAGATCACCACTGGCGAAATCTGGTTCAAGGGGCGTCGCATCGACAACCTGCCGGAACAGGACCGCATGACCCTACGCGGCCGCGATATCGGCATGGTGTTTCAAGATCCGCTGACCAGCCTCAATCCTCTGTTCACCGTCGGAGAGCAGCTGACCGAGACCCTCCGCCACCACTTCGATCTGTCCGCGCGACAGGCGCATGACCGGTCCATCGCCTTGCTGGACGAGGTGGGCATCCCCGATCCGAAAACCCGTATCAACTATTACCCACACCAGTTTTCGGGAGGACAACGACAGCGGATCGTAATCGCCCTTGCCCTGGCAGCAGAACCCGATCTGATCATCGCAGACGAACCCACCTCGGCCCTGGATGTCTCGGTTCAGGCGCAGATCCTCAAGGTCCTGAAATCCGTCTGCGAACGGCGCGGCGCATCGGTCATGATGATTACCCACGACATGGGCGCCGTCGCCGAGATTGCCAGCCGAGTGATCGTCATGAACAAGGGCGAGGTCGTCGAGCAGGGACCGGTCGGGCAGATTCTGCGCACCCCGCAAGACAACTATACGGCCGGCCTGATTGCCTCAATCCCGTCGATCGCAGACGCCCCTCGGACACGGCTCCAATCCGCCGACCCAGCCCCCCTTCTCAAGGTGCGGGACCTATGCAAGACATTCACCTCCGGTGGATCACTGACGGCTCGTTTGCTTGGCAAGGGATCCTCCGGATTCCAGGCAGTACAGGACATATCCTTCACTATCCGCCGGGGGCAAACCTTTGGACTGGTCGGTGAAAGCGGATCAGGGAAATCAACCTGCGCTCGAATGGTGGTAGGCCTGACCAGACCGACGTCTGGCAGCATTACCTTGGATGGGCGCGACATTCACGCCACCAGGGGCAAGTCGGGCGCCCAGATGATTTTCCAGGATCCTGTTGCCAGCCTCAATCCAAGGTGGCGGGTGGGGCGCATCATCGCTGAACCGATGCGCTCGGCCGGATTGACGGGAAACACGTCGGAAACCGAAGACCGGGTGGCCGATCTGCTGCGCAAGGTCCGTCTGGACCCTGCTGTCATGCGCAAGTTCCCGCACGAATTTTCCGGCGGCCAACGTCAAAGGATCGCCATTGCACGTGCCCTGTCGAACCAGCCCGATTTCATTGTGTGCGACGAACCCACCTCGGCCCTGGATGTCTCGGTTCAGGCGCAGGTTCTTGATCTGATGGGACAGTTGCAAGACGATTTCGGGCTGACCTATCTTCTCATCAGCCACGATCTCGCCGTGATCCGGAGAATGTGCGACGATGTGGGTGTGCTGTCCAAAGGCGTGATGGTGGAAGCGGGGCCTGTCGGACAGGTTTTCGATGCGCCGCAGGACGACTATACACGGATGTTGCTGAACGCCGTGCCTGACATCTCGCATTACAGATCCGCTGCATGACAGACCCACAATGCGGGCTGGCGAACGGATTGAGGGACATCCTTCTGGCGGACCGTTCCGACTACGCCGGACGGCACATCGCCGAACTGGTTTTATCCCGCGTCCGGGCATCGGCCTTGCTGGTGCCCACGCCCATGCCCCCAGCGCTCGATATCCAGCAGATCCTCGGGGCAGCCTTTGCCGCAAACACACGCGCCGGCGGGGCGCTGCTGCAGATCGCTCGGTCCCTTGAAGTGTTGGGGCCTCACATGATCTGGCGCCAGCGCAGCAACAACGGGCAAACAGCAAGCGAGGGGTTCAATACGGCACACGCCAGCGCCCTGATCGCCAACGCAACAGATGACACGCCCCTTCACTGTGACGGCTTTGTCATCGGGGTGTCGGTTGCCGCACCCCATACGACATTTCCCCTGCACGATCATCCCCGGGAAGAACTTTACCTGTCGCTGACACCAGCCGCGTTCACCAACGCGGAAACTGGCTGGCGGGATATCGTTACAGGCGGCACCTTCCACAACAAGTCCGGTATTTCCCATACCATGCGGTCAGGCACGATGCCGCTGGTTGCCATCTGGCTGATGGGCCGTAGCTGATCCTGGAAAGGACCTTTTTTGTTTTCCTCCTACGATCAAAAACCGGGCGATCCGCTTCTATCGCTCATCACGCAGTACAAGGCGGACACCCGCGAAAACCGCATCGACCTTGGTGTCGGGGTCTACCGAGACGATCAGGGCCAGACGCCGGTCATGCGGTCAGTCAAGGCCGCCGAAACATACCTGGTCTCGGAGCAGATCAGCAAGGCCTACCTTGGCCCCGAAGGCAATAATGACTTCACTTCCGGCTTTACAGACCTGATCCTGGGCCCGAACCATGGCCGTTCTGTTGCTGGTCTCCAGGCACCCGGCGGCACCGGTGCACTGGCACTGGCCCTAAAGCTTGTCGCGTCAGGCAACCGGCACGAAGTTCACATCGGCTTGCCAACCTGGCCGAACCACATGGCCCTGTTGCAAAGCAACGGCCTTGATATCCGAACGTACACCCAGTTCGACACCACCAGTCAATCGGTGACTTTCGGTACGGTCCTCGACGCGCTTGGCGCAGCAACCCAAGGGTCCATCGTACTGCTGCACGCCTGTTGCCACAACCCGACCGGCGCAGACTTTACCCAGTCACAATGGACCGAGTTGCGGGATATTGTCGTCGAACGCGGTTTGATTCCGCTGATCGACGCGGCCTATCTGGGTCTGGGCGACGGTTTGGAAACCGACCTCACCGGGCTGCGGCTGATGGCCTCTTCGGTGCCCGAGCTTTTGATCGCCGCCAGCTGCTCGAAATCCTTCGGACTGTACCGAGAACGCACCGGAGCCCTGCTGGCAATTTCCGATGATCCCAAGACCGTCAAAGCCGTACAGAGCAATTTCAGCGAATACGCGCGGGTCAGCTATTCGATGCCGCCAGATCACGGTGCCGCGGTTGTTGCGAAAATTCTTGCCGATGACGGCCTGAGAAAGGACTGGATGACGGAACTGGCCAGCATGGTCGCCCGGATCACCAAGCTGCGCATGGGGCTAGCCGAGGCACTGGACTGGACCCACTCCACAGCACTGGCGCAGCAGAAAGGAATGTTTTCGCTGCTGCCACTCAGCGAAACGCAGGTTGGGGCCCTGCGAGAAGACCATGGTGTCTATATGCCCTCTTCGGGTCGAATCAATATTGCCGGGCTGACCGAGAACACAATCCCTAGACTGGCCGCGATCCTCAGGCCGATGATGCCGCGCTGACACCAAGCAGGTGGGGGCAAGGCCCCGTCGGCCTTCTGGATCAACCCTTTTGTACCGGGGCAAAGACCTTGGTACTGAGACACTACCCAATTTCGCCGCGTCACACCCCCAGGATCGGCTTGACGTCGGTGTCCCCCGCTCAGCGCAGCAAAACCGGACGCACTGGTGCACCGGTCGCGCCCCGATAACGGGTGGCAAGCATCACGAAACAGGAAACTCCCAGCCCGGCGCGCACCGCATCCTCCAGATAGAGGTTCTCGATCAGGTAGACGCCATGTTCCGCCAGCGCAAGCTGATGCACCGGCATCACCACCGACGGGTCCGGGTTGGGCAGCACCTCGACCGCCATGTTGTCAGCGCCGATCGCCACCACGCCCCGGTCGATCAGCCATTGCGCACCCGCCACGTCAATGCCTGGTTCGCCCGCCAGATAGCGCGCATTATCGGTCTCGTAGTACCGCCCCCAGCCGGTACGGATCAGCGCCACGTCGCCCTTTTCGACCGAGAACCCGCCCCGTGCTGCAGCCCGTTCCAGATCTTCAACCCCGACAACCGCCCCCGCCGAAAGCCCCTCGGCACCGCCGACGTCGAACAAAAGCCCCCGGGTGATCATCGGCGGAATATGCTCGGCCCCCAACGTTTCAAGCCCGGCGCTGGTCACCTCGTCCTCGGCCACGCGACCACCAAACATGCGTCCACCAATGGTCACATGCCCAAGCGCATCGACATGAGTGCCGACATGCATCGTCATGCCCACCCGTTCGAGGTTGGTCCCCATCTCGTTGGTGAAGCCGGCCTTGCGCCGGCGGGCGATGGTCTCGCGCCAGCCCGCAAAGATCGACATCAGGAACGGGGTCTGGTTTGGAGGGATACAGGGTGCGCCGACAAAGATCTCGCGGCTGATATCATGAATTTGGCCCTCGGATACCAGAGACAAGGCCGCAAGCATCTTTTCAGCGTTCAGGTGCACCCCGGCCCCCAGCGCCCGGTTGAAGTCCCAATGCGAATGATCGTGATGCATGGTTGTCTCCTTCGCGCTTGACTGCGCTGCGTGTCCCTATTTCATCCTGCTGCCGTGGCGGCCCTCACGGCCACCTGCATCTGACTGGGGCCGTCAGACCGGACCCTCGGTACCTATCACCATCGGCCGGCTCGGGTCAGCGGACCAGTCGATCAGCGACCCATCGTAGAGAGCCGCGTCCCGCCGACCGATCAGATGCAGCGCAAAGGTGGTGCCGCTGGCAGCGATGCCGCCGCCGCAATAGCTGATGATCCGCGGGCAGGCCAACACACCGGCGCGGTCAAAAATATCAGTGATCTCTTCGGGGCTGCGAAACCACGCCCCATCGGGATGCATGAGGGCACGGAACGGCACGCTCACACTGCCGGGAATGCGCCCAGGACGGCCGTAATGCGCCCCACCCTCGCCAGTGAATTGCTCCGGCGAAAGCGCGTTGACCAGCGCGATACCCGGATCGTCAATCGCAGCGGCGACTTCGGCGGCATCTGCCCGCAGTTTCGCGACGGGCCTGGCAGTGAAATCACCCTCCGGCCAGGAAGCATCCTTAGCGGTAAGCGGCAACCCGGCCGCACACCATCCTTCGAGGCCACCGTCAATGATCCGCACATCGCGCGCGCCCGAGGCGATCAGCACCCACCAGGCCCGCACCACCGGCCCGGGATAGCCTTTGCCGTAAAGCACGATCACGTCATCGTCACGCACCCCCTCGCGGCGCAGCACCCCCTGCACTCGGTCCGCATCCGGCAAGCCGTAGGGCATAGTCGGCCCGGGCGAAGAGAGATCGTCAGGCATCGACAGGAACCGCGCGCCGGGAATATGCGCACGGGCCCAGTCGTCACGCCCGCTGACGAGCAGCGACTTGCCAACCGGCTGTGGCTGCATCTCGACGCTGCAGTCGAAAATCCGCAGGTTCGGGGCACCGAGATGCGCCTCTAACCATTCACGGCTGCACAGCGACGTAAGACCGGTCATTACTGTCCCTCCGTGGGAGCCGTGACCAGAACCGAGAGGCGTCCGGCCACCGCCGCGCCCCAGCGTGCAAGCGCCGGCCAACGCGGCGCAATCTCGATCTCGGGGAAGCGGAAAGCGAGGTATCCCAGCGCGCAGGCCACCGAAATATGGCCAATGTCAAACCCTTCGGGCGGGCTATGCCAACGTGTTTCGAGCATGTCGAGCACGGTCTCGATCCGCAACAGCTGCCCACCAATCCAATCGGCCGATTGCTGCGCTTCAGACCTTGTGCTGCGTTCATAACGGATTGACAGGCAGGCAGCGAGCAGCCCGTCGCAGACAGATTGCTCGGTAAGCGCCTGCCAGCGGCGCGGCCCCTCGGGGAAGATCGTCTGGTCCGACACCTGAGCGGCGAAATATTCGCAGATCACCCGGCTGTCCGACAGGATCTCGCCGTCGTTCAGGCGCAATGTGGGTATCTGGCCCAACGGGTTCAACGCCACCAGATCCATGTTGCGCTGGATCGGATGGGGCTTGGCCGCAATCCGCTCGATCTGATCCTCCAGCCCAAGCTCGATCGCTGTGATCAATACTTTACGCACATAGGGCGAGGCGGGCATTTGATAGAGTTTCATCGGTCAATCTCCTTCACTTCACCGCCAACGGGTCGTCACCGAGATAGGCCCGCTTCAGTTCTTCGTCCTGCAACAGTTCCACCGCCGGCGCCGAACGCACGAGCCGCCCTGTCTCAAGCACATGCCCGGTCTGCGACAACGATAACGCAAGGTGCGAATTCTGTTCGACAAGCAACACCGTCACACCGGTCTCAGCGATCTTGCGGATCGCACCCGCCATGATGTGAATGACCGCCGGCGCCAGCCCGAGCGAGGGCTCATCAAGCAGCAGAAGCCGCGGGGCCGCCATCAACGCACGACCGATCGCCACCATTTGCTGCTCGCCGCCCGAAAGGTTGCGCCCCAGGCTTTGTTCGCGCTCGGTGAGCCGGGGGAACAGCCCGTGGACCATATCGAGGTCCCGGCGTACCGCCAGTTTGTCACGCCTGAGATAGGCCCCCGACATCAGGTTGTCGTGGACCGTCATGTCAGGAAACAACCGTCGGCCCTCGGGCGACAGCGCAACACCCGCACGCACCCGTTGCTCAGAGGGCAACGCACTGATGTCGCGCCCGTCAAGAACGATCCGTCCACCCGCAAGCGGCACCAGCCCGGTGATTGCCCCCATGATAGTCGACTTGCCCGCACCGTTTGCACCGAGGATCGCCGCGACGCTGCCACTCTCGACCGTCAGTGATACCCCGCGCACTGCCTGGATCGCGCCGTAGCGCACCAAAATGTCATCCAGTTCAAGCCGCATCGTCGGCACTCCCCAGATAAGCCTCGACGAAGGCCGGCGAATGGCGCACCTCAGCCGGGGTACCGTCAGCGATCAGCCGTCCCTGCGCCAGTGCAATGATCCGATCACACAGGCGCATGACCATCGGCAGGTCATGTTCGATCACCACCAGCGAGATCCCACGCTCGGCATGAACAGCACGGAACAGTGCCTCCATCCGCGCGGTCTCGGCGCCGTTGAGCCCAGCCGCCGGCTCATCGGCAAGCAACATCTTCGGGCCGGTGGCGATCGCCATGGCGACGCCGAGGATCTTCTGCAGCCCATAGGGCAGATCAGCGGCAATATCGTCCGCATTGGCGGCCATGCCGGTGAAATCCAGGACCTCTTCGGCGATGGTGGCAGCCTCACGCCGGGCATGGCGCAGGTGGCCGCCAAAAAACATCCGTGCCGGCGTACCCGCCCGGTGCAAAAGAACCGCCTGTTCCAGGTGTCCGCGAACGGTAAGCTCGGGCAACGTCATCGCCGCCTGAAAGCTGCGAACGAGCCCGGCCTCGGCGACCCGCCCCGGCCCCCAACCCGAGATCGACTTGCCGCCGAAATGGATACTGCCGGACGAGGCCGGCAAACCGCCAGTGATCAGGTTGAACAATGTGGTCTTGCCTGCCCCATTCGGCCCGACCAGGCCCATGATCTTGCCCGGCTCGACAGAGAAGGACACGTCTTCCACCGCCCGGATCCCGCCGAAATTGCGCGATACATTGCGAAGTTCCAGCTGTGCGACGGTCATTTGCGTCTCCTCAGCAAGCCAGTCAGCCCTTTCGGCATGAACAGCATCAACAAGAGCAGTGACAGCCCGTAGAGAAACTCCTGCCAGGCGACCAAGGACCGGAACAGTTCCGGCAACGGCACCAGAACGATGGCCCCGATGATCGGTCCGGTCACCAGGCCCACACCGCCCACCACGTTCATCACCAGAGCATCAATGGTCGTCGAGATGTTGAAGGCCTCGGGCGAGATATAGTTGAGGTAATGGGCATAGAGACATCCCGACGCCCCGGCGATGCCCGCGCTGACAGCGAAGACAAACCGCCTCCAGGCCAGCGCATCGACGCCGAGCGACTGCACCAGCGGTTCGTTGCGATCAAGCCCACGCAACACCTGTCCGGGCTGGCCGTGCAGCATGGCCCGCATCGCCAGGAGCGCAAGGCCAACCACCGCCAGCACGAGAAGATAAAAGCTCTCGCGGCTTTGCAGATCGAAACCGAAGATCGCGGCGGGGGGGATGCTCATCACCCCGTTGTTGCCGCCAAAGGGCACGACAAATTCGACGAAGACCAGCACGATGGCTTCGCCCATGACAAAGGTAAGCAGGGCAAAATGGACGCCGCGCACCTTGAGGATCACTGCCCCGATCACCCAGGCGAACGCTGCGGGGATCAGCACAGCAGCGCCAATCCCTGCAAGGAAGGGAACACCCAGGTCCTTGGTCAGCAGCGCCGAAGCATAGGCCCCCATGCCCATGAACCCGGCCTGGGCAAGCGAAAGCTGACCGATCCGCAGCATCAGGTGCAGGCTCAGCGCCAGAAGCGCCTCAATGCCGATAAGAATGGCGATATGCCAGGTGAAACGATCGCCGGCAAAAAAAGGCCAGAGCGCCAGAGCAATGACCAGAAAGGTCAGGATGAGAGTGGCATACCGCATCACGAGCGCCCCAGAATGCCCGCCGGGCGCACCAGCAGGACCCCAATCACCGCAAGGAATGACACCAGCGCAGCGATGGTCGGATTGAACAGGATCGAAAGGCCGGCCTCGGTGGTCGCAAGCAGCACCGAGGCAAGGATCGCCCCCGGAATCGAGCCAAGCCCGCCCAACACCACAACGATGAAGGCCTTCATCAGCGCAGCGTCCCCCATGTTGGGTTCGGCCCCATAGATCGGCGCAGCGAGCGCGCCCGCAAGCCCCGCCAGTGCCGCGCCGATGGCGAAGGCGACAGGAAAGGTTTTCCACGGGGTAACCCCTTGCAGCCGGGCCACCTCAGAGGATTGCGCCACCATGCGCATCGCCAACCCCAGCCTGGTGTGCTTGAGCAACCACCAGGTCGCGACCACCAGCACCAACGCAACCCCTGCAGCAAAGAGCTGGTCCTTCGGGATGAAGGTGCCTCCGATCTCAAAGGAACCAGAAAAAGGCCGGTCAATCGGCTGGCTGTCGACGCCCCAGACGATTGTCACAGCCCCCTTGATGGTGATCGCAAGCGCCAGGGCGACGATCATGCCCCCGGTCTCATCGCCGAGGAACCGCTGAAACAGGAAGCGTTCGGATAGAACGCCAAGTCCTCCGGCGACAAGCGCCGCCAGAGGAAGGGCCAGGCCGTAGCTTAACCCAAGGTCGTGTTGCGCGACGAAGACGGTATATGCACCGACCAGCAGGAACTCGCCATGGGCGAAGTTGACCACGCGCATGATGCCGAAGATCAGTGTGAACCCGAGGGCCGTCAGCATGTAGGTGGCAGACGACATTCCGGCGACGACAAGAAATTGCTGGAACATGTGCTTGTACCGTTTGTGCCGCTCAGTCGAGCGCGGCTTCGCCAATAACGACGCCCGCGCCGTCCTGGATCTCGACCATGATCACCGAACGATAAATCTGGTGATCAACACCATAGGCCTCACCGCCGCCCCAGTTCAGCGTGCCGACCGAACCTTCGAAGGGCACGTTCGCCTCAAGCGCGGCGACAACCTCGTCGCTGTCGATACTGCCGGCGCTTTCTATGGCGGAGAACAACATGGTCGCCGCATCGTAGAACATGACCACGTAATCGTTCATCTCGGCCTTGTGCAGCTTGGAGAATTCTGCGCCAAGTCGTTTCCAGGTTTCGGTGTCGGGCGCAGCCATCGTCGTCCCCACAACCCCTTCGGCATTCTCGGCACCGGCCGCTTTCACGATTTCTTCGACATCATAGCCGCCAAACTTGGTGAACCCGCCAGTATAACCCAACTCCCGCGCCTGACGGATGATCAGACCCGCGGTCCGCGGCGGCGCGGTGTCGAGCTCGATCGTATCGGGGTTCTGCGCAAGCATCTTGGTCAGCATGGCGCGGAAATCGGTCTGGCTGCGCTCGAAATACTCGGCCGAAACCACCTCGAAACCACCCTCCGCATAGGCTGCGGTTTGGATGCGCTGACTGTTCCAGCCTGTCTCATCATTGGCTGCGATCAGCGCGACGCGGGTCGCATCAGGCCGGTATTCCTTGAGCCAAGCCACGGTCGAGGGCGCGAATTCCTGCGTCGTAGGACCGCTGCGGAAGATATAATTGCTGTCCTTCAGCACATCCGCGGCCCAAGCGCCGGTGAACAGCAGGACGCCGTTGCGCTCAGTCAGTGGCTTGATCGCCAAAAGCGAGGCCGAGCCAATCGGACCAAAGACAAAACGCACATCATCCGGCCCCATCAGCCGGTTGATCGCGGTTACCGCCTCGGCGGCCTTGTACTGGTCGTCATAGGAGACGATGTTAAGCTGATAAGAGGTGTCACCCACCTTCAGCCCCCCGCGCGCATTGACCTCGGCTGCGGCGATCTCCGCGCCGCCAGCCATACCCAGCCCCCAAGCCGCGCCACCGCCGGTAAGCGGACCGACAACACCGATGTTCATCGTTTCCTGGGCCAGCGCCATGCCGGCCGAAACGCTGAGCGCCAGAGCCGAAGCACCAGCCAACACAGTTCTGCGTCCAAATTTCGTCATGTAGATCTCCTCCAGTCTACTCTCTCAAGTGTTTCCTCAGAATCGCGCGCTCCCCCGCGCCACCTGGGACAGCCCCTCGGCAAAGAAAACCGAAGACAGGGCAGCCAGATCGACCTGCACCATCATCCCTTCGCCAAAAAGCGCGCTGCAACATTTTCGCCCCAAGCCCCGATACTCAGCGTCGGCGGCGCCGCCGTCGGCAGGGGAAAGGCCGCCGCATCGACCACATGCAAGCCAGGCACACCATGGACCATCCCATCGGCACCAACAACGCCACCTTCCCCGGCCCGGCCAAGACAGGCCCCGCCCATCGGATGCACCGTCGAGGGGTTACGGCTGGCGTAGATCTTGCGCCCCGAAAGGCGTGCAATATGCTGCATTGCCTCGAAATTCTGCGCATAAACCGGACTGCCCGACGGATCGAACCGGACCCGAAAGCGCCGT
Source organism: Qingshengfaniella sp. (assembly GCA_047971485.1). Classification (GTDB taxonomy): domain Bacteria; phylum Pseudomonadota; class Alphaproteobacteria; order Rhodobacterales; family Rhodobacteraceae; genus JBKDZR01. Next base: position 43,245 of record JBKDZR010000010.1, on the reverse strand, counting down.
CCCTCGAAGCGGACCACGCCATCCATCGCATCGGTGCCCATGCAGCTCACGACCATGCCGCGTTTCAGCCGCTCGCGCAGAACGCGTGGGAACGGATAGGCGCTCACGCTGGGCATGTTGTTGCGTCCAACCCCGGCCTGGGGCAACGCCGGGTCGCGCAGGCGGATCCCACCCTTGCTTGGCATGCCTTCAGTGTTATTGACTGCGGGATCGTTCAGATCCCAGAATCCGCGGATGTCGCCATTGCCGCTGAAGCGCTGACCCAGGTGCGGCATACCCGAGAGCCCACCATGGAGATCACGGCTTTCGAGAAGCAGCCGCAGCGTGTTCATCGTGCCGGCTCCGACAAAAACCTGATCGGCCTCGATCGACGCAGGCCGGTTGGCCTTGTGATCGAGGTAATCGACCCGGAATCGGCGTCTGCCCCGCCCCTGAAGGGCCGTGATCACCCGTGCCTCGCTAAGCGCACGCACCTCTAGCCCCTGTTTCATCGCCGGCGCGAGATAGATAAAATCCATGCTTGATTTCGACCCGGACGGCGCACCAAGAAAGCCGTGATCCCCAGAGGAATAGTCCGTTTCCCAACGGTTTATGCCATGCTCCGTCTGCACCAACTGCGGCTTGGACGGATCGCGCGGAAACAAAAAACCAACCCGGGTCTCGTCCTTGGGTACCACCGGTTCGAAATCGGGGTGGTTGGCATAGACCTGCGCGGCGGTATGTGGCGGGGTGTTGTCTGGGCCCGCACGATCCGACCCAACCCGCGCAAGAAACGCGGCGTAATGCGGTGCCATTGCAGCCTCATCAAGATCATCGCAATGACCATCCCAAAAGTCGGGCCGCGCGGGGCGCCGATGCAGGGCGGAATAGACATGGCTGCCCCCGCCCACGCCCGAGGAACAGACGATCTCCATCCCGCGCGAGAAATAGACTTCGAACATCCCCTTGCGATTCACCCGGACACGCCCCCAAGGCAGCAGCGGATGGTACAACGAGCGCAAGGAATGGGTGAACAGGCGCAGGCCGCGCGGAAACGGCGTGGTGTCGGCGATCCCCATCGAGCGCGTGGGCACCGTATCCCACCAAGGGCCGCGCTCAAGCAACGTCACCTTCGCGCCGCCCTCGGCAAGACGGGCGGCAGTCACCGAACCACCAAATCCACTGCCAATGACGACCACTTCGGTCCCAACCGATCCCATCTTCGCCCTTCCTCCCCAGACGCCTGAGCGCCTTCGCGACCCGTCGGGTCGGTCCTCCGCGAACGAGAAAAGGGTGGCAAAGCGGACCCAAAGTGTCCAATTCATTGCTGGACCATATGATAACAAAATGTTATGATATCTGCATGAAGATTAACCCCCGGCAGATCGAAGCCTTCCGGCTGGTCTTTCAGACCGGAAACATGACCACTGCGGCGCAGATGATGGCCGTCACCCAGCCAGCTGTCAGCCGGTTGATCCGCGATCTGGAGGCAACGCTGGAGTTGGAGCTGTTTACCCGCACCGGCGCAGGGATCAGCGCAACGACCGACGCAATCCATTTCTTCGGCGAAGTCGAGCGCAGCTTCGTTGGCCTACAGCAGCTTGAACATGCCGCCCAGGCGATCCGCCAGAAGCGCGAGGGCTTTCTGCATGTCGCCGCCACCGGCGCTTTCGGCACGCTCTGCCTGCCACAGGCGCTGACTGCGGTGCGTCAGAAAATGCCGGACCTGAAGATCCGGCTCACCGTGTCGCGCTCGTCGGAAATTCTCGACCTCATGGCAACCCGACGCTGCCATCTGGGCATCACCGCGTTGCCGCCCAATACAGCCGGAATCGATCATGAAGACCTGCCGAAAATGCCGATCGTCTGTCTTTTGCCCCGCGATCACCCCCTGACCCTGCGCGACACCTTGGGCCCGCAGGACCTTGCTGGCGAAACGATTTACGGCCCCCCCGAAAACACCCGCCTGCACCAGCAAATCGCCCAGGTATTTGCCCTTGAAAACGTCCCATATACCTTGGCCGGCGACTGTACGCTGGGCGCTTCGATCTGCCAGTTCGTCGCCGCAGGCGCGGGGGTGGCGATCCTCGATTCTCTCGCCGCACGCAGTGCCGGACTGGAGCATATCACGCTCCGCCCGTTGGTTCCGAAGACCGTGTGGGAGCCCAAACTCCTCTTGCCCGCTGGCAGCCCCCAGTCGCGCTCGCTGCGTCTGCTGATCCGCGAAATCCGTCGATGCCTGGACGAAATCGGAGCCTCCGCCCTGCCAGGCTAAGGCGCGTTCAGCCCTTGGAGGGCAGAGGCGACACCGCAGCGTTCACGCTCAATGTGCCTGCGTCGTTATCGATGACAACGTAGTTTTCGTAATAGGTCAGTGTCGGCCGCGCGCCGAACCTCTCTTCGATCTTGCGCGCCCAGTCGTCGTTGTACCAGGCGTCGGCCTTCTCACGGGATTCCCACAGATAGACGCCACCGCCGCCAGCCTCGCCATTGAGGAAGTACTTGCACTTCAACCCGTCCAGCCCGTCATAGAGCGGAAGCGAGGTCAGCGCCGACTTGATGGCCTCTTCCTCGCTTCGCTGAAGCCCCGGTATTTGGACAATCGCGATCAGCATGGCACCCTCCCCTGACGGTTCATCGCTTTAACTTTCTTAGACGTATCATAACATTATTTTATCAATACGCCATCATTATGCAAATCCAATGTTCTTTCAATTCAGCCTGCGGCCAGGCGGACCTATTGAGGGCTGATGTCAGCCAACCCTTTGACAAAGATTCAAAGAAAATGCGCACTTTTTATAGGTATGCGCTAATCCCAGGCCGGCAAATCGGGGCTGTAGCGGGCCCGCACATACGCCGCCAGGTCCTCAATCTGGCTGTCTGTAAGCTCGGCACCGAAGGCCGGCATGTCGCGCAGGTCGGATCCCATCGGGCCCACCAGACCGTCACGGATCACTGTTTTCAGCACCTCGGCCACCGGCGCGCGCACGGCCATCGACTGACCCAGCGGCACATGGGCCGCCGTTACCGTGCCAGCGATGGCCGGCTCATGGCAGGTGGCACAGGCGCTTTCAAACAGACGGTGGCTGGCGCCGGGATCGGCGGGCAAAACCGGGGCCGGCACAGGCACTTCGGCCCCTTCGGTCAACGTGGCCAGATAAGTCGCCATGGCTGCGATATCCGCATCCGGCAGCGTGGCCAAACTGGCGACCACATCGGCCATCGGCCCCGAAGCCGCTGCCCGCCCCGGCGCCACGCCATTCCGGAGATAGGCAAACAGGCTGTCCTTGTCCCAGCCCCGCGCGCCGGCAGCGGTCCCGGCCAGGGCGGGCGCGAACCAGCCCTTGATGATCGCCCCCGACAGCGCCGCCTCTCCGGTCCTTTCCGCGCCCAAAAGGTTGCGCGGGCTGTGACAGGCGCTGCAATGCCCCGCCGCCTCGACCAAGTATCGCCCCCTGTTCCAGGCCGCATCCCGGGCCGGATCTTCAGCGATCGGTCCCCCATCGCGGTGAAACAGCAGGTTCCAGGCCGCATTTGCCGACCGGATATTGGCCGGAAAGATCATCTGCGCCCGGGGCGTCTCGGCCGTCACCGGGGGCAAGGTTTGCAGATAGGCGTAGAGGGCATACATGTCCTCATCGCTGATCCGGGCAAAGGCGGTGTAGGGGAAGGCAGGATAGAGGTGATGCCCTTCGCGATTGATCCCCTGGCGCATGGCCCGATCAAAGGCGGTAAAGGACCACAGGCCCATCCCGGTCTCCCGGTCGGGGGTAAGGTTCGTGGAATAGATCGTACCGAAGGGCGTTTCCACCGCGCGCCCGCCGGCATTGGGCAAACCACCCTCGGCCGTGTGGCAGGTCGCGCAATTCCCGGCGGCGAAGACCTGGGAACCCCGGTCCAGCAACTCCTGCGAAAAGCTGTCCGCACGGGGGGCCGCCGTGGGCGGGATCGCACGGCTGATCGGCAGGGCCACGGCCCCGACAGTCAACGCCCCACCCACTGCAGCGGCCAGCGCCAAAGAGCGGGATCGCAACCACCCGCCCTTTCGCCCATCCGGTGCCCCCAAGGCCCGGGTGGGGATCTCGGCCGGAGTGATACCCAGGGCCGCCCGCATCTTTTCGGGCGTAAAGGGCGCCTCGCGCATCCGCACGCCGGTGGCATCGAAAATCGCATTGGCGATGGCGGCAGCCGAGGGCACAGCCGCGCTTTCGCCGACCCCAAGGGGCGGGTCGCCCGGACGCTCGATCAACAATGTATCGATCTCGGGGGTTTCGGGGAAGGTCATGATCGGATAGTTGGCCCAGCTGGTCGGGGTCACCGTGATCTCGTCAAAGCTGACCGCCTCGGTCAGGACCCGGCCAGCGGTCTGGTTGACGTTGCCATGGATCTGATGGCGCACCCCATCGGGGTTGATGACCAACCCCTGATCCTGACCGACGAACACCCGGGTCAGGGTGACCTCGCCGGTTTCCATGTCAATGGCCACATCGCAGACCCAGGCAGCCGAGGCGGCAGCGGTGCCGGGAAAGGTGCCATGGACATAGGTGGCATAGGCAAAGCCCTGACCATAGGCCATCCGCCCCTCGCGCCGCAGCCGGGGCGCGGTCCGTTCCTGCCAGCCACCGGCCTCGGCGGTGTGGCGGATCAGATCGCAGACCCGGGGATCGTCAAGGTGGCGCAAGCGAAACGCCACCGGATCCTCGCCCGCCTCATGGGCCAGTTCATCGACAAAGCTTTCATGGGCAAAGGTGTTGGGCAGCGCCGAGACCCCCCGCATCCAGGCCGCCCGCACGATGGGGGCCATGTCATGCACGGTGATACGCTTGTGCGGGATGCGATAGGGTGGAATGCTGGTGCGGTCGCCCATGTCCGAGGGGCGCGGCTCGGCCGAGACCTGACCGGTCAGCAACAGCGCCAGGTTCGGGCCCCGGTTCGACGGATACCATGTGTCCAGGCTATAGGCGTGGATCTTGCCGTCCTTCAGGCCGCCCTGCACCTCCATCAGTTGCGCCGCGCCCTTGGGTTCCCACAGATGTTCCTGCGCCCGGGTCAACTGTACCCGAACCGGGCGTCCCACGGCCTGCGCCAGCATCAGCGCGTCACCGCAAACGTCATCGGCACAGTTGCGGCCATAGCACCCGGCGGCCTGATACCGGCGGATCTCGATCTGGTCAGCGGGCAGCCCCGTCAGGGTGGCCAGATCATCCCGCAGCATATGCGGATTCTGGGTGCCGGACCACACGATCGGCGCCCCATCGTTCCAGTCCGCCACCGCACAGGACGGCCCGATCGACCCATGCAGATGGTAGGGCCAGACATAGGTCCGCGTCAGGGACGGGTCGGTCTGGGTGATGGCCTGGGCGAAATCGCCCGTCTCGTCCACAACACGCGGGGTCGCTGGCTGGTTACGGATGGCATAGCGCAGATCCGACAAGTCCGGCGCCACAGGGAAAGCCTGCCAACGCACCGGCAACCGCTCGGCAATCGTCTGGGCCTGATCGGCCCGCTCGGCGACCACAGCCAGAAAATCGCCCCGCCGGACCACGGCGACAAAACCCGGCAGATCGCGCACCGCCGCCTCATCCCAATCAATCAGGCTGGTGCCGATGAACGGACCGCTGTCGCGCCCATTGTACGGCGGGCGGATCACATGGCCGTGCAGCATCCCGGCCACATCCACATCATGGATGTAAACATGACGCCCGGTCACCTTGTCCGGCAGATCCTGGCGCGGGGTCTTCTGCCCGACAATGCGATAGTCCCCGGGCGATTTCACGGCGATATCGGACCTGAGCCGCAGGGTATCCTCCCGTCCCGCGATCAGGCTTTCATAGCGGACCGCACCGTCCCGCCAGTGGACATGGCCATCGCGCAACATGACCCCGTCTTCGGGCGCATTGAAGCGCCGTGCGCCCAGCCCGGCCAGCAAATGGCGCAACTGTGCCGCTGCGGCACGCAACGGAACCGCAGCCACCTGGATCGTCTCCGAGGCAATCGTCGGCCCCTGATCGGGCGTTTTCGCCGTGTCGCCCAGAACCACCCGAACACGCGACAGGGGCAGCTCGGCTTCCTCGGCAACGATCTGCGCTAGGGCGGTCTGGATGCCCGTGCCCAGATCCACATGGCCATTGAACGCAGTCAAGACACCCGAGGTGTCAAAGACCAGATAGGTCTCAACGCCGGTCTCGGTCTCACGGCAGATCGACACGCGGCCAAATACGGGATCAGTCATGGGACGGGACCTTTCCGGACGACGCCATCATCTGCGCGGCACGCAGGACCGAGGCGATGATTTCCTTGTGGGTGCCGCACCGGCACAGGTTATGGCGCAAGGCCGCGCGGATCTCGGCCTCGGTCGGATCGGGCACCTGCTGCAACAGCGCCACCGCGCTCATGATCATCCCGTTCAGACAATAGCCGCACTGTGCGCCCTCTTCGGCGACAAACCCGGCCTGCACCGGATGCAGGGTGTCCGGCTCGGGGCCGGTCAGCCCCTCAAGCGTGGTCACCCCCCGCGCGCCCAGCTTGCCCACGCGCAGCACACAGGCCCGGGCCGGGGCACCATCGACCAGCACGGTACAGGCCCCGCATTGCGCCTTGCCACACCCGTATTTCGGCCCCTTCAAGCCCAGTTCGCTGCGCAGCACGTCCAGCAGGCTACGATCGGGATCGACAGTCAGATCGTACAGGTGATCATTGACCCTCAGATGCACGGGATGTGTCATGCTGTCCTCCGTGGTCCGGTCTGAATGGCTTGGATAAAAACGGGCAAAACAAGAACCGAAACCCACCCGGGCCCGATCCCGGCAAATGGCCCCCGCACCTAATAGGCACAGGGGCCGTTGGTGTCAGCTGGCCCGCGCTGTGGGGGCCGAGGTGGCGCCGGAAGACACGAAGCCCTCGGTCACCTCATTGCCCGGCCGGGTCAGCAGGCTGACCCCGACGAACAACAGGGTGGATACAGGCAGCCCCAGAATGCCCGCGTTGTAGCCGAACAGCTTGTTGCCGGTCAGGTACATCACGATCACGAAGATCCCCCCGCCGGCAATGCTGACCAGCGCACCGGCGGCCGTGCCCCGCGCCCAGAAGAACGCGCCCACGATCGCCGGCACGATCACCACCAGCCCCGCCGAGGCAGCCACCGACAGGATCGAGATCAGGCTCAGTTCCAGCGCGGCAAAGCCAAGCGCCAGTAGCGAGATGACTGGAATCACCAGCTTGCCGACCCACAACTGACGGTGATCCGAGGCATCGCCGCTGACATTGCCATAGACATCACGGGCCACCATCGACGACAGCGTCAGCAGGATCGAGTCGATGGTCGAGACAGCAGCCGCCAGGATACCGACCATGACAACCACCCCCAGAACCGGCGGCACGAAATCCGAGGCCAGCAGAACCGAGGTCGCCAGATCCGCGCTTGTCAAATCAGGGAAGGCGACAAAGGCGGAAAAGCCCCAGACCACCGCGACAACGGTGTAGATCAACCCGAAGCACAGGAAGATCAGCAACATCCGCCGCAACGCCCCCAGGGATTCCGGCATGAACAGACGCTGACTGACCTGCGGGTTCGAGATCGAGAAGAAGAACCACGGAATGGTCAGCCCGATAAAGGTTTGCAGGCTGAACAAACCCGGGCCGGGCACGGTCAGCATCTCGGGGCTGGTTTCGGCAATCGTATCGAACATGCCGGTAAAGCCGCCCAGCTCGCGCACCACCAGCACGGCGACAACGGTCGAGGCCACGATCATGACCAGCGCCTGCAGGCTGTCGGTCCACATCACCGAACGGATACCGGCCACATAGGAAAAGAAGATCGCCAGCGCAGTTGCAATCAACAGCCCCGTGCCAAACCCGATCGCCCCTCCCGACATGCCGGTCACCAGATAGCCGACACCGGACAGTTGCACGGCAGAATAGGGGATCAGGAAGATGCAGCTGACCACCGCCGCCGCCACCGCGACCGCCCGGCTGCCATAGCGCGCGCCCAGCATCTCGGACGGGGTGACGAACCCGTATTTCTTGCCCGCCGCCCAGAACCGCGGCCCGAAGATCGCGACCAGCGACACACCGGCGAAATAGACGATTTCAAACCCCAGCGCGCCGACACCGCCCCTGTAGGTCAGACCGGCCAGACCGACCATCATGAAGGCCGAATAGGTCGTCGCCGAATAGCTGAGCGCCGAGACGATCCCGCCCATGCTGCGCCCACCCAGGAAATAGTCGGACATGGTGGTCGATGACTTTTCGGTCCGCGACATCACCGCAACCACGATCGAGATCACCACATAGGCCGCGATGCCCCACCAGATGAAAGACTGGCTCATTCCCCGTCCTCCCCGAACGAGGCCGTCGCCAGCGCATTCAGCACGATGATCGCGACACCCGCGAGGATCCAGAAAAGGAAAGCCCCGGTCCATGACGGCGTATCGCCAAGCAACCCATAAGGCACGACGTAGCAGGCCAGAATGACCAGCCCGACCAGCCAGAGGGACAGTTTTCTCAACATCTAGGTATGCTCCTGTTGGATTGTTGATTTGGTTGGGGTGCTTGTGCACCGCTTGTTGGTTCGCCTGCCCGCCATTTCGCCCCGACAACGTCAGGACCTGTGACATGCGCAGGCTTTGCCCTGCCACCACGGCAAGACCGGGGCCTCCTTCTTCGGCATGACGTGCGCGCCTGGCACGATCTGGTCACCCCGCAAACCCATGGACGGGATATTTGTTTGCATACGAACTATATAGACTGTTTAATTGATGTTTGTACAAAAACAAGATTAAAATATATTCAATTTATAAATTATAATATTATCAATTAATTAAATGCATTTCTGGCGTGAAAGCCACGCCTGAAAATCTTGGGCTGGTCGCCCTTCAACCCGCACAATACGTCCCCAGGCATGCGGCGATTCGCCTCAGGGACCTTGACCCGACAGGCCCGTACCGCTGACATGAAATCAGCAGATTTTCGTCAACAACCGCAATAGCGTGTCCTTCTCCCGCCGGGTCAGCGGCGCCAGCGTTGCCTCGGAAATGCCGATCGCCATCGGCAAGGCACGGGCCAGCAGGTCACGGCCCTTCTGGGTTGAGCGCAGCATGTAGCGGCGCTTGTCATCCGGGTCGCGCGCTGTCGTGATCAAGCCCTGGGCCTGCAGGCGCGACACCACCCCTTTTGTCGTCGCCGCATCCATCGCCACAAGCCGCCCCAACGCGTTCTGCGAAATCGGATCCTGCCGCTGGATCAGGCGGAACAACATGGAAAACTGCATCGCCGTCAGCCCAACGGTCATCTGCTCGGCAAAGATCATCTGATGGCGCTGATAGGCATTGCGCAACAGGAACCCGACCTGCTTGTCCAACACATAGCCCTCGGCTTCCGGCGCATCGGCCGAATCCGGGGTCTGGTCTGTATCCGTGCCGCGGGCGGCCATCGCACGCCTTTTCGGTTGTTCCTGACAGATTTCATCTGTTTGCACGGCTCTGACACATAAACAAGCCCACAGCCCGGCAACAGGGCAGATTATCGCGGGCAGCACCCCGGCCAAGGGCCCCCACCACATCCCTTGGTTGATCTGCTTCCCTTGCTTTCCGGCTATTGTGACGCTATATAACGTCAAACAAACCGATATAGGGCGCCATGCAGCTTGCAAACTTTGCCGAAAGCGGACAGTTCGAACCCCGCAAGATCGCCGCCGCGCTGCGCACCTCGGCCGAGGAGGTCGCCATGACCGTCGGATTGGGCAAGGACGCCGTGCAACGCCGAACCCGGATCAGCTCGGACAAGACACAGCGCCGCCTGCGCGAACTGGTCGAGGTTCTCAACAAGGTCGAACCGCGCTTTGGATCGGAGCTGATGGCCTATGCCTGGTACCGGTCCGAGCCCCTGCCCGGCTTTGACGGTCGCACCGCGATGCAACTGGTGCAAGAGGGCAAGGCCCAGCAAGTCCTTGAATATATCGACGCAGTCGATGCCGGCGTCTTCGCCTGATGCCTCTGACCAACGGGCGGTATGCCGGGCCGCTCTACCGCGCCCTGAACCCCGCCTATGCACGCGACCCGCTGTCCGGCCATGGGGCGGAACGTCATGGTGGGCGCTTTAACCCCAGGGGGATGCCCGCACTTTACACCGCAACCGACCCGGCCACTGCTGTGCGCGAAGCCAACCAGGCGGGCAGCCTTCAACCCACGGTTCTGGTCTCCTATCGCGCCGATCTGGGCCCGGTCTTTGACACGCGCGATACCGTGCAGCTGACGCGACACGAACAGACAGCCCAGACCCTGGCCGATCCGGGCTGGCGCCTGACGATGCTGGCCGGCCACACGGCACCGACACAAGATCTGGCCCGGACCCTGATCGCGGACAGTTTTGTCGGCCTGCTGGTGCGCAGCTTCGCCAAGGGCGCGGCGGCAAACAGCCTGAACCTCGTTCTATGGCGCTGGACCGGCACGGCCGGCACCTTGGCGGTAATCGACGATGAGAACCGGTTGGGGCGGATGTGATTTCATGGCCCGGTGGGGCCCGATGCCAAAGACCCTGGGGCAGTCCTGTCTTTCCGTCACGAATGACATCTGTGAGGCCTTTCTGCGCCCGCCATCCGCCGATCAAGCCGGTTGGCACAGAGAATGCCGCGCATCCGATCCCGGAATTTGCGCGGCATCACCATGAAACCAGGCCATGGACCCCTGACAATCGGGTCACAGAAATCGTCACACCATACAAAAGGCCGGACCGGCGACATCAGGACGCCGGTCCGGATGGGTTATTTCTGGGCGCGGTATTCCTTGCGCGCAGCTTCGTGGATCGGCCAGGGATGGGCCTCGGCGGCCACAGTCATCTGGCGGTGTTCCTCGACATGGGGTTTCGCCGTGCCGCCATCGGCCTCACCCCAGACGATGTCCAGCATCGTCCCTTGCGCGGCCAGTTCCGGTTGCACGATGGCCAGCGAAATCCAGGCCCGTTCGTTGGCCGAATAGACCGGATAGGTGGACACACCGACCGCCTTGCCGTCTTTCAGCACCTGATCATAGGGATGCGCGGCGTAATGGCCGGCCGGCAGTTCCATCAGCTTCGGCGCGGGGAAATCTTCCATCATGCCGGCAAAGATCTTCAGCACATCGTCCTTTTCCCAGACCAGCGTGATCTTCTTGCGATGCGGGCCTTCGGCCATTTTCTCAAGGGCTTCGCGGCCGATGAAGTCATGATCGAACTTGACCACCCTGCCATAATCCAGATCCCAGGGCGTCAAGTAGAACTGCTCGACATTATCGGGCTGGAAGCTGCCCCCGACCGAGCACGTGGCCTCGAACCCGTCAGCGGGCAGCCATTCGCGGTAGGGCTTCATCTTCTCGCCGGTGTAGATGGCGGGCAGCGGCGAGGGGATCCAGCCGGATTCCATCGCGGCGGTGGAATAGGCCCGCGCGCCACCGCGCCGCATGCCGTATTTCTCACCGACCTCGATCAGCCGGTCCATGACCTTCTGGCCATCTTCATAGGGGCCCCAGATCTCCAGACCCTGGGCGCCACCCATGCCGTGGCTGAGCGTGCGGGCCTTGCAGCCAGCGATGGTGATCTCGCCCATGTTGAAGAACTTGGTGGTCAGCGGGCCGCCTTCGTTCACCTCGTTGAGGATGTCCAGCGCCTTCGGCCCCTGCACCTCATAGCGGTACAGCTTGCGCGGCTTGTCGGGGTTTTCCAGGCTGCGGATGTCCAGTTCGGCGGTGACGTCGAAATCGCCCGTGTCGGCGATGAACTTCATCCAGTGGGCCAGCGGCGGACGACCGACATAGAGGATCTCATCGTCTTCCAGCGCAAAGATGATACCGTCGCCGATCACGTAGCCATCATAGTTACAGCAGACCAGTTGCTTGGCCTTGTTGCGGCCAAAGTTCTTGAAGCTGTTCACACCGACATGGGACAGCATGCGGATCGCATCGGGGCCGCGCAGGTACAGGTCCGTCATGTGGTAGGACTGGTTCAGCAACACGGCACTGTTGCGCCAGGCCCGGACCTCTTCGATCCAGTTGGTGTATTGCGGGGCGACCGGGAAAACATAGGGGCCGACCTGCGAATTTTGCAACATTTTCGAAGGGTTGCCGCCATGTTCTTTGATGCGGCCTTCAAGGCTCTTGGTCATTTTCCTCTCCTCGTTCTGAATGGTTGTTCCGTGGCGACCGGCCCGGGGCCGGGCGCTGGGATGGTTTCGGGGGGGTCAGCCTCCGGACCCGGGGCGAACATCCAGGCTGTTCCCACCCCGGCCGGGGCCGGCAATGTCGTGACACCGATCAGGCATTCCGTTCCTCCCCTCGGCACCCCGGCGGGTGTCGTCTGGCGCTGCCGATGGATCCTGACCTTACCACCGTGATCCACCCGTATCGCCGTTGGAGGCATGTTTGACATGACTTGCCCGTGCCGTCTTATTCTTCTTCTTAATAGTTATTCCCGATTATGTTATATCATCAGCAGGCATTCCCGCCCCATCAGGACCGTCATGACAACCATACCCGAAGGCTCTCGGCTGAGCCTCAAACAGATCCGGGCCATCTGCGCGATTTCCGACACCCGGCGGGTCGCCCATGCCGCCGAAGCGCTGAACACCAGCCAGTCGGCGGTATCACGTGCCCTGGCCGGCGCCGAGGACACCCTGGGCGCAACCCTTTTTCAGCGCGGCTGGTCGGGGACCGAACCAACATCGCTGGGGGAGGTGGTGATCGGGCGGTGCCACCGGATCCTGGATCGGATCGAACGCGCGGAGCAGCAGCTTTTTGCCGACAAGCCCCCGGGCTATCTGGCGGCGCGGCTCAGCTGGATCCACCTGGAAACCCTGGACGCGGTGATCCGCAACGGCAGCACCAAGGCCGCCGCCGCCGTCCTGTCCATCAGCCAGCCCATGGTCAGCCGAACCCTGACCCAACTGGGCGCGTTCCTGGGCCAGCCCGTGTTTGCGCGCCGCGCCCATGGCCTGGATCCGACCGAGCTGGCGCTGGCGCTGAATGCCCTGTGGGATGCGGTCGATCGCGATCTGGCCGCCTTGCCGTCGGACCTGCGCGGTGCCTCGGCCGGTCTGATGGGACGGATGGCCGTTGGCATGCTGCCCTTTTCGGGACAGGATCTTGCCATTCGCGCCCTCAGCATCCTGAGCCAGCAACATCCGCGCCTGCGCCTGACCGCCATCCCCGGCAGCTATTTGTCCCTGGTCCAGGCCCTGAAACGGCGCGAGATTGATGTGATCATGGGCATTCTGCGCGGTGAGGCCGTGTCCCCCGACCTGAAGGAAGAGACGCTTTATAACGAGATCTTCGCCTTCATCGCCCGCCACGATCATCCCTGCCACTCCCAGCTGCTGGGGATTCGCGATCTCAAGCGCTGGACCTGCACGGTCGCCCCCCATGGCACACCGATCCGGCGCTATTTCGAACGCCTTTTCAGCGACGCGGGCGAATTGCCCCCGGCCCAGACCTGCGAGATCCTGTCCTTCGCCAATGCCGAGCAGATGATCGTCGAGGGGCAATCCATCGCCCTGCTGAGCTATAGCGAAAAGCGGCTGTCGCAATTGCGCCCCGAGTTGCGACAGGTGGCGCTGGACCTGCCCGAGGCACCGGCCCCCATCGGTCTGACCAGCCTGCGCAATCAGCATGAGGAACCGGCCACGGAACAGTTTCGTGCCGCGCTGATCCGCTGTGTGGCCGAGGCCGGGCTGGCCGGATAGACAGGCCAGGGTCCCAAACGGCAAACGGGCAGGATCCCCGGCCCCGCCCGATGCGTCATCGCAGGACGATCCGTTCAGTCCGCCTGCAACGCGGCAACGAAGGCGCGGGCCTCCAGCCCCTTGGCCTCGGCCTCATCCAGCACCTTCTCGACCACGGGCACAGCGGCGGCGTTAAAGGCCTCGGCCTCGTCTGGGGTCAGCACGATGATCTCCTTGTCGGGCAGCGCCGCGAACTCGGCCAGACCCTTCTCGGCACCGGCAAGCTGCACCGCATTTCCACGCACCGAGGCCTCACGCCCGGCCGCCAGAACAGCAGCCTGCTGATCCTCGGTCAGGTCACGGAAACTGTCGCGGTTCATCAGCAGGAAAAAGCTGGAAAGGACCGAATCCATGCCCGTCGTGATGTAATCGGTCACCTCGGACAGGCGGAACACAGAGGTCGCGGTGCCGTCGATGAAGGCCCCATCAATGATCCCTGTCTGCATCGAATTGTAGATCTCGGAGACCGGCATAGACACCGGGGTCGCCCCCCAGGCCTCGATGATCAGCCCGGCATTGCGCGACGGCACACGGATCTTCTTGCCCGCCAGATCCGACGGCGACCGAACCGGCGTATCCGCCATGAACAACAGGTTCGGCGCATTGTTCCACAGACCGATCAGCACCACGCGGCGGTATTCCGAGGACAGGGCATCCAGATTGGCGATCAGCCGCGCGGTGCCGGTTTCGGCGTTGATCACGCCGGGCAGTTCGGTCAGCAGCGTTTTGGGAAAGTTCGCCGCCGTATAGCCCGGCAGGCCAAAGGCCAGATCGGTCACGCCATCGACGACGCGGTTGTATTGCTCGGCAGGGCCGGCGCCCAGCTCGCCGCCCATATAGGCACGGACGGTCACCGCACCATCGGTGGCGGCGGCGATTTCCTCGGCAAAAGGCACATAGACCCCGGTTGCATAGGGGTGGGTCGAGGGCTGGTAATCGGCCAGCTTCAGTTCTTCGGCCGAAACGAGCCCTGCGCTCAGGCCCAGGGCCGCCGCAAGGAGGGTGGTTCTGGCAGGCATCATCATGGGTGGATCTCCCTTTGTCATGGGGCCGGACCGTCGGGTCACCGCACCCCGGGTGTCAGGACCAGACAGATCGTCGCGGCTTTGCCCACGATGGCCTGCCTGGGGTCGTTTGAAGAGGCAGGGGACCCGAAAACCGGTCCCACCGATCGGACCCTGCCTGGACCGCCCCGGCGCACAGAGCGCCGGGATGGGATCAGTTGAACATGGTGTTCGGGATCATCAGGGCGATTTGCGGGAAAGCCACGATCAGCAGCAACGCCACGATCATCGCCCCCAGGAACGGCAGAACCCCCTTGAACACCGTCATCAGCGGCACATCGGGCCCGGCGACCCCCCGTACAACAAAGACGTTCAGTCCCACAGGTGGCGTGATCATCCCCATCTCGATGACGATCACCGCGATCACCCCGAACCAGACCGGATCGAAGCCCTGCGACAGGATGACCGGATAGACGATGGGGATGGTCACCACCAGCATCGACAGCCCGTCCATGAACATGCCCAGGACAACATAGGTCAGCACGATGAACAGCAAGGTGCCATAGGGGCCCAGCCCCATGGATTCCAGCCCGGCCCCCAGCGTCGCAGGGATATGGGTGACGGCAAAGAACGGGTTCAGGACATTCGCCCCGATCACGATCATGTACAGCATGGCCGAGGTCGACAGCGTCTCCAGAACCGCCTCGCGAAAAGTCGCCAGGGTCAGCCGGCGGCGGGCAAAAGCCAGCAGGATCACCAGGGCAGCCCCGATGCCCGAGGCCTCAACCGGCGTGAACACCCCCAGATAGATCCCGCCGATGGAAATCACGATCACCCCGATCAACGGCCCGGCATCGGCCAGCGACCGGATCCGTTCCGACAGCGGCATGACCGGACCGCCCGGCCCCGCCTTGGGGTCCAGCACCGCGACCAGCCAGATCACCGCCATGAACAGCACCATCAGCAGCAGACCCGGCAGGATCCCGGCCATGAACAGCCGGCCGATGCTTTCCTCGGTCAGGATCGCGTAGATCACGAAACCGGTCGAGGGCGGGATCAGAAAGCCCAGCGTACCCCCCGCCGCGATGGATCCGGTGGACAGGCTTTGCGAATAGCCCAGGCGCTTCATCTCGGGCAGGGCGACTTTGCCCAACGTCACCGCCGTGGCCACCGACGATCCCGATACCGCCGCGAACAGCGCGCAGCCCAGCACCGAGGCCGAGGCCAGCCCGCCCCGGAACCGCCCGATCCAAGCGAAAGCCGCGTCATACAGACCCCGGCTGAACCCCGCCACAGAAGACACGTTGCCCAACAGGACAAACATCGGCACCACGATCAGGTTATAGTTGGACACGGCCGAATAGCTTTCGGTCAGCAGAACGCCGCCAGCGCTGCGAAACCCTTCCAGCACCCAATAGCCGAAGAAGCCCACGATCATCATCGCAAAGGCCACCGGGGCCCGCAGGATCAGCAGCAGGAACAGGCAACCAATGCCAATCAGTCCGACAGATACCGAGGTCATGGCCGTGCCCCCCGCATCAGCAAGGTGACGATCTGCACCGCATAGACGATCACACACAGCCCCGCCCCTGCGGCAAGGATACCATAGAAAGGCCAGATCGGCAGGCCCAGCATGTTCGTCGCATCGCCCCATTCCAACGCATCCAGCGCCTTGAGCACAGCCCGATGGGTCAGGACCCCCAGCACGAAGACGGACAGAACCCGCGCCAGAACATCCCCCAGCAACCGGCCGTAGGCGCCCAGCATGCGGTCGAACACGTCGACATTCACGTGGTGGTTGCCAAAGGTGCAATAGGGCATGGCCGACATCACCAGCGCCAGCGCGGCCAACTGGACGATTTCATTCACGCCCAGGATCGGCGTGTGCATGACATATCGCATGAACACGCCGGCCGCGACGATCAGGACCACCGACAACAGACAGATCCCGCCGATCCAAGTCAGGGCCAGCGTCGCGCGGCCAAGCGCGCGCGGGCCGGAAATGTCGTCGATGTCACCGCTCATGATAGCGCCCCCTCATTGTCGCGACGGCAGATGCACGGCTGTTCGTCCCCGGCTGACACATCGGGCAACACAGCGCGACACCGGGCGTATGATGCTCGGAATTCATCGCAATCCTCCAGATTTCGGCCGGTTCCCGGCCGGTCGCGGCCAGAAGGCAGGCTCTGGCCATACGACGTGATCGTTCCTCCTCAGGGTCCGGGCCATGCTTTGCGCGGCACCGGAAAGCCGGCACACATCACGTATCTGCCGGTTCACGATCCATATGGGGGACGGGCCAGGCTGACATATGCTAAAACCGAATATATAATTGCGGTTTACTTATATCATTGTCATCGGTGCCTACAGGGGCATGGCGGCGGCCCCGCCTGCCCGTGACACGGACAGCCCCAGCGGATATGACCGGAGAAAAGCAACATTCCGAAGAACGGAGACGACTGCGATGGACTGCCATGGGGAGGGATCGGAACGCCTGTCAGCCCCAGTCACGGATCGCGATGGCACCGCCGTTGTCGACATCCGGAACTATACGCCGTTCCTGATCAACGTCGTGTCCAATGCCTGGCAGCGCCAAACCTCGGCCATCTATCGTGAACGCTATGGCCTGGGGATCTCGGACTGGCGGGTGATGTCGATGCTGAACATCGAACCGGGCATTACCGCCAACCGCGTCTGCGAGGTGGTGGTGATGGACAAGGCGGCCGTCAGCCGGGCACTGAAGACCCTGTATGCCCACGGCTGCCTGCGCTATCGGGCCCCGCCTACGGATCCCCGCAAACGCCAGTGGTGGCTGTCCGACAAGGGGTTGCGCATCCATGACGACATTCTCGCCATCGCCCTGAACTGCGAAGCCGAGATGCTGGCCGATGTCCCCCCCCGCGATCTGGAGGTCTGCCTCCGGGTGCTGCGCCGGATGCGTGAAAACCTTGGCATGAGGCCCGGACCGTAGGGGCCGGACCACAGACCGGCCAGCGGCGTTATCCCGCCAGAGCCACAGCCAGGGCCGCCCGCGACACCGGTTCCCCCGAGGCCAGCAGCTTGCGGGCTTTCATATGGGTCCGGGCATCGTTGATCGTTTCCACCGCCGTCAGACGATCCTTGTCGAACCGATAGACCGCGCCGTTTTCGGCCAGCACACTGTCATTGCCCGGTGCGGCCAGTCCGGCGATCTGCAACTTCCAGTCGGCCTGATCGGACCAGAACCAAGGAACGGCGCCATAGGGCGCATCAACCCCCTTGATCAACCGCTTGGCAATGGCGCGGGCATGATCGGTCGCCGCTTGGACACTTTCCAGCCGCACCGGCCGATGGGTGTGAGGATCGGGAAAGACCGCGCAATCACCAAGCGCCGAGATCGCCGGATCAGCGGTGCGCAACTGTGCGTCCACAACCACGCCATTCGCCACCTCCAACCCGGCCGAAGCCGCCAGATCGGTATTCGGCACCACGCCGGCCGCCACCAGGACCAGATCGGCAGCGACCCGGTCGCCCCCGGCCAGGTGAACGCCGGTCTCGCCGACCTCAACCACCGGCTGACCCAGATGGATCTCGGTGCCCATGTCGCGATGCATGGTCAGAAACCGGTCGGACATCTCCGGGGACAGGACCCGCGACATCAAACGCGGCGCAGCCTCGGCCACAGTCACGTCATGGCCCCGCGACCGGGCGACAGCCGCGAATTCCAGCCCGATAAAGCCGCCGCCGATAACCGCCACACGCCGCCGCAGCCGCAGCGCATCCCGCAACAACCGCGCATCTTCCAACGTGCGCAAGTCCAGCGCCCGGCCGATCCCTTCAATCGGGGGATGCAGGTTGCGCGTCCCGGTGGCCAGGATCAGATGGTCATAGGACCAAACCTGGCTGCCGGCGCGCACCTGCCGCGCGGCGCGGTCGATACCGTCGACATGGGTGGATTGGACCAGATCAATGTTATTCTTATCGAAGAAGGCCGCCGGGCGCAGCGTCAGCTTATCGGCATCGCCCTCTTTCAGATAGGCCTTGGACAGGGGCGGGCGCTGATAGGGCAGGCCGGGTTCGGCGCCGATCAGGGTGATCGGGCCGTCATGGCCTTCCTGCCGCAGGCTCATCGCCGCCTGCAGCCCACCCTGCCCAGCGCCGATGATGACAACCCGCATCAGATCTGCTCCTCCGGCAGATGCACAACCAGCCCCTCCAGGTCCGGGGTCAGGCTGATCTGGCAGGACAGGCGGCTGGTGGCTTTGACCTCGGAGGCCGCGCAATCCAGCATGTCGTCCTCGCCATCGCGGCGCGCCCCGGTCTTGTCGGCCCAGGCCTCATCGACATAGCAATGGCAGGTGGCACACATCATCGAGCCCCCGCATTCCGCGACGATCCCGTCTATCCCGTTGGCGATCGCGGTTGCCATGACGCTGTCGCCTTCCTCACCTTCGACCGTTGTCCGTGCACCATCCGCACTGACATAGGTTACCTTGACCATCAGGTTCTCCTTAGTTCGCAATGAATCTGAGCGGTAGCTTGTCGAGCGCATGGATCGCGTTGTTCGGTCGCCAGACGGCCGCACCCGCCGGTTCGATCCGCGCGACCTTTTCAGCCATAACCGTCAACAGCGCTTCCATCTCGCCCCGCGCAATATTCTGTCCAACACAACCATGAATTCCGGCACCGAACGCCATATGCCCAACCGGCCGGCGATCAACGCGAAAATTTTCGGGATCGCCCCATTTCGCCGGATCCATATTGGCCGCCCCAAGCACACAGATGATCTTGGTGCCCTCCTCGACCGGGAAACCGGCGATATCCGTATCGCGCCCCGCTGTGCGCCCGAACGTATGCACCGGCGAGGTGAACCGCAACACCTCTTCTATCGCGGGCCGGATCAACCGGGGGTCGGCGCGCAGCTTGTCCCATTCGCCGGGGTTTTGCGCAAAGCACCACAGCATGTTGCCGATCCCCGTCACGGTGGTATCAACCCCGGCCGACAGGAAGGAGCGCACCAGCATGGCGCCCTCGTCCTGGGTGATCTCGCCGGTATCGGCGGCCTCATAGACCATTGCCCCCAGTCCCCCCGGGCGCAGCCGGTCACGGGCGCAGGCGGCCATGATCCAGGGGGCAATCTCGGCGTTGCGGGCCAGCGCCCAGCGGCGTAGCCGGTTATCCGGCCCCATGGCATTGAAGACACAGGCACCGTAATCCACCAGATTGCGCTGATCGACATCGGTCATTCCCAGAGCGCGCGGAAAGACGGCGACGGGGAAGGCCTCGGCCAGATCGATCACGCCGCGGATGGTGCCTTTCTCCAGCATTTCGTCGACCAGCGTTGCAGCCACCTCACGGAACATCGCCGACAGCGCCTTGACCACCTTGGGCGACAGGGCCCTGGCCATGACCTTGCGGGTCCGGGTATGGGCGGGGGGGTCGACCTCGAGGATGATCGAGGGCGGACGCCAGGGCGTGCCCAGCTTGAAGTCGTTCAACCCGACCCCCCGCGACGAGACGAAATTTTCGTGATCGCTGAACACCTTGTGCGTGGTGGCATATTGCCCCAACGCCAACACCGAGAAGCGTGGGATGTAGACGGCCGGCCCCCGGGCGATCAGACCGGCATAATAGGGGGTCGGATCGCTGAGGATCGCCTCGTCATAGGGATCTATATCCCAGACAGGCATGTCCGCAGGCGGGGTGATCGGCCGATGGCCTTCGATAAGTTCCATGGGGTCCTCCTCTGATGATGTCGCTGACACTGACGGGTGGGAAGCCGCACGGGGCACGAAACCCGCGCCACCAGGGCGCATTACGGCTGTTTTATGCTGTCCTCCCCACAGGGCGGGATCTGTCGATCCGCCTCCCCAATCCCCGTCCAACCGTCCCCGGGCACGCCCCGCATCCATTGCGGTCCTCATGGCATGGCAAAGGGGACGATCCCTCCCTTTGTCTGTCACGGGCCCACATGAGGGCCTCGGTTGATTGCTCAACTCAATACGTTTTGGCCGACAGGACTTGATCTGTCAACCTGCCGGCATCCCCCGACCGGATCCGAATCGTCTGGCCCTGCGGGCACGGACATCATCGCAGACCGCGCGAATGATCCACTGACGGAATTTTAGGATACCGCCCCCGCAAGTGCCATTTTTACAGGCACTTGAGGAGGAAATGGAAAACAGCTTTCCAGAATGTTTGTATGCATATTATTGTTACACATAAGAACAAGCAAAAACGGCAGCCCCAAATAGGGAGAAGACGATGACAACCCTGATCAAGAACGCTTGGTACGTGGCCGGCTGGTCTTCGGAAATCGACGATCAGTTACGCCGCTTCGAAATCCTGGGAGAGGCCGTTCTGCTGTTCCGCCGAGAGGACGGCACCGTTGCCGCGCTGCAGGATCGCTGCCCCCACCGTCTGCTGCCCCTGTCCAAGGGCAAGCGCATCGGCGACCGGGTTCAATGTGGCTATCACGGGATGACCTTTGACAGCCATGGCGCCTGCACCCGCGTCCCCGGCCAGGACATGATCCCGCGCTCGGCCTATGTCGATACCTATCCCATTGTCGAACGCCATGACATCGTCTGGATCTGGATGGGCGACAAGGACCGTGCCGACCCGGCCAAGATCTTCGATCTGCCGCAACTGTCCGATCCGAACTGGCACGCACATCAGGGCGGCGCGCTGCATTTCAACTCGAACTACCTGAACGTGGCTGAAAACCTTGTGGATCCGGCCCATGTCAGTTTCGTGCACCCCACGACCCTGGGCAATGCCGCCTCGGAAAACGTGCCGGTTCACGTCTCGACCGAGGGCGAAACCATCGTCGCCTGGCGCTGGATCCGCGATGCTGAACCGATCGGCTTTTTCAAAGCGTTCGGCGGGTTCGAGGGCAATGTCGACCGCTGGCACTATTACCACCTGCAACTGCCCTCGATCGCCGTGATCGATTTCGGCTCGGCCCCCACCGAGATGCAGATCGCCGAGGATGACCGCGATGCCGGCACCCGCGTCTTCGCCCTGCATCTGATGACCCCGGTGGATGAGAACACCACCATCGACCGCTGGATGCACCTGCGCAACACTGCCGTCGAAAGCCCCGAGGCCTCGGCCAAGATCGACGCGATGCTGCAAACGGCCTTTGACGAAGATCTGGAGATCCTCGAAGCAATCCACGCCGAGGAACAGCGCCCCCGCACCCGCCGCCCGATCCGCATCGCCATCGACCGTGGCCCCATGGTCTATCGCAAGCGGATCAGCGAGATGATCGAGCGCGAGCGGACCGAGGACATCTCGGGCGATCCCAACCCTACTTATGTATATCACGACTGAGTACGGCCCCGGCCCCAAAAGCGGGCCGGGCATCACCAGGCCCGCCCCAAGACAACGCGCCGGATCAAGGCGTTACAAACACAAGAAACCGACACCAACCGGGAGATCACCATGAACACGTTCAAATCCCTCTTGCTTGGCGGCGCCACCGCCACCACGCTGGCCTTTGGCGCCCTGCCCGCCCTGGCCCAGGACTATCCGTCCGAACCCATCCATATCGTCGTCGTCTGGCCGGCCGGCGGGGGGCATGACATCGCGGCCCGGCTGCTGGGCGAGGGATTGTCCACCATACTCGACACCCCCGTGGTCATCGACAACATCACCGGCGCCGGCGGGGCAACCGGTATGCGCCACCTGGAGAACGCCAAGCCCGACGGGTACACGATCGGGGTCATGGGCATGCATGCCGTGTCCCAATCATTCATGAACACCAACGCCACACCCCTGGCGAATATCGAACCGCTGGCCTATGTCAGCGATGAACCCGGGGCGCTGCAGGTCACGGCCAGCACCGGGATCGAAACCCTGGACGACTATGTCGCCGCGATGAAGGCCGATCCGTCGGCGATCATCAACGGCAACGACCCCCAGGGCGGCAACAGTTTCGTCTTCGCCAATGTCATGGAAGACGCCCTGGATATCGAAGTGATCCAGATCCCCTATGCCGGTCATGCCCCCAATGTCACCGCGCTGATCACGGATGAGGTCGGCTCAGCCACGCTGCCGGTGCCACCGGTTCTGGAACACCACCGCAATGGCACGGTGAAGATCCTCGGCGTGATGTCGAACGAACGCCACCATCTGCTGCCGGATGTGCCGACCTTCAAGGAACAGGGCTATGATGTGGTCGCCAACGACTTTCTTATGGTCGTCGGGCCGGTTGGGATCCCCGAGGACGTGAAGGCAACGCTGGGGGCCGGCCTGCTGGAAGCAGTCAACAGCGACGGCTTCCGCGAGAAAGCCAGCGCCAACGGCATGGTCCTGCGGCCCGGCAATGCGGCCATGGCTGCCGAGGAACTGGCCCGTCAGGTCGACACGATCTATCCGCTGCTCAACGCGGCCGGGCTGGTGAAACCGGAACTGACCCGCAAGTGACCCCCGCCGGCCGGGGGCGAACGTGCCTACGGCCGGACACCACGTCCCACAGCCACGGGAGGGCAGGATGACCGATTCCGATTTTCTGTCGGCACGGGTGCGGCGCATCGCCAGCGGAACACTGTTCCTGGCGATCGCCGTTATCGGTTTCTGGATGCTCCAGGAAAGCCGCGCCAATTTCACCAACATGATCATGCCCGCCGATCCCGGGCCGTTTTCCCTGCCCGCCATCTGCCTGTCCCTGATCGGGCTGACCGGCCTGGGGCTGCTGGGGCTGGGGCTGACCACACGGGACAGCACCCGTCAGCATGCCGGCGAGGCCCGTTTTGTCCTGCCGGCGCTGTTTCTGGTCAGCCTGATGGCCTTGCCCCTGATCATGCCCCTTCTGGGAACCGCGCTGGCGGTGGGCCTGTTCAGCACGCTCTGGATCCTGCTGCTCGACGCCGACCTGAACGGCCTTTACCCGCGCACCGTGATCAAGGCGCTGATCTTCGGCGCCGGGACCGGGCTGGTGATCCACGGCCTGTTCGTCCGGCTGCTTACCCTGCCCCTGCCCTGAGGATGGCCCATGCTGATTGACACGTTCCTTTCGGTTCTCGCCGGTTTCGCCACCGACCCCATGAGCCTTGTCCTGACCGGGATTGGGGTGGTGCTGGGGCTGATCCTGGGGGCCATTCCGGGGATCAGCTCGACCATGGCGCTGGCCATCCTGATGCCCGTCACCTTTTCCATGGAGACGGGCCCGGCGATCCTGTTCCTGATCTCGGTCTTCGTCTCCAGCATCTATGGTGGATCGGTTTCCGCCATCCTGATGAAGATCCCGGGCACACCCGCGTCGATCTTTACCCAGATCGAGGGCTATCCCATGGCCCGGGACGGACGCGCCGGCCAGGCACTGAACTTTTCGCTGGTCGCCTCGTCCATCGGCGGGCTGATCGGGTTGGCCCTGCTGGTGGTCCTGGCGCCGGCCCTGGCCGGGTTCGCCACCAACTTCCGGTCCCCGGAATTCGCCGCCGTGGCCCTGTTCGGGTTGGTGATGTTGTCTTTTTCCTCCAACGGATCGACCTTTGTCGCCACCATCGTCGGGTTTCTCGGCGTGCTGATCGGCATGGTCGGCTTCGACCCGCTGACCGATGCGCAGCGCTTCACCCTGAATCAGCCGATCCTGCAATCGGGCATCGCGCTGGTGCCGGTGATCATCGGCCTGTTCGGCCTTGGCGAGATTCTTCGCGCCCTGTCCGAGACACCGGAGACCACCGCCATCAAACCGGTGATCGGCAAGGTCTTCGTACCCGTACGTGACTTGATCTCACGCTGGACGATCATGCTGCGCGGATCGCTGATCGGCACCTTCGTCGGCGCCATTCCGGCAGCGGGATCGGCCGTGGCCGTCTCTATCGCCTATGCCGTGGAAAAGCGCCTGTCCAAAACGCCCGAGCGCTTCGGCAGCGGCGATCCCGACGGGCTGGTTGCCCCCGAGGCGGCCAACAGCGCCGGTGTCGGCGGATCGCTGATCCCGCTGATCGCCCTCGGGGTGCCCGGCGACACGATCACTGCGGTGCTGATGGGGGCGCTGATGATCCATGGGCTGCAACCTGGCCCGACGCTGTTCGCCAGCGATCCGACCTTTGTGTCCTGGATCTACGCCGCCGTTCTGCTGGCGCTGATCGGGACACTGCTGTTCGGGATTGTCGCGCTCCGCTTTGCGGTGCTGGTCACCCGGGTGCCGCCGCGGTTGATGCTGGTCTTCGTGTCGGTCTTCTGCGTGGTTGGGGCCTTCGCCATCCGCAACGACATGAACGATGTCTACATCATGGCCGCTTTCGGGCTGGTGGGCTGGGTGTTTCACATCCTCAACCTGCCACCGACCCCTCTGGCCTTTGGCCTGATCCTCGGCCCGATCCTGGAAGAAAACGTCCGCCGCAGCCTGATGATCAGCCGGGGCGATTGGCTGGTGTTTCTCGAACGCCCCGTATCGCTGGCCTTCATCCTGTTTTCGCTGGCCGTGCTGATCCTGCCCGCCCTGATTGCCCGCGTCCGCCACCGGGCCGCCACCGGCACAGGACGGGCGGCGGACAGCGAAGGCCACACGAACTGACCGGTCGCAAAACCGGCTGCGAGAACAAGGCCACCATGCCCCCCGCCCCGCAAGCACCGGAGCGGGGGCAGCCCGTCGCAAAACCGCCGCTCTCGGCTTGTCCCCCGTCAAAGTGGAAGCGGCGGACAGCAAGGCCACAAAACAGCCAACTCGTCTGCGAGCGGCACCATCCCAAATAAAACGGCCGCCCCCGAAGGAGCGGCCATCCTGTCATCCTGTTTCTCCGATCAGCCCAGCGGGGCGGTCATCGGATCATAGGCATACACCCAGGCCGGATCCTCGGGCCCCTTCAACCACGTGTTGGCGTTGGAAATCGTCTGCACCTTTGTCGCCCGTTCG
Source organism: Qingshengfaniella sp. (assembly GCA_047971485.1). Lineage (GTDB taxonomy): Bacteria > Pseudomonadota > Alphaproteobacteria > Rhodobacterales > Rhodobacteraceae > JBKDZR01. The sequence goes on along the minus strand of JBKDZR010000010.1, from coordinate 17,672 downwards.
CGGCGGGTCGCCTCATACAGCTTGAAGGCTTCGGTATAGTTCGTTTCACCCAGACCCGTCAGACAGCGCACCAGAACGGCAGCATCCTCGATCGCCATGCAAGCCCCTTGCGCCATGTGCGGCCGCATCGGATGGCAGGCATCGCCCAGAAGAACCAAGCGGCCCTGGCTCCAGAGGTTGAGGGGATCGCGGTTCCAGAACGGCCATTTCGTGACATATTCCGTGGCATCAATCAGCGCATTCACCACCGGGTGCGAGTTGCCAAAGATCGCGTCCATCTCGTCGCGGGACGACTCGACGAACCCCGCCTCATGATCCCAACTGTCCACGGGCACACCGGTCACATAGTAATACTCGGTCGCGCCGGGCTTGGTTGCATAGGCCATGATGTGGCGCGATTTTTCCCACCACCATTTCGCACAGGCCTCAAACTCCAGCCCGCTGGCCCGCAGCTTGTCCACATTCAACAACGCTCGGTGGCCAATCCAGCCCGAGAATTTCGGCTTCTCGACCCCAAGCAGCTTTTCGCGGATCAGCGAATTGATCCCATCGGCGCCAACCACCAGCTTGGCCGCCACCTTATTGCCATTGGCAAAGCTCAGCAGGACATCATTGTCGCGTTCCTCCAGATTCACCAGGCGGTGGTCGAAATGAACGCGGTCCTTCGGCAGGATCTCGATCTGTTCGGCGTGCAGGTCACCGCGGTGAATGGTGATGTAGGGGGCGCCGTATTCCTTCAGCGCATAGTCCCCCAGCTTGATCCGCGACAGGTATTCGCCGGTCTTGCCATCGCGCGAAAACCAATGATCAGGATGCGAGGAAATATCCGCCAGCCGCTGCTCCAGCCCGATCTGACGAAAGATCTTCATGACATTGGGGCCGATATGGATGCCCGCACCAAGCCGGGTGAAGATCGGGGCCTGTTCGAAGACATGCACCGAATGCCCCGCCTCGATCAAAAGCGCAGCGGCCGCTGCGCCCCCCAGCCCGGCGCCGATCACCGCAATATCGACTGTTTCCACCTGATCCATAGGGGGATTCCCTTCCTGCTTTGTTTGCTGTTTGAATTATTGTTAGTATGCCAATGATTATTCTGTAAAGGGTCTTTTTACAGATCTTGCCAACACATTCTGGGAAAATCGCCGGAAAACAAACGCGTTTCACGGAAAAAACCGCAGGTTTTCGCAGGGTCAAATCCCCCCGGCACACCCCGGTTGCGATGACTGCTCCGGTCAGTTCCTGGCCCGGAGACAGTTGATTCCCCCCCCAGACGGCGCCACGCCGCACCGGCACGGATCGGGCATCAAAACGTTTCCCGCGCAAGAAGACCTGTTGAATTCCGCCCTCGTGCCCTATCAAGCCCCCAACGATGCGAACGGGGCAGGCACACAGGCCAGCCCAAAGGGATGACGATGGCAGGACGGGGCGGCGTGACGGACAAGGATACGGATGCCAACCGGCGAGGCCCCGGGCGCCCGAAACAGGACACCGCCCTGCGGGACGTGATCCTCGACAAGGCCGAACTGGCCTTTGCCGAAGCCGGGTTTGAAGGCACCAAGGTCCGCGATATCGCCCAGCGGGCCGGGGTCAACCAGGCCCTGATCCGCTATTACTTCGGCTCGAAATCCGACCTCTTCGATGAAGTTTTTCGCCGCCGAGGCGGCATCATGGCCAGTAACCGCCAGGCCAATCTCGACCACCTGCTGGCGACACGGGACAACCCGACGGTCGAGGAGGTCCTGCGCGCCTATCTTGCCCCGCAATGGGACATGAAATATTCCGGCGAAAGCGGGGCCGCCTTTGTGCGCATGCAGGCCCGGTTGCACGCCGAACCCGAAGAGCGCGCCCTGCGCCTGCGCAGCGAGGTTTATGATCCCTCGGTGCTGCGCTACATCGCCACCCTGTCGCGGATATTGCCGGAAATCCCCGGGGAAATCATCAGCACGCGCATGGCCTTTCTGGTGGGTACCTATCTGTTCATGCTGAACGATCTGGGCCGACTGGGCGATCTGACCGAGGGGCGGCTGTCTGCTTTCGGCAAGGATGACCTGCTTGATCAGTTGATCTGCTTTCTCTCGGCCGGGATGCGCGCGCCGGTTTAGCCAGCCCTTTGTCAGGCCGCTCCCTTGTCAGACCCGCGGCACCCACCCCAACCCACCGCCCAATATTTGGGCTTGTTATTATACCAATGAATAATTAATCTGACCACAAACAGCGCCAGGAGGAATCCCAAATATGAAGCCCTATCGAATCGGCCAGATCGTCCCCAGCTCGAACGTGACGATGGAGACGGAAATCCCTGCCCTGCTGCGGGCCCGCGAAACCGTGGCCCCGGAACGCTTCACCTTTCATTCCAGCCGGATGCGGATGAAGCATGTCACCAAGGAAGAGCTGGCCAAGATGGACGGCGACAGCGACCGCTGCGCGCTGGAACTGTCGGATGCCCGGGTCGACGTGATGGGCTATGCCTGTCTGGTGGCGATCATGTCCATGGGCCACGGCTATCACTGCACGTCGCAGGAACGCCTGCACAAGGTGACGGTGGAAAATGACGCACCGGCCCCGGTTGTCACCTCGGCGGGTGCGCTGGTGGATGGGATCAAGGCGATCGGGGCGAAGAAGGTTGCCGTGGTTGCGCCCTACATGAAGCCCCTGACCCAGATGGTGGTGGACTACATTGCCAACGAAGGGATTGAGGTGGTCACCTGGCGGGCCCTGGAAATCCAGGACAACCTGGCCGTTGCCGCCCATGACCCGATGAACCTGCCCGGCATCGTGGCCGAGATGGACACCAGCGGCGTGGATGCGGTGGTGCTGTCGGCCTGTGTGCAGATGCCCTCGCTGCCGGCGGTATCCACGGTTGAGGCCCAGGTGGGCAAACCTGTTCTGACCGCCGCCATCGCCACCACCTGGCAGATGCTGAAGGCGCTGGATCTGGACACCCGTGTGCCCGGTGGCGGCACCCTTCTGTCGGGGGCGTACTGAGCATGGCGCGGGGATACAACGTTCAGGCCAATGGCATCCGTCACCATCTGATCCATTACCCCGGCAAGGGGCCGGTCCTGCTGTTGATCCCGGGGATTACCTCGCCGGCGATTACCTGGGGCTTCGTCGCCGAACGTCTGGCCGCCGCCTATGATGTTCATGTGCTGGATGTGCGTGGCCGGGGCCTCAGTTCTCATGGCGAGCTGGACTATTCGCTGGATGCCATGGCCGACGATGCCGTTGCCCTGACCGAGACACTGGGATGGGACAAGCCGCTGGTGATGGGCCATTCCATGGGCGCACGGGTGGCCATCCGCGCCGCACGCAAGGCGCCGGGGGCCTTTGGCGGGCTGATCCTGGCCGATCCGCCGGTTTCCGGCCCCGGACGGCGGGATTATCCCTCGGCCTGGCCCTGGTACGAGGACTCGATCCTGATCGCCACGCGTGGCTGCACGGGGGATGATCTGCTGCCCTTCTGCCCCACCTGGACCGAAGAACAACGCGCCCTGCGGGCCGAGTGGCTGCACACCTGTCAGCTGGATGCCATCAAGGTCACCTTCGACGGGTTCGGCACCGATGATATCCATGCCGATCTGCCCCATCTGAAGCTGCCCATGCGCCTCGTGGTCGCCGGTGGCGCCCCGGTGATCGGCGATGAGGACGTTGCCGAGATCACCCAGCTGGCCCCGGGCATCGAGGTGCGCACTGTGCCCGAGGCAGGCCACATGATCCCCTGGGATGATCTGGAAGGCTTCCTGGCGGCGGTGATGGATTTCGCCAAGCAATAATCAACACGACACGGAGTTAGGACGATGGATCACGCGAGTTTCACGGAAATCTGCCTTCATCAGCTCAAGATGTCGGGGGTGAAGGAGGGCGAGAAACTGGTTGTCCTGACCCAGGGCAACGACCGGCTGGACTATGCCGATGCGTTCATGGCCGCCGGTCAGCGGCTGGGCGCGCGGATGTATCACATGCGTCTGCCCGCCCCCCTGCCGACCAGCGGGGCCTGGGCCGTCGGGGTGACCGGCCTGGCCGCGCAGCCCGACGCCGTCGAGGCGCTGAAGGCCTGCGACATGCTGATCGACTGCATCTTCCTGCTGTTCAGCCCGGAACAGTTCGCCATCCAGGCCGCCGGCACCCGGATCCTGACGGCGGTGGAACCCCCCGAACTGCTGGCCCGGATGCTGCCCTCGAAAGAGTTGCGCGAAAAGGTCGAGATCGGCGCCGAGTATCTGGCAAAGGCCAAGGTCATGCGCATTACCTCGCCGCATGGGACGGATGTGACCTACAAGCTGAACACCTATCCAACCATGGCCGAATACGCCTGCACCGATGAACCGGGACGCTGGGATCACTGGCCCTCAGGCTTTGTCTTTACCGGCGGCGATGACGACGGGGTGGACGGCCAGATTGTCGTGGCGCCAGGCGACATCCTGTTGCCGCAGAACATGTATGTGCGCGAACCGATCACCTACACGATCGAAAAGGGCTGGATTCAGGATATTCGCGGCGGGCTGGATGCCGAACTGGTCAAATCCTACATGGCTGCCTTCAATGATGAACGCGGCATGGGGATGAGCCATGTCGGCTGGGGCATGAACCCGGCGGCGAAATGGCATGGCATGGTGCCCGGTGAATTCCCCGGCGGCATGGGCATGGAACCGCGCAGCTTCTACGGCAATGTCATGTTCTCCACCGGGCCGAACAACGAACTGGGCGGCCCCAATGACACGCCCTGCCACCTGGATATCCCGATGCGCGGCTGTTCGCTGTTCCTTGATGACGAGCCCATCGTTATCGACGGCGATCTGGTGGTCAAGGAAATGCAGATGGATCGCGGCTGAGGCCGGTTTCACGCAACAGGCAGGGTCAGGGCCAACAGCGCCCTGGACCGCCCCAAAGCAAGGGTGACACATGTCCCAGGCACAGGTCTATTCCCAGGCTGGCTTTGGCCAGCCGGTTCCGCGCGGCACCCGGCCCGCGATCGTCGTCGTCGATTTCTCTTACGGGTTCACCGACACGCAGTATCCCACCGCTTCCGAGGCAGGCCCGCAAATGGCTGCAACCCGCCGGCTGTGCGACATTGCCCGCACCAAGGGCTTTCCGGTGATCTTTACCACCATCGCCTATCACCCCGGCGAGTTGGACATGCTGCCCTGGCTGAAAAAGGCCACCGGCATGCGGGCCCTGATCGAAGGCACCCGCCTGGTCGAGATCGATGCCGCCGCCGGCATGCAGCCCACTGACCCGCTGGTGGTGAAAAAGGGCGCCTCGGCTTTTGCCGGCACCAATCTGGCGGCAATGCTGACCGGCGCCACGGTCGATACGCTGATCGTCACCGGGGCCACCACATCCGGCTGTGTGCGCGCCACCGTGGTCGATGGCGTGCAGGCCGGCTTTAACATGTTGGTCCCGGCCGATTGCTGCGCCGACCGCGCCCAGCCCCCCCATGATGCGAACCTCTATGACATGGGTCAGAAATACGCCGATGTCACCGATGCCGCCGATATCGAGGCCTGGCTGAACACCCTGTGATCCCCTGCCCTCCCCCACCGGGGGAGGGTGCGGGTCGCGATGATCAGGCCTTCTCGGAGACGCGCAGGGCCTGACCGAAGGCACGCGGGTCGTAATCATAGACCCAATCGGTGTTGATGCCCGTGGTGCGCGGATCCTCTTTCGCGCGCCGTGCATATTCGGCATCCCGGGCGGCCATTTCCTCGGGCGTGGGCAGATGATAGGTTCGGCCCCTTTCACGCGCTTCCAGCTGGACCCGCGAACACCGCGGCAGGCGTTCGTCCTGATAGCGGCGCAGGGCCAATCCCAGATCCCCCGGCGTCAGGATCAGCGCATCGGCCAGTACCAGCGCATCCTCAATGGCCATCGCCGCGCCCTGGGACAGGAAGGGCAGCATCGGGTGGCAAGCATCGCCCAGAAGCGTGACATGGCCTTTCACCCAGGTTTCCATCGGGTCGCGATCGAACAGGCCCCAGCGGAAAACCTCGGTCACCTTGGAAAAGAGCGTCTGCAAGGACGGGTGCCAGCCCTCGAAATCAGCCAGCAGTTCCGAGGTCTTGGCCTGTGCGCTCCAGCTTTCCTCGACCCATTCGGCCGCCTCGGCCACGGCAACGATATTCACCGCATCGCCGCCCTTCACGTAATAGGTGACGACATGGGCATTGGGCCCCATCCAGAAGGCGCTTTCCGGCGGCGCGTAATCCACCACGCCCCCGGTAGGCACCAACGCGCGATAGCACATGTGCCCGGTCCAGCTGACATCGGTTTCGCCGAACACCGTGCCCCGCACCACGGATCGCACCCCATCAGCACCGACAATCAGATCGGCCTCGAACGTGCTGCCATCGGCGAATGTGGCCCGTGCGCCCGTTGCGGTGTTTTCCACGCCGGTACAGGCCATGTTGAAATGGCAGATTTCGGGGGGCAATTCCGTGACAAACAGATCCAGAAGATCGGCCCGGTGCACATGGATGAAGGGCGCATCGTAATGGGCGCGGAACTCATCGCCCAGAGAAATGCGGAAGTTTTCCTGACCGCTCTGCCAGTTCCGGCCGACAATGGCCTCGGGGTAAAAAGCGGTCTTCAGGAACTTGTCATACAGCCCCAGCCCCTTGATCGCCTTCACCGCATTCGGCGTCATCTGCACGCCCGCGCCGACCTCGCCAAAGGCCGCCGCCTTTTCGAAGATGGTGACGTCAAAGCCTTTTTTCAGCAGGGCCGCAGCCAATGCCGCACCACCAATGCCGCCGCCAATGATACCGATTTTCATGGGTCATTTCCTTGTCTTGATCGGGAAGCCCCGCCAGCACGGCCCTAGCCGCGCCAAGCGAGAAGTTTCTTTTCAATCCGCCCCAGAACACCGCGTTCCAGCAGTTGCATGGCCAGGATGAAGATGATCGCCGTGGCCGCCACATCACGCATGCGCAGCAACCGGAAGCTTTCGAAGATCGCCGCACCGATGCCGTCGGGCTGGCCAATGGCCTCGACCACCACCACCAGTTTCCACGACAACGCGAAAGAAAACTTGAAGGCGGTCAGCAACGCCGGCACCAGTTGCGGGATCAGCGAATGGCGGAAGAACACCGGGCGCGGCAGGCGATAAACGCCAGCCATCTCATCCAGCCCGATATCCCGGGCATGAACGCTGGAGCGCACGATATTGGCCACAAACGGCGTGACCGCCACGGTCAGCGCGACATAGCCGGCCATCTCGCCAGTGCCGAAGGCCAGGATGGCGAAGATGATATAGACGGGATCGGGCACCGCCAGGGCCAGCGCCAACAGCGGGGCCAGAAAGGCCTCGGAACGGTCGCTCAGCCCGATCAGGATACCGACAGCCGCACCCAGAATGGATGCCGTCAGGAACGCGGCCATCACCCGCAGCAGCGTGATGCGAAAGTCGAACCAGAATTCCGCCGACCCCAGATTGCGCCCCATGGCCAGCACCGTATCCGAGGGCGTCGGCACCCAGGGGCGGATGGCAATGGACAGGCCATACCAGATGGCGAAGATTGATCCCAACGCGATCGCCCCGCCCAACAGGTGCTCGGAGCGCAGCACTGACCAACGGCGCGACCTCGCAGGCAGCGAAGAAAGGACGGTCTCAGGCAAGTGCCACCTCCTTTTCCTCGCTCAGGCCCCATGGGCTTTGAACCCGGCGGATGATCCCGGCCTCAACCTCGGCGATGCGGGCGTCATCATAATCCCGCGGCCGCGCAATCGGCACGGTGAAGTTTTCGAACACCGTCGCCGGACCCCGGCTGAGGATGATGATCCGGTCGGCCAGATAGACTGCCTCGCGGATCGAATGGGTGACGAACACCACCGTCGCGCCGGTGCGCTGGCAGATCCCGGTCAGTTCCTGGCGCAAGGATCGGGCCGTGACCTCATCCAGGGTGCTGAGCGGTTCATCCATCAGGATATAGGACGGATCCACCAGCAGCGCCCGGGCAATCGACACCCGCTGACGCTGACCACCCGACAGGCGCATGGGCCAGGCATCCTTGAACTGGGCAATGTGCAGGATATCGAGGATCTCATCAATCCGCGCCTCCCAGGTGTCGCGCGGCACCTGGGATGCCCCCAGCACGATCTCCAGGTTCTGGCGCACTGTCCGCCAGGGCAGCAGGCGATGGGATTGAAAGACATAGCCCAGACGCGGATCGCGGCTTTGCGGAGTATACAGCTGATCCCCCTCGACAAAGACCCGGCCCCGCGTCGGCGCCATCAGGCCGGAAATGACGTTCAGCATGCTGGATTTGCCACAGCCCGAGGGGCCGAGAATGGCGACGAATTCGCCGCGTTTCACCTCGAAGTCGAGCCCGGCAATGGCCGGCTGGGATCCGTAGGAAACCCCCAGATCCTCGACCCGGAGAACGGTTTCAGTGGTCGTATCGGTCATGAAACACCTTGTTGGGAAGGCCGCGTTGGGAAAGCTGATGGAAAGCGGCGCGCCTATCCACGCCAGCGAAAGACGAACCGCTCAAGCCGGCGGATGACCCCGTATTCGGCAAAAAGCACGATGGCCATGAAGACCAGCAGCCACAGATGAACCTCGATCATCAGCATGTAGCTCCAGGCGTGCTCAAACGCCGCGCCAAAGCCGACCCGTGCGGCGCCGAAGATCTCGGCGACCACCACCACCTTCCAGGCCAGGGCATGGGCGTTGCGCAGGGCCGAGAAGATATAGGGCGCCACAAACGGGGCCAGCACATGGCGCACCCGGGTGATCAGACCCAGATGATAGACCTGACCCAGTTCATCCAGTTCCCGATCGGCACTGTCCAGCCCATCGCGCAGGCCCACCGCCATATAGGGAAATGTGATGAAGGCGACGACGAAGACATAGCCCGCCTCATTGCCCTTGAAGATTGCCACCGCCAGGATCGCGGCGATGGCGCTGGGGGTGCGCAAGGCGCCGGTGACATAATAGCCCAGAACCTCGCGGGCCAGCCTGCTCTGGCGCATGGCGAAAGCCGTCACAAAACCCGCCACAATGCCCAACCCCAACCCCAGCGCAACCCGCGCCAGCGTGACGGCGATGTTCACCCAGGTGGCTTTCTCGGCCAGGAACCCCGGCAGATGGGCCATCACCTCGAATGGGCTGGCGATGAAGGTGGTGTTGTCATGGGCCACCCACCAGGCCGGGATCAGGATGAGAAGGGCCGCTGTGGACCACGCCTTTTTCTCAATGGAGCGCATATCGACCCCTCTCCTTTCCAAGGTTCAGGGTTTCGGGCCGATATAGTCCTCAAGCGTCACCATCACGCCCTCGGGCACATTAGTGATCAGATCGCCGTCCTCGGCCAACTCATTGAGAAAGTCATTGGCCGCCGCGATCTTTTCGGCCGACCAGTCATTGGTGAAATAGGGCGTGGCGGCGCCGTTGGTGATCATCGCATCCAGCACGGCCTCATCGGTGATCGCCAACTTTTCACGGATATAGTCGTTGCGCAGGATTTCGTAATTCGTGCTTTGCAGCAGGCTGATCGCCTCGTCATAGGCGGCGCGCACCGCATAGGCCAGTTCGGGGTTTTCCTTCAGCCACTTGCCATGGGCGACCATATTGGTGATCCAGGGGGCGAACCCGGCATATTCTTCGGAATAGGCCTCATGGGCCTGCATCAGATAGCGCCCATCGGTGGCCACGATCGCTTCGGAAACGAAGGATTCAAAGTTGAAGATCGCTTCAACCTCACCCTCTTTCATCAAGGCCACCAGGGCCGCCGGGCTGACCTGCGACATCTGATAGTCTTTCAGCACGTCAAAGCCGTATTTCTTCTGCACGATCAGCCGGATGAACGCGGTGGTTCCTGAATCCGCACCAAAATGACCAACCTTCTTGCCCTTCAGATCCTCGGGCGTCTGCGCCTCGGAACTGCCCGGTACGACGATGCCCAGATAGAGGTTGCCGACCGGGTAAAAGGCCGTGATGTCAAAGCCTTCATCGCGGGCAATGGACACGCCCAGGATGTCATTGTCCATCGAGATATCGGACCGCCCGATCAGAAAGTTCTGCCAGATCCCTTCATGGGGCAGGTATTCGAACGTACCGTCAAAGCCGTGTTTCTTGTCCAGCCCCTCGCTTTCCATGATCATCATCGGCACCCCGCCGACGCTGCCAGCAACCGCCTGAAGCGTGACTTTCGGCAGATCCTGGGCCTGCGCCGAAGACAGGGCGGTCGTGGCCAGCGCCAAAGCACCAGCGGCCGCGAAGTTCGCGATTTTCATAGATTTTTTCCTCTTACGGCACAGCCCTTCGACCATGCATCCTGTTGGTGAGACTCAGGTTAGCACTGGATTTAATTAAGTGTCTATTTAATTTTTTTGGGGTCTCTAGGATCCGGCGCGAAATCCTGTCACAGTCTGGAAACTGCCCGAAAGACCAGCATGGATGATGCACAAAGGAACATGTCAGGAATGGCCCCCCCGGACAAAACCACAGCAGGCCGGGTGGCCGGCGCAGCAGAAAGACAGCAGGTGAGGACCAAAAAGCGCAAGGGACCCGGCCGACCAGGTGGGCAAAAGAACCTCTCGGATGACATTCTCGATATCGCCGAACTGCTCTTTGCCGATCTTGGCTATGCCGGCACGTCGATGCGCCAGGTCGCGGAACGGGTGGGGGCGAACCCGGCGCTGATCAACTACTACTTCTCGAACAAGGAAAACCTGTTCCGGGCGGTGTTCCTGCGTCGGGCGGCAAAGATCTCGGATGAACGGATGCACCGGCTGCGCCTGTTGCAGACCGCCGGGACCTATGGGCTGGAGGATCTGGTCCGCGCTTTCCTCGAACCCTCCGAGGTGCTGCGCCGCGACATCCAAGGCCGCGCCTTCCTGCGCCTGCATGCCCGCATGCATATGGAACCCGAGGAAATCGCCTTTGACCTGCGCCGCCAAGTCTATCAGGATTCGACCGTCGCCTTTGCCCATGCCTTTGCCAGCCTGCTGCCCGGCCAACCCCTCAAGACCGTGTATCACAAGGTCTCGTTGATGATTGGCGCCTATCTTTATGCGTTCTCGGACACCAACCGGATGAATGAACTGACCGCCGATCTGGAAGATCCCGGCCCATCCGATCACTATCTGGACGATATCGTCGGTTTCATCGCCGCCGGCATGCGCGCCGGCCCCGACAGAAACAATATCTCCCCTTGAACCTACAGTTACTGTAGGTCCTATCTTCGGTGGGACACGATAGAAAGGTAGACCGATGTTGTCCCCAATCACCCCCCTGCCCCGGTTGTCGCCGGAATCCGCATGATGACCGGCTGCTGCGGAAACGACACAAAATTCGATGGCTTATCAAGGGATTACAAACGCCGTCTGTGGATCATCATCGCCATAAACGCCATCATGTTCGGCGTCGAAATGTGGGCCGGTAAGGTGGCGCGTTCCCAGGCCTTGCAGGCCGATGCGCTGGATTTTTTGGGCGATGCGCTGACCTATGGGATCTCGCTGGCGGTCATCGGCGCGTCGCTGCGCGTGCGCAGTACCGCCGCACTGGCCAAGGGGATCAGCCTGTTGGTCATGGGTATCTGGGTGTTCGGATCCACCCTTTACCGCGTTCTCCACACGGGCGTGCCCGAGGCCCAGGTCATGGGCGCGGTTGGCGCCCTCGCGCTGGCCGCCAATGTCGCCAGCGTGCTGCTGCTGATGCGCTATAAGGAAGGCGACGCCAATGTCCGCTCGGTCTGGCTGTGTTCACGCAACGACGCCATCGGCAATGTCGCGGTGATGATCGCCGCCCTGGGGGTCTGGGGCACGGCAACCGGGTGGCCCGACCTGATCGTGGCCGGAATCATGGCCGGGCTGTTCGTCTCGTCATCGGTGCAGATCCTGCGCCAAGCCTGGGCCGAGCACCGCACCCCATCATGAAACGGTCTGAGCATCGCTGCCGGCGCGTGCCGGCAGCCCCCCGGGAACAAGATCGGTCCAGAAGGCATGAACCTTGGCGAAAACCCCCCGCGCGTGCCAGCCGTAGCGGCGAAACTGATCCTGTTCAAAATCATCTTCCAACAAACCAACGAAACGATCCCGCATCGCCTTGCGACTGGCCGGCGACCGCTTTTCCAGATTGGCGTCGATGATCGCCAGACATGCATTGCGCCAGGCGGCATCGCGTTCCTGGTCTGCTGCGCGGGCGGCCTGGGCCAGTTCATCGGCATCCGGCAGCTTCGGGACGACCGGCGCAGGGGCCGGATCCTCATTTGGCACCACCGGCGCAACGCTGAAATCCCCGCGAATTGCGGCAGCAAGATATCCGGCCGGGGTTTTGCGCACCCTGCCCTTGCGCCGTTCGCCTTCAACAAAGTCCAGTTTTTCGCTGACATAGTCCTCGCCATGTTCGGCGATCCAGCGCTGCGCCAACCGGCCCGAAATCCCATTGGCCAGCAGTCGTTCATAAGCTTCAGTCTTGCGCAACGCATCGTCATCGCCCAGATCGAACAACGTCTCCTGGCCATTGCGCGTAATCAGGAACCGAATGAACCGGACCTTGCGGCTTTCGCGCCGGACCTCGGCGACCAGTGAGATATCCGAAACGGCACTGACCTCTTTCACCGATGGCTTGATGATCTTGGCGTTCAGCTTGGAAAAGTCTTCGTAATAGGGGCTGTCATGCACCCCCATGAGGCGACGAAACACGTCCAGTTCCCACCAGCCCGTCGATCCGGTCCGCACAAAGCGAAAGCAGTTCTCATACAGTGCCAGCGCATGGCCCGAGGTAAAGTTGCGCTGAATGCGCATGTTGATCATCGAAAAGACCGACGGATCGTACAGCTTGGCGGCCAGCGGCGCGGCATAGGCGTATTCACACACCCCCCCCGACAGCCGCGCATAGGAGATCAACGACGAAATTCCCCATTCTTCTTCCCCATGATCGCCCAGCATGTTCCATTCCGCCGTCGTCTCGGCCAGGGCCCGGAGCGAAGCCTTCAGCGTTTCCCGGTCCCGGCTTGCATAGCCTGACAGGGCGCACAGGGTTTCTGCATCGATCCGGTGCGAGGATTTGGTTAGAAGTTCATCATAAGCGTGCAGCAATAGACAGTTGGACAGCTTGCGCTGCAACAAGGTCAGCTTGCCACCGATATGAATGGCGGCCACGTGCTTTCGAAGGCTCTCGCGCTCCGTTATCTGGCGAAAATGTGTCACTGCTCGACTCGGTGGTCTTTGATTTTGATCTAACGAGCCAGAGAAACGACCCGTCTGTCAACCACCACGGGAAGGTATCTTTTCGACCCGGGCCAGACAAAACACCACGTAAACGGGTTGGTTTCGATGCAATCTGATCACGTAAACAGGTATCTTTAGGGTGGATTACCGGTCGATTTACGGTCGAAATGACGATTTTTCGCCTCTTAACCTGGCTGTTGGCGCCTCTTTTGCCCCGTCAGAAGACAAGCACGGAAGTGGGTATTTTTAAGCCCGTGGATGGGTAGGTTTTGCCCCGGATTCGGGTAGGCTTGCACCCGGATTCGGGTTGGGTTGGTCCCGCAGACAGGTAGTATAGCCTATACATCATGTTGTTTCTTATAGATAAACTCGGCCATATAGTTCTTAAAGTGAATCAAAGGATTCATAAAGTTTGTTGGTGTTTTCTTTCATGATTTTTCATGGGAAAAAGGTACCTGTACCGCGTCTCGCGCGCGTGACAGACAAAGATGAAGCACAGATGCTTTTAGAAAACCGAAACGTTCGCGAAAATACGAATGGCGCGGAAAAATCGGAACATACAGGCAGAAGAGAAATGAGCACCCCACCATCATCCATCGCCCTCCTTCCTATTGATCCCGGAGATGCTCTGGCCAATCTACCCGATCGTGTAACCACCGACAGGTTTACGGTAGCAGCCGATATCTGCATGCGGGCCCGGGACGACCTGGCACGACGCGGCTACAAGCCTGATGGCGAAAAACACCTTCGCCGCTTCGGTATCTGGGAGATTACCAGCTTCATGCTGCCAATCTCGGCACAGCATTTCCGCCGTGTTCTGAAATCGAACCCGGATCTGCCCCAAGGGATCTCCGAGAAATCCGGCGGTGCAAAGATGTTCAGCCTTGACGAGGTCAACATCATTCGCCGCTTTCTGGAAAGCGAAGGGCAGCAAGGCAAGGGCTATCGTCCTTACCGTCCTCAGGCACAACCGGCAAAGATCGTCTCGGTCTGTAATTTCAAGGGTGGGGTATCTAAGACGACGACGGGGGCGCATCTGGCCATGGCCGCCGCTCTGGACGGTTATCGGGTGTTGGTCGTCGACCTGGACAGCCAGGCCTCCATGAGCACCATGTTTGGCGTCATGGCTGAGGATGAAGCCCAGACCGCCTATTCCGTTCTCGCCCGGCATCGCGCGGAACATGTGGCGCGCGCGATGGGCATCGAGGACATGACCGATCCCCGCCTGGATGAGGAGGTCCGCGCGGCTGCCGCCGTCACCGCCGATGATCTGATTTTTGGCACTCACTGGCCGACCATTGATATACTGCCAGCGCAACTGAATCTTTACTGGGCGGAATTTCAGGTCCCTGTCTGGATGCAGACCCATCGCAGTTGGCAGTTCTGGGATGCCCTGCAATCCTTTTTGCGCGATGAACGATTGCTGGATGACTATGACATCATTCTGATCGACACGCCCCCTGCCCTTGGCTACCTGACCATCAATGCGCTGTCTGCGGCGGATATCCTGCTGATCCCGGTGGGGGCCTCCTTTATCGAGTTCGATTCAACGGGCCGTTTCTTCGACATGCTTTATACGACCTTCGTGTCTATCGAAGACAGCATGGCGCGAATTTCCGACAGCGCCCCCAAGTTTTCCTGGGATGCGGTCCAGGTCTTGCTGACCCGCTATGACGATGCGCAGCAATCGGAACTGGCCAATGTCATCCAGGTCTATCTGGATGATTTTGTCGCACGTCATCGCCAGGAGTATACGGCGTTGGTCGGGCAGGCGGGGGAACGCGTGTCCGGTATCTATGAGGCCAGTCACACCGATTTCAATCGCGAGACCTATCGCCGGGGGCGTGAGACATTCGATCGCTGTTATCATGAATTCAAACGACTTCTGATCGGTTGCTGGGAGCGTGACCGGATCGAGGCTGAGGCACGGGAGGCCGCGCAATGACGCGTAAACGACTTGGGGCAATTGATCATGACAGTGTATCCGAAGTGCGGGGGGCAGCGGAACGGTCTGCGCAGGAACGCCGTGGTCTGGCTCTGTCCAAAGCCCCGCCGATTGGCCAGGTCGCCGGGACGGCGGCACGTTCGATCGAGGAAGAACTGCTTCGGTTGCGCCATGAGAACAAGGATCTTCAACACGGGGCTGAAACGTGGAAAGAGGCGCAGGAGGCCGGTTTGGTTCTGCGCCTTGTTCCGCTGGATGATATTGATATCCATGCCCTTGCCCGTGATCGTCGCGTTCTCGACCGTGAGGGGGAACCCTGGGCCGAGTTGAAGGCCAGCCTGGCAGCCCGGGGTCAGCAGGTGCCCATCGAATTGGGGGATTACAATCCGTCAACGGGCAAATATCACCTGATCAGCGGTTATCGTCGTGTCAGCGCGTTGAAAGAGCTGTTCGCTGAGACTGGGGATGAGCGGTTTGCAGCGGTCCGGGCGATGGTGTCTCGCGCGCGAGACACGGTTGAGGCCATGGTTGCCATGGTTGAAGAAAACGAAATTCGCCAGGAAATCAGCTTTTATGAACGGGGGCGCATCTGTTGTGTGGCCGCCGAGCAAGGGGTGTGTGAAAGTGTCGATGCGGCAATCGAAACCCTGTTCCCCAGTTCCACCCGCAACCGGCGTTACAAGATCCGCAATTTCACCCTGATTCATAGTCGTCTGGGGGCTTATCTGGATTACCCGGAACAGATTGGCGAGCGGTTGGGCGCACGGTTGGCACAGGCCCTGAAAGAAGGACGCGAAGGGGAACTGACGTCGGTTTTGTCGAACAGAGAAACCAAGTTCAGTGAGTCAACTGAAGAACTGGCGCTGCTGGATGCTTTTGTTGGGCGCAAGGGCGACTTTGCCGTTCCTAAGCCGGCCAAACCTGCGGCCCTGACTGCAAAATACAGGGCCGATGGGGTCACATTGGTCGGGACTATGCGTAATGGCAGGATCAATCTGACGGTTCAGGGTGTGCCGGTCGGTGATGAGGATGCCTTGCATATGCTGCTTGCCAAGGTCGCGGCGGCGGTCGCGCAAGATTAGAACCTGCTGGGCAAAGTGGGGGCAGGTTTTGTGCGCCTCTGTCATGCTCTGGCGTCTCGCGCGCGAGACACCCCGTCGTTATCCCAAAAGATCGGCGGCGGGGTTTTCCTCAATCTCGACATCGTCGTAATAGCGCATGGCTTGATTGACCGATCTGTGCAGCGATAGCCGCATTGCCGCCTGTATCGGGGCCCCGTCCAGCGCCGCTTGGGTCAGAAACCCGGCGCGCAACCCATGGGCCGATGCATAATCCCGGGGCAGCCCCGCATCTTCCAGCCGGGCCTTGACAATGGACCCAACGCCGGCGGGGCTCAGCCCGCGCGGCAACACCCTGCCCGATTTGGAAATCGCGCGAAATAGCGGCCCTTCGGTGATTTTGGCGCTGTCGATCCAGGCCACCAAGGCCCGTGCCGCCCGTGCCTTCAGGATCAGTGTCGGTGTTTCACCCTTGCGGGTGGTTTTTGTTTCAACCAATTGGACCCGGATATTGCCACTGCGGTCGAAATCCCCCAATTGGACATCTGCGCGCTGCAAGCTGGCCAGTTCCGAACGCCGGCGGCCCCCGCTGGCAAATGCCGTCATCAACAAGGCCCGGTCGCGCAAGGCGCGGTTGCCTTCGGGATCGGTCGCATTGGGGCAGCACGCGGCCAGCAGCCGTTCCAGCAGGTCGCGGGTAATGGGATGGGCTGATTTGGGGATCACAGGGCGGGCCTGGGCGCGTCGGGCCTTGCTGCGGGCTTGTCTGATCAGCGGGGCTTCGAAGGGGCTGGGCAGGTTGCGCATGCCGTGAAAAGCGCGCCAGGATGCGATGCGCCGATCCAGCGTTGTCGGGGCAGGGGGCGCCAGCGATCGGCGCAGCCCGGCATCAATCAGGGCATCAGCGGCGCGGCGGGCAGGGCCAGCCGCATTCGACAGATCCCGGGCATGATCCAGAATAAAGCGCAACGCGGCCTGTTCGTCCTCGGGCCAGCGCGGACCCCGCCCGAACCGTGTGGCCAGCCATGCGGTAATGTAGATCAAATCGCGTTCATAGGCCCGCAGTGTATTTTCCGGTGTGCCGCGGACATAAAGATCATGAAGCGCGGCGGCATCGTCCTGTGAAAGCGTCAGGGTGCTGGGGGACAGAACGAGGGCAGGGGTTTGAAAGGCCATGAACTATCGTTTATGATGAGCGGGCATCAACACAGTCGACCATGGAACAGGGGCAAAGACAAGCCGAGGCTCCGACCTGAAAATCCAACCCGTCCATGTTGTATGCAAAATGATCGAATAATGATCACTGTGTCTATATCATTCATATTATACTGGTTTCTTTCGCCGTGTCGTTAGGATGCGCCAAGGTGACTGTCTGCGCTGGTTGAGATAAGCGCGTTGCGCGGAAAGCCAGGCCCTCTGCGGCGGTGTCCGGTGTTTTGCACCAGGTTGGCCGTGCCGCTGTTTCCGGCGGCCCGGGGTGAAACCGGGTTGATCCG
>JBKDZR010000009.1:0-31633 GCA_047971485.1 Qingshengfaniella sp. | reverse complement strand
ATGGTCTTCAGATCCACCGGCGGCCGGTAGGAGACAAAGCCCTCACCGAAGGCCCGCATCCACAGGTGATCCTGATAGAGCTGCTGTCGCCCGGTCAGGGTGCGCCAGGGGATCAACTCATGCACATTGGTGTAGCCGGCATTGTAGCTGACATGTTCACTTTCAATGCCCGACCAGGTGGGCGAGGAAATGATCTTGCGCGGCTGGGCGGCGATATCGCGGAAACGGATCTTGTTGTGATGCTCGCCCTCGGCCAAATGGGCGTGTTCGCGCCCCGTGGCCTTGCCAAGCGCCTCCCATGCCTTGACCGCCACCTCGCCATTGGTTTCCGGGGCCAGCATCAGCACGGCCTCAGCGGCATCAATCGCCGTATTGAGGATCGGCCGGCCCTTGGCCGCCCCCTCCTGGCGTTCCCCGTTCAGCGCCTTCAGGGCCGCCACCTCATCCTCGGTGTTCCAGTTGATCCCCTTGCCGCCATTGCCCAGCTTGTCCATCAGCGGGCCAAGGGCGGTGAAACGATCGTAAATGGCGGTATAGTCGCGCTCGACCGCGATGAAGCTGGGCGCGGTCTTGCCCGGGATCAAATCGCATTCGCCCTTTTTCCAGTCCTTGACCTGGTCCTGGGCGATCTCGGCCGGCGTATCGTGCAGGATCGGCAGGGCGACAACATCGGTTTCCTGGCCCAGATAGCCCGGCACGATCTGTTGCAGCTTCTTCGCGATGGATTTGAAGATCTCCCAATCCGAGCGCGATTCATAGGCCGGATCCACCGCCGCCTGCAGCGGATGGATGAACGGGTGCATGTCCGAGGTATTCAGATCGTCTTTCTCGTACCAGCTGGCTGTGGGCAGAACGATGTCGGAATAGACGCAGGTGGTGGACATGCGGAAGTCGATGGTCGTGATCAGGTCCAGCTTGCCGCGCGGGGCCGTGTCATGCCACTTGGCTTCCTTGGGCAGTTGGCCGCCCTCCTCGCCAAGATCCTTGCCCATGACACCGTTATCGGTGCCCAGCAGGTGCTTGAGGAAATACTCATGCCCCTTGCCCGAGGATCCCAGCAGGTTCGAGCGCCACACGAACAGGTTGCGCGGCCAGTTTTCGGGGGCATCGGGGTCTTCGCAGGACATCTCCAGCGCGCCGGATTTCAGCTGATCCGTGACGTAAGTGCCCACATCCTGCCCGGCGGCTTTCGCCGCCTTGGCCACCTCCAGCGGGTTGGTTTTCAACTGTGGCGCCGAAGGCAGCCAGCCCATGCGCTCGGCCCGGATGTTGTAGTCGATCAGCGACACATCCCAATCGCCCTCGGGCGCGGTGGGCGACAGGATCTCATCGGCCCTCAGGGTTTCATAGCGCCACTGGTCGGTATGGGCATACCAGGCCGACGTGCTGTTCATGTGCCGCGGTGGCCGCCCCCAATCCAGCCCGAAGGCCAGGGGCAGCCAGCCGGTCTGCGGGCGCAGTTTTTCCTGGCCCACATAATGTGCCCAGCCGCCCCCCGACTGGCCGACACACCCGCACATCACCAGCATGTTGATGATGCCGCGATAGGTCATGTCCATATGGTACCAGTGGTTGATCCCCGCCCCGATGATGATCATTGAACGGCCATTGGTCTTTTCCGCATTCTGGGCGAATTCACGCGCCACATGGATGATCTTGTCGCGATCGACACCGGTGATCCGCTCGGCCCAAGCCGGGGTGCCGGGGATATCCTCATCGAAGGAGCGGGCCACCCAGTCGCCGCCCAATCCCCGATCCAGCCCGTAATTGGCGCAGAACAGATCGAAGACGGTGGTCACGGCCACCTCGCCATCCACGGTCTGGATATGACGCACCGGGACATTGCGGGTCATCACGTTGGGGCGCTCGTCGCCCGTGGAAAACGGCTTGGTCGCTGCGGCCCCGAAATAGGGGAAATCGACCCCGGCCACATCGTCATGGTCCTCATCGAAGATCAGCGACAGTTTCAGCCGGGTCTCGGCCTCGGCGGCGCGTTCCTCAAGGTTCCATTCGCCGGTTTCCCCCCAGCGATAGCCGATCGCCCCGTTGGGCGCGACCATCCCACCCGAGATCTCATCAACGGCAACGGTCTTCCACTGGGGATTGTTGTCTTCGCCCAGATTGCCATCCAAGTCGCCGGCACGCAGGAAACGGCCCGGGATCAGGCGGCCTTTCTTGCGATCCAGCCGAACCAGCATGGGAAAGTCGGAATACTTGCGGCAATAGTCCTCGAAATACTCGGACTGCCGATCGAGGTGGAATTCACGCAGGATGACATGGCCAAAGGCCATGGCCAGTGCCGCATCGGTGCCCTGTTTGGCATTCAACCAAACATCGCCGAATTTCGCGGCCTCGGAATAATCCGGGCAGATGACGGCGGATTTGGCCCCCTTGTAGCGCACTTCGGTATAGAAATGCGCGTCTGGTGTCCGCGTCTGCGGCACGTTCGAGCCCCAGAGCAGCAGGTAATTGGAATTGTACCAATCCGCCGATTCCGGCACATCGGTCTGTTCCCCCCAAGTCATCGGGCTGGCCGGTGGCAGATCGCAATACCAGTCGTAAAACGACATGCAGACCCCGCCCAGCAGCGACAAATAGCGCGATCCCGCCGCATAAGAGATCATCGACATGGCCGGGATCGGCGAGAAACCGAACACCCGGTCAGGCCCATAGGTCTTTGCGGTATAGGCATTGGCGGCGGCGGTGATTTCCGTCGCCTCATCCCAGGTGGCACGCACAAAGCCGCCCTTGCCGCGGGTCTCGACATAGCTTTGGCGCAAGATCGGATCGGCCTGGATCGCAGCCCAAGCCTCGATCGGGCCCTTGCTCTGGCGCATCTTGCGCCACAACCGCATCAGACGCCCCCGCACCAGCGGCGTCTTCACCCGGTTGGCGGAATACAGATACCAGCTGTAAGAGGCCCCTCGGGCACAGCCGCGCGGTTCATGGTTCGGCAGATCCGGGCGGGTGCGGGGATAGTCGGTCTGCTGGGTTTCCCAGGTGACAATCCCGGATTTCACATAGATCTTCCAGCTGCACGATCCCGTGCAATTCACCCCGTGGGTCGAGCGCACGATCTTGTCGTGGCGCCAGCGGTTCCGGTAGGTTTCCTCCCACTCCCGGTTTTCGCGCGTCACCTGGCCGTGGCCATTGGCGAAGCTCTCGTTTTCCCGTGATTTCAGGAAGTTCAGTCTGTCGAGAAGATGGCTCATGGGCTGTCCTTTCGTCTCTCTCGGTGGCCCAGGCAGCATGTGCCCGGGCCCTCGGCCGATCAGGCCGCTTGGATGTCAGGGGATATGGGGCGCTTGCGGTTTTCCAGGTCGTGCAGCAGGCCGCCGGGTCGGGTGTAGTAAACCCAGGTGATCACCAGGCAGAGCACATAGAACCCCAGGAACCCCCACAGCGCCGCCACCGGCCCACCGGTCATGGCGATCGAGGTGCCGTAGGCTTTCGGGATGAAGAAGGCCCCGAAGGCGGCAATGGCGCTGGTGAAGGCAACGATGGCGGCGCTTTCACGTTCCGTCTGGCGGCGCAGGGCCTCTTCATCCAGATCGGGCATCAGGCGCGGCACCTCGCGGCCCATGATCGCCGGGATCATCTGGAAGGTCGACGCATTGCCCACCCCTGTCAGGAAGAAAAGCGCGATGAACCCCGCGAAGAAGCCGGCAAAGCTGCCCGCCCCCAGCGCCAGGATGACACCAAGCACGGCCAGGATCATGCCTGCGAAGGTCCAGACGGTCACCCGGCCCCCGCCGAAGCGATCACTCACCCAGCCCGTCCCGGCCCGGCTGAGCGCACCGACCAATGGCCCCAGGAAGACATATTGCAGCGCATTCACCTCGGGGAAGGCCAGCCCGGTCAACAGCGGGAACCCCGCCGAATAGCCGATGAAGCTGCCGAACGTGCCGGTATAAAGAAGGCACATCAGCCAGTTGTGCTTGCGGGTGAATATGATCGCCTGTTCCCGGAAACTGGCCCGCGCATCGGCAATGTCATTCATCCCCAGCCAGGCGGCAGCCGTGGACAGCAGGATGAACGGCACCCAGATGAAGCCGGCATTCTGCATCCAGATCTCGCCACCATCGACAAGGGTCTGGGGTGTTCCGCCCATGGCCCCGAACACACCGGCCAGCACCACGATGGGCACCAGGAACTGCATGATCGACACGCCCAGATTGCCCAGCCCCGCATTCAACGCCAGGGCGTTGCCCTTCTCGGCCTTGGGATAGAAAAAGCTGATATTGGACATGGAGGACGCAAAGTTGCCGCCCCCGAACCCACACAGCAGCGCCAGGGTCAGGAAGATCACATAGGGTGTCTCCGGATTTTGCACGGCATAGCCGATCCCCATCGCGGGCAGCAGCAGGGATGCGGTCGACAGCGTCGTCCACAGCCGGCCCCCGAAGATCGGCACCATGAAGCTGTAGAAGATCCGCAGCGTCGCCCCCGACAGGCCCGGCACGGCGGCCAGCCAAAAGAGCTGCCCGGTGGAGAAATCAAACCCGATCGAGGGCAGCCGTGCGACGACCATCGACCAGACCATCCACACGGCAAACCCCAGAACCAGCGCCGGGATCGAGATCCACAGGTTGCGCGTGGCAATGCGCCGGCCCTTTTCCTGCCAGAAGACGGGGTCCTCGGGGTGCCAGTCCTCCAGGACACGGGGCATGGCGGTTTTCTCGGGGTCGTGGATCTCCTGCATTTCTGGCAAGGCGGGCAGACGCTCCAGGGCTTCGCCCATGGCCGCGCGTTCCATCGCCCGCACCGACAGATGCATCCAGATCAGCGCGATTCCCACCAGCCCGAACAGCAGTGCGAAACATGATGTGTAGATCCCGGTCAGGTCCAGTAATGCGCCAAAGCCGATGGGCAGGACAAAGCCACCCAACCCCCCGATCATCCCCACCAGGCCGCCAACAGCGCCGATATGGTTGGGGTAATAGACCGGGATATGTTTGTAGACCGCCGCCTTGCCAAGGCTCATGAAAAAGCCAAGCACGAAGATGGTGATGACGAAAGGCACCAGCCCCATCGCCGTGGAAAAGCTGATCAGCCCGTCCTTGCCGTGGATCGTGTAATCGGTCGGCGGATAGGTCAGCATGAACAGGAAAAACAGGCTGAACCCAAAGGTCCAGTACAGCACCGTGCGTGCCCCGAACCGGTCCGACAGATGCCCGCCATAAGCCCGGAACAACGAGGCGGACAGCGAAAACATCGCCGCGCTCATCCCCGCGACGCGCACATCAACGCCATAGACGTCGATCATGTAGCTCGGCAGCCACAGGGCCAGCGCCACAAAAGCGCCGAAAACGAAGAAGTAATACAGCGAAAAGCGCCAGACCTGCAGCTTTTTCAGCGGCGCGAATTGATCGGCCATGCTGGGCGGCTTCAGGCCCTTGCGGCGGCGTTCCAGCAGTTCGGGATCGTCCTTGGCAAACAGGAAGAATACGACGCCAAGAATTGCCAGCCCGGCGGCCCAGACATAGGCCACCCCGTGCCAACCATAGGCGACCATGATGAAGGGGGCGATGAACTTGGTGACCGCCGCGCCAACATTGCCCGCGCCGAAAATACCCAGGGCCGTACCCACGCGCCCCGGTTCATACCAGCGCGATACATAAGCGACCCCGATGATGAACGACCCACCGGCCAGACCGACACCAAGTGCCGCCAGCAAATACATCGGATAGCTGTCAGCCAGGGTCAGTGCCCAGGTGGCCAGCGCCGTCAGGATCATCTGTGCCGAAAAGACCAGCCGCCCGCCATAGCGCTCGGTCCAGACGCCCAGGAACAGCCGGATCAGTGAACCGGTCAGGACCGGTGTTGCCACGAGAAGGCCGAACTCGGTGTCACTCAGGCCCAGCTCATCCTTGATGCCCACACCGATGATCGAAAAGATCGTCCAGACCGCGAAACAGGCGGTGAAGGCCGTTGTGCTCAGGATCAACGCCCGATTCTGATCGGCGTGCGATACTGTCGTCCCGCTCTGCATATGCCTCTCCTTACTTTTTGACACAGTTGGCGCCTCGAACCGGGGTTCGGGTCCGCCATGGTCAGATTAGGAGGAGAAAAACGGGAAAGCCCGCAGTAAATCAAAAAAAATCGTTTACTTTAAATAAGTTAATGCGATAAGCGTTGCCAATCAAGTCATAGCGTGGAACAAATGCAGGCAGGGTCTTGATCTTTGCGCGAAAGACACTTGATAAACATCAACCCTATATCCAGCCAGGTTTTCCGAGCATGAGTGATTCGAAATTTGACGAGATCCGCACCCTCGATCTGTTCGCCCAAATGGATGATGATGCCTTCGACAACCTGATGCGCGGCGCCTATCTGCAAACCTTTCCACCGCAAATCGACCTGATCACCCAGGGCGATCCGGCCGATTTTCTACATGTCATCCTGGCGGGTGCGGTTGAACTGTTCGCCACCTGGAACGGGCGGGAAACCGTCATGGCCACGGTCCGCCCCGTTTCCACCTTCATCCTGGCGGCAACGGTCAAGAACGGCCCCAACCTGATGTCGGCCCGAACACTGGAAAAATGCCGTATCATCCTGATCCCCAGCGAAGATGTGCGCGCTGCCTTTCATGCCTCACCGGCCTTTGCCGAGGCCATCGTCATGGATCTGGCCCAGTGCTACCGTTCTTCGATTCGCACCACGAAAAACCTGAAACTGCGGAATTCCTCGGAACGGTTGGCCGGCTATCTGCTGCGCCAGCAGGACAAGGCCCGGGGCGATCCATGCTTTGCCCTGCAGGTCGAAAAACGCCGGCTGGCGTCTTATCTTGGCATGACTGCGGAAAACCTGAGCCGGGCGTTCAACGGGCTCAAGGCACATGGCGTTGCCGTCGATGGCGGTCAGATCACCATTCGTAATCGGGCCAAGCTGGAAAAACTGGCCCAGCCTGATCCGCTGGTGGATGATTATTCTCTCTGATTTTTCCGCGCCCGGCAGCACCGGACGCGGCCCATTACCGGTTCTCCAACCAATCAGCCGATCAGCGGGGCGTATTTGCCACCGGTCAGTTCATAATGCCCCTGCAAGCGCTGCAACGCGATCTTCAGGACGATCTTGCCCGAGCGGGCCGACCAGCCCATCTTGCGCTCGGTTGTCTCGATCCCTTCCAGATAGCAACAGCAGCGCAGGACCACATCGCCCAGCCCTGGCCCCAGCGCCCGAAGCGCGGCCCCCACCCGCTCGCGGGCTTCGCGCGGGCCTTCGGCGATACCGCTGTCGGGCCGCATGGGCGCGGATCCGCCATTGAGAAACCGATCCCAGTTCTGGGTCACCCGCGGCCCCATTTGCGCAAGTTCGAAATCCTCGCGCAACCGTTCGCCGGCGGCAACCAGATCATCGGACAGAAACGGATTGCCGCCTTTGTCGCGCCGCCGGGCCAGGGCCGTGAGGGGCGATTCGGCCATGTTGTACTTGACCTTCTGGCTGCGTCCCTGGACCTCATCAAAAGTCTCGCGCTCGCCCCAGATCCGGTGCTGATCGGCGAAGGGCTGGGCCGCCTCGGCCATGCCGCCGGCCTCGGATTCGGCAATCATCCGTTTCAGGGCCGCCCGCCCCGTCGGTGTGATCTTGTAACGCATGATGCGCGATGGCTGCGCGCAGGCAATCCATTCGTTCAGCGCCATCACCTCTGCCACGTGTCGCGCCACCACGGCGGTCCTGGCCGTCTTGCCCCCGGGCAAATCTCGCACGACAACGGCATTGGGCATCTCGGCGGCAACGGCAAGAACCGCGCCGTTTTCCGCAAGTCGCCGCAAGATCCGCAAGGTGTTGCGGGTGATATCCCCATCATTGCCTTGACGAAATTCTGAATTCTTGGTGGCAGTCATATCCGCGTCATCCCCATTCTGAAGTCGGATTTTCTTTTTGAAAAAGCGTTCGGAACCGATACGGTCCAGTGCGGCATCCACCAGTGGATCGTCCCGGCGATTTTCGAATCGCCGAATCTGACGCGATATGGTCGAGGCATGGCAGCCCGCGCGCCGGGCAATCGCCCGCATCGAACAGCCCAGCTCGGTATGGGTCAGATAATGGACCGCCTCAGTCGGGATCCAGACCGGCGTTTTGCCTGTCCGGGACGGAACCGGTGTCATCTTCGTCACTGTCAGATCTCCTAGCCGTGGGTCGGAACACGCATTCCGGTAGAGTGACGCCTGCGATCCCCAGGTACCGCAGGGCGTCGGGGCGATTACGAAATCGCAACGTTAATATGGATTTACAAAACCTAATTCTTGTTAATCAGTGCGAACGGATCGTTGCGCTCCGGTGCAACGCGGCTGCAAACAGGTGAATTCTGTCCCGGCAACGGAAACGAAAGGAGCCTGCCGTGACCGATATTCTGAGCCTTCTGACCACCCGCCATCGCCCCCGCCTGATGATGCAGGCTGCGCGTCTTGGGACCCGCGATTATCGCCGGGACCGCCATCTGGGGCGTCTTCTGGGCATGACGAATCTGCCCGGATCCTGCGAAGCGGCCCTGCGCCTGATGGCCCTGGAGGACGCCTGCGAAGCGGCCCGCGTTTCGGGCGATGGGGCCTATAGCGTGACCCGTCACCTGGAGGTGCTGATTGCCCTGATCTGCGAGTCGCGGACGATTCTCACCGACCGGTTGGGTCAGGAAACGGCGCCCAAGACCCCGGCCCTGCGCCTGGCGATCTAGCCGTCATCGCCCCGGTACCAGCCGAAAGTATCCGAATCTGTCGCCGGGCGGTGCAAAAGGGCCGCCTCGCGGGTCCGGACGCTTGCAACCGCGCCGGCTTGGCCCTACTCCGCTGGCCATGACCCAGACCCATCATGACCGCCTTCTGATCATCGATTTCGGCAGCCAGGTGACCCAGCTGATCGCCCGACGCCTGCGCGAGTTGAACGTCTATTGTGAAATCCATCCTTATCAGAACGTAACCGACACGTTTCTGGCGGATTTCGCCCCCAAGGCCATCGTCCTGTCCGGCGGCCCCGACAGCGTGACCCGCGCCGGATCGCCGCGCCCGCCGGCGGGTGTGTTCACCGCAGGGGTGCCGGTGCTGGGCATCTGCTATGGTCAGCAGGTGATGATGCAGATGCTGGGCGGCACGGTCGAAAGCGGTCATGGCACGGCGGAATTCGGCCGCGCCTATATCACCCCCGCGCAGAACCGGAGCCTGGATTTGCTGGACGGATGGTTCGCGGACGCCGGCCCCGATGGGACACCGCGCGAACAGGTCTGGATGAGCCATGGGGATCATGTCTCGAAACTGGCCGATGGGTTCGAAGTTTACGCCACCTCGCCCGGCGCCCCCTATGCGGTGACCGCCGATGAGGCCCGTCACTTCTACGCCGTTCAGTTCCACCCCGAGGTGCACCATACGCCGAACGGCAAGGCGCTTTATGCCAATTTCATCCGCCGTGCCGGGTTTTCCGGTGACTGGACCATGGCCGCCTACAAGGATGAGGCCATCCGCAAGATCCGTGAACAGGTCGGTGACAAGCAGGTGATCTGCGGCCTGTCCGGGGGGGTCGATTCGTCCGTTGCCGCCGTGTTGATCCACGAAGCCATCGGCGATCAGTTGACCTGCGTTTTCGTCGATCACGGGCTGCTGCGCCAGGATGAGGCCAGTGAAGTCGTGGGCATGTTCCGGGACAATTACAACATTCCGCTGATCCATGCCGACGAATCGGATCTGTTTCTGACGGCACTGGACGGCGTTTCCGACCCCGAGGTGAAGCGCAAGACCATCGGCAAGCTGTTCATCGATGTCTTCCAGCGCGAGGCGAACAAGATCGAGGGCGCCGAGTTCCTCGCCCAGGGCACGCTCTATCCCGATGTGATCGAAAGCGTGTCTTTCAGCGGCGGGCCTTCGGTGACGATCAAGTCGCACCACAATGTCGGCGGCCTGCCCGAAAAGATGGGTCTGAAGCTGGTCGAGCCCCTGCGCGAGCTGTTCAAGGATGAGGTTCGCGCCCTGGGCCATGAACTGGGCCTGCCCCCCAGTTTCATCGGTCGCCATCCCTTCCCCGGCCCCGGCCTGGCCATCCGCTGCCCCGGCGAGATCACCCGCGACAAGCTGGAGATCCTGCGCAAGGCCGATGCCGTCTATATCGACCAGATCCGCAAGCACGGCCTTTACGATGAAATCTGGCAGGCCTTCGTGGCGATCCTGCCGGTGCGCACCGTCGGCGTGATGGGTGATGGGCGGACCTATGATTTTGCCTGTGCGCTGCGCGCGGTGACATCCGTTGACGGGATGACGGCGGATTACTATCCGTTCAGCCATGACTTCCTGGGCGAAACGGCCACACGGATCATCAATGAGGTGCCGGGGATAAACCGGGTCACCTATGACATCACCAGTACACCTCCGGGAACGATCGAGTGGGAATAAGCCGGTCCAGCCCCCAAGCGACACCCCCGAAGATCTGATCCTCGGCAAAGCACAGCAGACCATATCAATGGGGCGTCCCGATGTGATGCCCCACTGAGCATGGCCGCCCAAGCAACATTCGCGGCTTCGCCCAGGACTGTCTGCTTAAGACAAGCCCCACCCCGGCGATTGGCGGGCGTACAGGCCTTCTGCAATGCCACGCCCCATCCGGTGCCGCAGCCAGAAACTTTCCCCTCCCCTCACTGTAAAAACGCACTATAAACATTTGATATTGCGTAAATCAGAGGGCCAAAAATCGGCCCCCATTTTTGTATGGGCATCCCCTGAGGACGGTTCGGTCACGCGGCAAACCGGGACACGGCCCACACCGGGACCTGCTTGACAATGGCGGGGTTCCGGGCAATCCGGGCGGATGGATCACGTTACCTCGCCACCCAGCCAGCCGTTGCAAGCCGCCAAATGGATGGTCGGGGCGATCCTCAGTTTTACGACCATGGCCATCGCCGGCCGTGCGGTGACACCCTATCTTGATACTTTCGAAATCATGACCTTCCGATCGCTTTTCGGATTGCTTCTGGTGCTGGTCATCGCCGGGTATCGTGGCAGGCTGCAAGAGATCCGCACCAACCGGCTGGGCACCCACATCCTGCGCAATGTCTTTCATTTCAGCGGCCAGAACCTGTGGTTCTATTCCATGACGTTGATTCCGCTGGCGCAGTTGATGGCGCTGGAGTTTTCCTATCCCATCTGGGTCGCGCTGGTCGCGCCGCTGTTTCTGGCCGAACGTCTGACCCGGACACGGCTGGCGGCGGCGCTGATCGGGTTTGTCGGTATTCTGGTCATCGTCCGGCCGGGTATGGCCGCGATGAATGTTGGCACGCTGACAGCGATTCTGTCATCGGTGGGCTTTGCCGGCTCGGCCATTGTCACCAAAAAGCTGATCCGTGATCAGAGCATCACCTGCATCCTGTTCTGGCTGGCCCTGCTGCAGTTGATCTTCGGGCTGGTCACCTCGGCGCTGGATGGGGTGATTACCCTGCCCGAGGGGCGCCAATGGGCCTGGATCGTGCTGATTGCGGTGGCTGGGATCTGCGCGCATTTCAGCGTGACCAAGGCCCTGTCTCTGGCCCCGGCTTCGATCGCCATTCCGATGGATTTCGCCCGTCTGCCGGTGATCGCCATTGTTGCGGCCATCATTTACGGCGAGCCGCTGGACCCCTTTGTCTTTCTGGGCGGGCTGCTGATCCTGGGGGCGATCTTTACCCTGATCCGGGAAAAGCCCGCCCCCGAAATCCCCTGATCACACGCGGATCAAGGCCGGATCTTCGTTGTCATACAGCCGTTCCAGCAGATCGGCCCGGCGCGTCAGGATCTTGTTGACGTTGAGCGATCCCTTATCCGTGATCTCCTGCCCTTCCACGCTGGGCGGATCGGCCAGAATGATCGCCCGGGTGATGCGCTTGGCCGAGCCGGTGACATCGGCATTCATCGCCCGCAGCCGGTCCTCGATCTGCGCCTTCAGCCGGTCGTCGGTCAACGCGCCAAGCGTGGTATTGGCCGCCGTCGCCGTGCCCGGCAAGGCAAAGATGAACAACCCGACCTCGCCCCGATCATGGCCACAGACGACCACATCCTGGATCAGTCCGGCCAGCCGTTCCAGCGCGCGCAGGCGCAGGGTGCTGGCCTGTACCCAGGTGCCGGTGTCCAACTTGAAGTCTTCGGACACCCGGCCATCGAAGATCAGCCCCTTGTTGACATCTTCGGGGTCGACAAAGCGCATGGCATCGCCGGTAATAAAGAACCCTTCTTCGTCAAAGGCCTTCCGGGTCCGCTCGGGATCATCGAAATAGCCGGGCATGATATTGGGCCCCTTGACCCGGATTTCGCAGCGCAGATCGTCATCGGGGATCAGCTTGATCTCGACCCCGGGCAAGGGCACGCCGACCACACCGGCCCGACCAATGGGTTCATGCAGCATCAACACCGCCGGTGCGGTTTCGGTCAGCCCCCAACTGGTGGTCATCAGCGGCAGCCCGCCCCGGACCTCGAAAGCGTATTCCTCCAGCCGGTCCCAGACATCCTGGGGCAGCGAGGCCCCGGCGTAAAAAACCATGTCCATATCGGCCAGCAGCCGGGCCCGCAGATCGGGCTGTTCGGCCAGGGTCTTGGTCATCATCGAAAACCCGACCGGCACGTTGAAGGCCAGGGTCGCGGGCCGGGCCAGGGTGTTCTTCAGCGTGGTCTCGAAACCGGCCCCTGTCGGCTTGCCATGGTCGATGGTCAGCGTTCCGCCATAGCGCAGCACCATGTTAATGTTGTGATTGCCCCCGAACACATGGTTCCAGGGCAGCCAATCGGTGATCCGCGGCGGTTTTTCCGCCAGAAACGGCATGGCCACGGCCAGCTGTTCCTGGTTCACGCAGATCATCCGCTGGGTGGTCAGCACCCCTTTGGGATCCGAGGACGAGCCCGAGGTGAACAGGATCTTGGCCAGGGTATCGGGGCCGACCCGCGCATGGGCGGCGTCCAGATCCACCTTGTCGTCGCCGGCCAGCAGATCGGCAAAGGGGATCACCGGGCGGGGGGCCCCCTGGATCCGCGTGGCGATCACCTCAACCCCATCAAGATCGGGCAAGGCCAGGGCCGCCGCATAGCGGCCGGCATCCTCGACGAAGGCCATCTTCGGTTTCACCTTGCCCAGCACATAGGTCAGACGTTCATGGGCCTCGGGGATCAGGGAATATTGCTCGGCCAGGGGAACAGTGGGCACGCCCACATATTGCGCGCCCAGCGACAAGATCAGATGATCGACGCCATTGCCCGACAGGATCGCGATCGTGTCGTCCTGGCCCAGTCCGCGCGCCAGCAGCGCCGCCCCGGTGGCGCGTACCGCCTGCAACAGCTGGGCATAGGTCAGATCGCGCCAGGTTTCCCCATCGGGTCCGCGTTCGGACACGGCCAGCGTATCGGGCCGGTCTTCGGCCCATTTGTGCAGCCAGATACCGGTATTGGCTGCGCATTCCCCCAGGTCATAAGCCGAACGCAGCCGGATCGTGCCATCGGGTCGGTCTTCGCGGATCACCTTGTGGGGCAGATAGTCGACCAGGGTATGGGCGCGCGCCCAGGCGGCGCGTTGGGCCGGATCGCGTGGCGCGTCTTTCGGTAGGATCTTGGTCATGGGGCCTCCCTCAGGTCCATTCAGTTCGGGCGTTGCGGGACAGGCGGCCCCCCTGTGCCGGGCCGCCCGTTCCTCGATAGCGGGGGATCCCCGTCATTTGGGGGCCAGGCGTACCGCGCTGTCGATGCGAATGACCTCGCCGTTCAGCAGCGGGTTCTCGACGATGCTTTGCACCAGCATGGCAAATTCCTCGGGGCGGCCCATGCGCGACGGGAACGGCAACCCCGCCTCAAGCGCCTTACGCAATTCGGGCGTCAGACCCGAGGCCATGGGGGTCTCAAAGAGGCCCGGGGCGATGGTCATCACGCGAATGCCGAACCGCGCCAGTTCACGCGCTGCCGGCAAGGTCAGCGACGCAACCCCGCCCTTCGAGGCGGCATAGGCCGCCTGCCCGATCTGGCCGTCCTGATAGGCCACCGAGGCGGTGTTGATGATCACCCCGCGCGCGCCATCGGCATCCACCGGGTCCTGGGCAGCCATGTGCCGCGCCGCCACGCTGAGCACGGTGTAGGTGCCGATCAGGTTCACCCGGATCGTCTGGTCGAACAGATCGATGGACAGGTTGCCGTCACGTGGCAGGATCCGCGCTGCGGTGCCAATCCCGGCGCAGTTCACCACAATGCGCGGCGCAGCCCCCCATTCGGTAACAACCCGGGCGAAGGCCGCATTCACGGCGGCCGCATCAGTCACATCGGCAGTCAGAGCCAGGCCGTCGATCTCACTGGCGATCCAGGCGGCCGCCTCTTCGCTGCGGTCCATCACCGCAACCTGCGCCCCGGCCGCTGCCAGCCGCCGCGCCGTCGCTGCCCCTAGCCCGCTGGCGCCACCGGCGACCAAGGCAATCTGATCTTTTGGCTGCATGAAAGTCCTCCTCAGAAAAAGACACGCAAGGCCAGCATGGCCGTCACCAGCGCCAGGTCGGCCAGCAGAAAGGGAATGATCCCGGCAAAAATCTGTTCCAGCTTGACGAAATCACGGGCCACCGAATGGATGACGAACACATTCAGCCCCACTGGCGGGGTGATCATCCCGATCTCCAGCAGCTTGGCGACAAGCACGCCGAACCAGACCTTGTCGATCCCGTGGATGCCGATCAGCGGCAGAAACAGCGGCAAGGTCAGCAGCAAGGCCCCGATCGGTTCCAGGAACATGCCAAGCGCCAAGTAGATCACCGTGATCATCAGCAACAACCCGGTGGTCCCCAGACCGAGGCCCTGAACGAACTGGCTGATCTCATTGGACAGGCCCGACATGGCCACCAGCCGGGTGAACAGGTTGGCGCCAATAGCGATGATGAACAGCGATCCCGAAGCCAGCAACGTGTCAACCAGGCTTTCGCGCAGATCGGCCAGGCTGAGGGTGCGGCGCAGCACCCCGATCAGGATCGCCATGAACGCCCCGAAAGCGCCGGCCTCGGTCGCGGTAAAGAACCCGCCGAAAAGCCCCCCCAGAACTGCGCCGATCAGCAGCAGAACCGGCCAGATTTCCAGTGTCTTGGCCCATCGGTCGCCCATCGTGTGGTGCTCGGCGCGCGGCAGGCGGCCAGGGCTGCGCAGCGACACGATCAGCACCGCCGCGATGTAAAAGGCCAGCGAGGCCAGCCCGACGATCAGCCCCCCCAGAAACAGTGCGGTGATCGACGTGTTGGATTGGATGCCAAACAGGATCAGGATGATCGAGGGCGGGATCAGCGCCCCGATGGTGCCGCCAGCGGCCACCGATCCAGTGGCAATGCGCAGGTCGTATTTCTGCCGGGCCATTTCCGGGATGGCGATCCGGCCGATGGCGGCCGAACAGGCCACCGAGGATCCCGACACCGCGGCAAAGCCCCCGGCCCCGGCCAGCGACGCAATGGCCAGCCCCCCGGGCAGCCAGCCCCACCAGACGCGGGCGGCCTCGAACAGGCCACGGGTCAGGCCGGAATGATAGGAGATATAGCCCATCAGCAGGAACATGGGGATCGAGCTGAGCGTCCAGCTGGCCGATGTCGTGTAAGGAATGGTCGACAGCATGCTCATCGCCGGGCGCAGCCCCGCGATGGACCAGATGCCGGCAAAGGACACAAAGATCAGGCTGACCCCGATCGGCACCCTCAGCGCGATCAGCACCAGCATCGCACCAAGCGCCACAAGACCGATTGTGCTGGGATCCATCGTCACACCTTTTCGATCTGGGCCGCGGCCTGTCCGGCCGGATCATCGGGGCTGTCGACAAAGCGGCCGGTCACGATCTGGATCAGCTTGAGGATCAGGACCACCTCCATCAGCGCGAAGGATACCGGCAGGATCCAGTAGCTGGGCCATGTCGGAAAACGCAGGGTGCCGACATCGACATAAGCGCCCAGTCCCGTCTTGCCGATTGCCTCGCGCAGGGATCCATAGGCCAGCAGGCCAAAGACGATCAACCCCATCCCGCACCCCAACAAATAAATCGCGGTCCGTGCCATCCCCGTCAGCCCGCCGGTAAAGATCGTGGCCTCGATATGCCGGCGCGCGGTTTCCGTCATCGCCAGGGGCAGAAAGCTGACCGCGACCATGTAATAGCGGCTGACCAGTTCGGCCGTGGCCGGCAATCCGGCACCGACGAAATTGCGCATGAAGACATCGACAACCACCTGCAGCATCATCGCCAGGACAATCAGCCCGGCAAAGAGGATGCTGATCCGGCTGATCCAGGTTTCAAGCTTTTCCATGTCGCCGCCTCCCTGCGGATCCCAGCCCCTGCCCCGCCGGGATGCGGCGGGACAGGGCCGGCGTCACTGGCCGTAGCGGGTCATGTCCATATCGGCGAAGATTTCCTGGTAGCGCAGTTCGCCCAGTTCCTCATAGGTCATGTCCTCGGTGATCAGCCCTTCCCATTTCTCGACCAGGGCAATGTAGCGGTCGACCTTGGTTTGGGCATCGGTCACGCCGCGGGCGGTCAGGATGTCGGCGGCCTTGGCCAGGTGATCGGCGTTAAAGGCCTCTTTCGCAGCGCGCAGCGTGTCATCCATGGGAATGAACTCGATCCCCGGGATCTCGCGCGCGGCCTCGGCATCGCGCAGGAAGGCGAACAACCCCTTCGAGGTGCCGTATTGCGAGGCCCGGGCCAGCGCCGCGCGATCCTCGGGTGACATCCGGTCCCACAGCATCTTGCTGTAGGTGGAATCGGCCGCACCGTTGAACACGCCCTCATGGGTCTCGGTCACATAGCGGATCGTGTCGCCCAACCGGTTGGCGATGATTTCGTGATCGCCACTGAACGTGCCGTCGATCACCCCCTGGCTGAGGGATTCGAACAGTTCCGAGGAAGAAATCTGTGTCGCCACGCCGCCCATCGCCTCGACGAAACTGGCATAAAGCGGCGATCCGGTGCGGATCCGCAGGCCCTTCATGTCGGCCAGGCTGCGCACCGGTTTCATCGTCAGCAGATCATAGGGGGGCGTGGCATCGGTGCCCAGATAGACCTGGCCGTTGCGCAGGAACTCGGCCTGGCATTCGGCACAGGTCGCGATGTATTCGGTCACCGCCGAGGATATGGCCAGATTGGTCGTGCCGACGATCGACAGTTCCGAGGGCAGCGCAGCCTCAGGGAATTCGGCCGGGAAATAGGGCATCAAAAGGGTGCCCATCTCGGTCACCCCATCGCGGAGTGCCGCGCTCATTTCATTGGGGGCAACCAGGCCCGAGGGCGTGTCGCGCAAGGTCCAGCGGCCATCGGTGAATTCCTCCAGCCGGGCGCCGATCTCGGGATAGATATCGGTAGCCACCACATGGGCCGGGCCGAACCCGCTGGTGGCGCGGATTGTATCGGCCCCTGCCCCAACCGCAGCCCCCACCGAAACAGCCGCCGCGGCCATGATCGCAAAACGTTTCACCATGTCTTCCTCCCATCTGGCCGCAGGGATCCCCGGCGGCCCGGTTAAATCCTGTTCAGCCCGGGACGATTTTCGCCAGCAGGCAAAACAATTGCGCCCGCTCTTCGGCGCTCAGCCGGACAAGCAGGTGGTCGTCCTGCTTGCGCAAGGCCCTGGCCGCGATGTCACGCAGCCGTCGTCCACGCGCGGTTGTGGTGATCGCATAGCGCCGCCGGTCGGTGGTCATGCGGGTGCGCTCGATCAAGCCCCGGGTTTCCAGAAGATCCAGGATCGGCACCAGGTTCGAACGCTCCATCCGCAGCACCTTGGCCAATTCCGACGAGGAAATGCCCGGGTTGCTGAACACCACCGACAGCACACTGAACGACCGGACCTTCAAACCATGGTCCTGCAGCAGGGCGCTGGCCGCCTGATGCGGCCCCAGATAGGCGCGTTTGAGCATGTACCCGATGAATTCGCACATGATCGCATCGCCGGCCACATGGCCCGCGCCGCGCATCGGATGCCCCGCGTGCATCATCATCCTCGATTCCTCCCTGATCCGAGGATGCACAGGAAATGCGTATAATCAATAATTATTATAATATATGCCCTTATATGCTGGCGTACCCCTTTGCCCCCCTTACGCGTCCCCGGGGGATCGCGCCCGATCGCGCCCCAGAAAATCCTTTACTTTCGAATAATGCTTGATATCCAGCAATCATGAGGGTCGGGAAAATATCCGGATCCGCCAGGGAGGACACTATGACCAGACTTCACCTCGCGCTTTGCGCGATAGCCGCCGTTGCGCCCGCTGCCCTGCATGCCCAGGAGGTGACACTTCGTCTGTCGCATTGGGTACCCGCCGGGATCGCGCCGGCGTCAAAAGGGATTGAACCCTGGGCCCGCGATGTCGAGGCCGCCTCGGACGGGCGCATCGCCATCCAGGTCTTCCCGGCCCAACAGATCGGCAAGGCCCCCGATCACTATGACATGGCCAAGCAGGGGATCGTCGATCTGGCCTGGGTGAACCCGGGCTATACCGCCGGCCGCTTTCCGATCTATGCCCTGACCGAGGTGCCCTTTCTGGCCGATGATTCCCGTGGGGGGGCCAAGGCCATTCATGAATGGTACATGGAATACGGTGTCCCGGCCGAGATGCCGGATGTGAAGGTCTGTTTCTTCCATCCCCATGGCCCCGGTGCCCTGCACTCCAAGGTGAAGATCACCAAGCCCGAGGAAATCCGCGGCAAGAGCATCCGTCCCGCCCATGCCACCATGTCGCGGTTCGTCAGCCTGCTGGGCGGCGCGCCGGTACAGGTTCCCGCCCCCGAGGCGCGTGAGGCCCTGGCCCGTGGCACAGCCGAGGCGGTGACCTTTCCCTGGGGCTCGATGTACGACTTCAACCTGACCGATGAGGTCAAGCATCACCTGGACATGCCCTTCTACCTGTCCTCGCAGGTGATGGTGATGAACCAGGGCAGCTATGACCGGCTGTCGGATGAAAACAAGGCCGTGATCGACGCCCATTGCACGCCGGACTGGTCGCGGACCGTGGCCGAGGGCTGGTACGAGGATGACATGGCGGCCCGGGACCGGCTGATCGCTGATCCCGAGCAGGTCCTCAACGTGCCAAGCGAGGAAGAGGTCGCCGCCTGGCGCGCGGCAGCCGAACCGCTGATCGACGAATGGCGGGCCAGCGTTGAGGCCAAGGGCGGCGATGCCGAGGCGATTTTCAATGGCTTCATCGCGGCGCTGGAAGCCAACGATTCACGCTACTGATGCCTGTCACCGCGCCGCGCCGATGCGGCGCGGCCCCATCCGCTTCGCGAGAGTGTAACCCATGCCGGACAACAAACAGGACAGTTCCGCGGTGGCGCGGATCATCCATTACATTGAACGGATCGCGGGGATCCTGCTCGGGCTTGTGACCGTCCTGGTGGTTGTCTCTGCCGTCGGGCGCTATGGCTTTGCCAAACCCGTGCCGGATGCCTTCGACCTGTCCCGGCTGGTGCTGGGGGTGGCCATCGCCTGGGGGATCGCCAGCCTGGGCTTTCACGGCAACCACATCAAGGTTGACCTTCTGGCCCATGGCCTGACGCCGGCGCTGCGGCGCATCGTCAACGCCTTCGCCTGGCTGGTGTTGTTGGGCTTTACCGCGCTCCTGACCTGGAAGATCTGGGAACGGGTGCTCGGCGCGATGGCCTCGGGCGAGGCAACCATGGAAACCCGCCTGCCGCATTGGCCGTTCTTCCTGGCCATCTGGCTGGGGCTGGTGGCGGCGCTGTTCACCACCGCCGTGCGGCTGTGGCTGATTTCCGCGCGCAATGCGGAACTTGGCGAATTCGACAGCATCGAAGAACAA
Source organism: Qingshengfaniella sp. (assembly GCA_047971485.1). Taxonomy (GTDB): domain Bacteria; phylum Pseudomonadota; class Alphaproteobacteria; order Rhodobacterales; family Rhodobacteraceae; genus JBKDZR01. The sequence goes on along the minus strand of JBKDZR010000009.1, from coordinate 11,876 downwards.
CTGAACCGGGACAGGTGATCCATGAATAATGACGCCATCGCCATCGGCGGCTTTGTCGCCCTGCTGTTGCTGATGCTGTTGCGGGTACCGATCGGCATTGCCATGGGCATCGTCGGAATCGGCGGGTTCGGCATGGTCGTGGGCATGGGGCCGGCGATCAACCTGTTGGCCCAATCGCCGATCAGCACGATCACCGATTTCAACCTGACGCTGATCCCGTTCTTTGTGCTGATGGGGGTGCTGGCGACCAATTCGGGCATGTCCTCGGAACTGTTCCGGGCCGGGCGGGCCTGGCTGGGCGGCTTGCGCGGTGGGCTGGGGTTGGCCTCGGTCGGGGCCTGCGCGGGCTTTGCCGCGATCTGCGGATCCTCGGTGGCCACGGCGGCAACGATGACCAAGATCGCCCATCCCGAGATGATCAAGGCCGGCTATCCATCCGATGCCTCGACCGGGATCATCGCAGCCGGGGGCACCCTGGGCATCCTGATCCCGCCTTCCGTAGTGCTGGCCATCTATGGTTTCATCACCGAGCAGGATATCGGCATCCTGTTCATCGCCGGCATCGTGCCCGGCATTCTGGCCGTGTTGATGTACATGCTGACCGTACGGGTTTGGTATGGCCGCAAGCTGCCTGCGGGTGAGCCCTTTTCCCTGGCCGAGGCCTTCGGATCCCTGCGCGGGGTCTGGGCCGTGGGGTTGCTGTTCATCGCGGTGATCCTGTCGATCTATTTCGGCGTTGTCACCGCGACCGAGGCCGCCGCCGCCGGCGCCTTTCTGACCGCCGTGATCGGGATCGTCCGGGGCCGGCTGAACACCACCACCCTGCTTGACAGTCTGGTTGAGGCGCTGCGCACCTCGGTGGCTATCTATATCGTGCTGATCGGCGCAACACTGTTCGGCTATTTCCTGGCCATCACCCAGGTGCCCCAGGATCTGACCCAGTTCCTGCTGGATCTGGGGGCCGGGCGCTATGGCACCTTGCTGCTGATCCTGCTGATGTTCTTCATCATGGGCTGTTTCCTGGATGCCATGGCGATGATCATCCTGATGGTGCCCATCGTCTTTCCGGTGATCATCGAGTTGGGCTTTGATCCCATCTGGTTCGGCGTGATCATCGTCATGACCGTGGAGCTGGGGCTGATCACGCCGCCGGTGGGGATGAATGTCTTCGTCATCAACTCGGTTGCCAGTGACGTGTCGCTGCCCCGGATCTTCAAGGGGGTATTGCCCTTCGTGATGGTCGATGTGCTGCGCCTGCTTTTGCTGATCGCCTTTCCGATCATCGTGCTGGCGCTGCCGGCGGGGATGCAGTGATTTGCCCGAGCCGGGCCATAAAGCCGCCAGCGTGACCGAGCCCGAAAGCCTGGTCAAACTGGCCTCCTACCGGATCCGCCTGTTGGAGATCGCCTTTTACAAGAGCTTCGAAAAGGTGATCACCGGCTATGGCACCGCACCGCGCTATTTCGGCCTGCTCAAGATCATCCAGGCCAACCCCGGCAGTCACCAGACCCAACTGGCCGAGGCCGTGTTTTTGGACCGTTCCAGCCTGGTGCCGATCATCGACACCCTGAAAAAGGAGGGCTGGATCGAACGCAGGCCTGCCCCCAATGACCGCCGTCTGCGCCGGATCTTTCTGACCGATGAGGGCGCGCGAAAACTGGACAGTCTCGAACGCCAGGTGCTGGCCCATGAGGCCACGGTGACCGCCGGTCTGACCCCCGATGAGATCGCCACCCTTCTCGATTTGCTGGCCCGGATCGACCGAAATCTGCGCAGCGCCCTAGCCCCCTCTCCCACCCTGGCCGAGACAGGAGACCCGTCATGATCATCCGCACCGCCCAAGATGTCGCCGCCCTGGAAACCAAAGGTTTCGAAACGGTCTATCCATTACGCAGCCCCTGGGCGATTATCCAGGACGGCGCTGCCCGTCATGGCGACAAGACGGCCTTTCACTATCTGACTGATGCCACCGATCCGGCCAGCGACCAACGGACCAGCTATGCCGATCTGGCCAGCCGCACCATGGCCGCCGCACGGCTGTTTCGCCAGCTGGGGGTCGTGCCGGGCAAATCCGTGGCACTCCTGACCCAGCACACACCGTCAGCGCAGATCGCGCTGTGGGGCGCCCAGATTGCCGGACATGCCTGCCCGATCAACCCGATGCTGAAGGCGCCCCATGTGGCCTCACTGCTGGCTGCGGCGGGTGCGGCGGCCGTGGTGATCACCGGGGCGAATGCCGAGATCGACTATTGGTCGACGCTGGTTCCGGCCCTGCGCGCCGAGGGGGTGACCTTGCCGATCCTGGCCTGCGATGCCGATGCGCCCTGCCCCGGCGCTGATGGTGTTCTTGAGCAGATGATCACCGAGCACGAGACCGGCGCCCCCATCCTGCCCGAGGGCGATGAGCACGCCTTGGCCGCCTATTACCACACCGGCGGCACCACCGGCACGCCCAAGCTGGTCCGCCATTCGCGCCTGAACGAGGCCCATGTCGGCCGCTCTTGCGCGCTGCTTCATGATCTGGGTCCCGGGGATGTGGTGGTCAACGGCTTTCCCCTGTTTCATGTCGCCGGGGCCTTCGTCTATGGGCTGTCCACCCTCTCGGCCGGGGGCACGCTGGTCATCCCGGGGCGGCTGGGCATGCGCAACCGGGCCTTTGTCGGCGATATCTGGCGCCAGGTGGAACGCCTCGGCATCACGGCGATCGGGGCGGTGCCCACGGTGTTGGCCGGACTGAATGGGCAGCCGGTCAATGCCGATATCAGCACGTTGAAATGGTTCCTGACCGGTGGCTCGCCCTTGCCTACGGAATTGGCCGAGGCCACGGAGCGGCTGACCGGCAAGGGGGTACGCAACATCCTGGGCATGACCGAATGTGCCGGTGCCATCGCGGTCGAACCGGTCCATGCGCCACGCACACCTTTGTCCTGCGGTCTGCCGATGCCCTTTTCCGAGGTCGCCATCTTCGGCGAAACCGAGGGCGATGCGGATCCGGCCAAGCCCTTGCCCCCGGGGGAAACGGGAATCATCGCTCTGCGCGGGCCCAATGTCTCGGCCGGGTATTCCGATCCGGCCCGCAATGCCGGCACTTTTCTGCCCGGCGGTTGGCTGGTTAGCGGCGATCTGGGAATGAAGGATGCCCAGGGCCGTCTGTTTGTCACCGGGCGCAAGAAGGACGTGATCATTCGCGGCGCCCATAACATTGATCCGCAAATGATCGAGGATGCCCTTCTCGCCCATGACGACGTGGAAACCGCTGCCGCCGTGGGCATGCCCGATGCCTATGCCGGGGAATTGCCCGTGGCCTTTGTCAGCCTGCGCGACGGCGCCACGACCGGCCCTGAGGATCTGATCGCCTTTCTGAAAACCCGGATCGAGGATCCGGTCGCCCTGCCCAAGCGGATCGGCATTGTCGTGGACATGCCGCTGACCCCGGTGGGCAAGATCTTCAAGCCGACGCTGCGGCGTCAGGCGATCGGTTGGGCCATTGATGCGGTAACCGAAAAACTGGGCCTGACAGCGGCCGAAATCGGGCTGGAGATCGACGAGACCCTGGCCACCCGCCTGACAGTGCCGTCGGCACATCTCGATGCGGTCAAGGGGGCCCTGTCGGGCATGCCGCTGACCTTGACGATCATCGCCGCCTGACCGGCCCACCACGGGGAAGGGCCCATGTCCCAGACCACAGACGCACTGGACCGGTGGCGCGCGCGCTATCCCACCCTGGCCGAGCTTACCCCCCGCGCCCGCCGGCGCCTGCCGGCCTTTGCCTATGATTTCCTCATGGGCGGAACCGGAACCGAGTTGTCGCCGAACCGCAATCGCACCGCGCTGGATGCGATTGAGCTGATCCCCCATGTTGGTCTGGACATGGCCGGGATCGACCCCTCGGTCACCCTGTTTGGCCAGCACTTTGCCGCCCCGCTGGCCATCGCCCCCATCGGGCTGGATGGTGCCATCTGGCCCGGCGCGACCGGGGAATTCGCCCGCGCTGCCGCCACCACCAACCTGCCCTACATGACCGGCAGCTTCGCCACCCTGCCGCTGGAACAGGTGGCAGGGATCCATCCAACGGGCACCTGGCTGCAACTCTATACCATGCCCGATGCGGATTACCGCGCCAGTCTGGGGCTGGTCGAGCGGGCCAAAGCCGCCGGGATCGGGGGGCTGGCCGTGACCCTGGACATCCCGTTACCGGGACGGCGGGTGCGCGACAGGCGCCACGGATTGCGCATGCCGTTTCGGGTGACACCCCGGGCCATTGCCCAGACCATGACACGCCCGGCCTGGTTGAACGCATTACGCCGCGCGGGCATGCCCGGTTTCGTCAACCTGCTGCCCTATGCCCCGACCCCCAGCCTGCAATCGGCCGCCGAATATCTGCGCACCAATGTTGCCGGCAGCGGCGCCACCTGGGATTTCGTTGCCCGGCTGCGCGATATCTGGACGGGCCCGTTAATGGTGAAAGGCCTTCTGCATCCCCGGGACGCCGAGCGGACGCAGGCGCTGGGGGTCGATGGGCTGGTTGTATCGAACCACGGCGGGCGCCAGTTCGACCCGGCCCCCGCCTCGATCGACGTGCTGCCCGCGATCCGCGCCGCTGTCGGTCCCGAGATGACGATCCTGTTCGATTCCGGCGTGATGTCGGGCCTTGATATCCTGCGGGCCCTGGCTTGCGGGGCGGATGCGGTGCTGGCCGGGCGCGCCTTCATGATCGCGCTGGCCGCCCTTGGACCTGGCGGCGCGACCTATGCCGCCGAGGTGATGCTGGACGAGTTCCGCATCGCCCTGGGTCAAAGCGGCGCCCTGACCCCAGCCGGGGCCCGGCACCTGGACATCCGCCATCCCGGGCGCTGGCAGACAGGCGATTTCGCCGGGCCTGCCCGCGCCGCAAAGACAGGCAGCGCATGACAGCGCACTGGGCAATTGCCACGATCCGAAGCCCCCTTTGGCGTCCGTCAGCGATCATGGGGATCGGCATGGCCAAGACGTTGCGCATCCGCGCCTGGCCACCGGGATCGGGCCCGGACATCAGCCCGGCGGCCTTCGCGAAACCCAGGGTGGTCAGAAGCACCGCCGACGCCTTGCAGACCCGCCAGAACCTGGCATCCGCACAACCGGAGGGATACCCATGACAGACCGACACCAGCGTGTGACCCGGGTTCTGGACGCGCTGCGTCCGGTGCTGGGCGATCGGATCAGCACTGCCGATGCGGTTCGCGACCATCATGGGCGTGACATGTCCCATCTGCCGCCGGTGCCGCCCGATGCGGTCGCCTTTCCCCGCGATGAAGCCGAGGTTCAGGCCATCGTGCGGGCCTGTGCCGCCCACCGGATCCCGATGGTACCCTATGGTGCCGGTTCGTCCATCGACGGCCATACCATTCCCGTCGAGGGCGGCATCAGCATCGACACCCGTGAGATGAACAAGATCATCGAGATCCGTCCCGAGGATGGCTTGGCCGTGGTCCAGCCCGGGGTGACGCGCAAGCAGTTGAACGTGGAGTTGCGCGCCACGGGGATGATGTTCTCGGTCGATCCCGGGGCGGATGCCTCGCTCGGGGGGATGGCCTCGACCCGGGCCAGTGGCACGACGGCGGTGCGCTATGGCACGATGCGCGAAAGCACGCTGGCGCTGCGCGTGGTGACCCCGGACGGAACGGCGATCCATACCGGATCGCGGGCGCGCAAATCCTCGACCGGATATGACCTGACTCATCTGTTCGTCGGTGCCGAGGGCACCTTGGGGGTGATCACCGAACTGACCGTGCGCCTGCATCCGATCCCCGAAGCGGTCAGCACCGCCATCTGCACCTTTCCCGATGTCGAAAGCGCGGTGAACGCGGTGATCACCACCGTCCAATACGGTGTGCCAGTGGCCCGGGTTGAATTCCTCGATGAGGTCGGGATCGACAGCGTCAACAGCTACTCGGGATTGACACTGACCGTGGCGCCGACACTGCTGTTCGAATTTCACGGCACCGAGGCCTGGGTGGCCGAACAGGCCCGGATCGTCGAGGACATCACCGGCGATTTTGGCGGTGCAGGGTTTCAATGGTCGGCAGATGCCGATGATCGGGCCAGGCTGTGGCAGGCGCGCCATGATCTCTATTGGGCGACCAAGGCACAACGGCCGGGCAGTGAACTCTATGGAACGGATGTTTGTGTGCCGATCTCGCGGTTGGCGGAAAGTATCCTGGCCGCGCGTGCCGATATCGACGCCTCGTTCCTCAAGGGACAGATTATCGGCCATGTCGGGGACGGCAACTTTCACGCCAGCTACATGATCATGCCCGGCGATGCCGCCGATCTGGCCGAGGCCGAGCGCCTGGCCACCCTTTCCGCAGAGCGGGCGCTGGAAATGGGCGGCACGGTGGCGGGCGAACACGGGATCGGGCTGGGCAAGTTGAAATACATGCAGGCCGAACACGGGGCCGCCGCCCAGGTGATGCGCCGGATCAAGGCCGCGCTGGATCCCGACGGGCTGATGAACCCGGGCAAGATGGGTCAGGCCGGCTAGAGCGTGTCGCGTTCATTCGTATTCACACGACATGCTCTAAGTCTTTGACACCGCATGTTCGAGAAGCACAAAATCGGTACCCAGTTTTGTGCAACATGCTCTAGGCCTGCAGAACTGCCGTTCACGAGAAGAACACAGATCATTCTCCGGGCCGTTGCTGTCAGCCCCCCACCCCATAGTCCCGCATGGCCTGTTCCTTGGTGATTAGACCGGCCTCGATATCGGCGCGGATCTCGGCTGCGGGGCGCTCTTTCGCCGGGCCGAACCCACCGCCCGAAGGCGAGATATGGCTGAACACATCGCCCTTTTTCAGCGTGTAGGGCGCGGTTACCAGAACCGGCAGTTCCGTCTCCTGCCCATTCTGGATCAGCCGGTTCACGGGCCCACTGCCCTCGGCCCCGCCATACAGACCATGGGGCCGGAAGGCGCGTTTGTCCGAGCGCAGCGACATCACCCCATCGGTTTCCCCGAGGTATTCGTATTCGCGAATAAAGGCATTGCCACCGCGATGGCGCCCCGCCCCCCCGGTATCGGCCACAATCCCATAGCGCCGGATGCGCAGCGGATAAGATGCCTCGATCGTTTCGACCGGAACATTAGCCTGGTTGGCCCCCATATGGGGCACACCAACCTGGCCATCATGGGCGGAACTGGCCCCCCAGGTGCCCATCACCGTTTCAGTGAAGACAAAGGCCCGCCCCTCGTGCCAGCCGGCAAAGGTCGGCACGGTCGAGCCGCCCATCCCGTCCGCTGTCACCCGATCCGGCAGGGCCTGGGCCAGGGCGCCGAACATGGCGTCGATCACTCGATAGCCGGTAATCCCGCGCGCCCCGCATGGCGCCGGATGGACCGAGTTGACCACCGTGCCCTTGGGCGCGCTGACCTCGACCACCCGCTCAAAGCCGCGACAATTGGGAATTTCAGACTGCATGATGGATCGCAGCGCCGTATAGACCGAGGCCTTGGTGAAGGGCAGCGGCGTGTTCACCCCGCCCTCGACCTGTTTCGACGAGCCGGTGAAATCCACCGCGATGCTGTCGTCATTGATCTTCAGCGCCACCTGGATCACGATCGGTTCGGGGTGTTCACCCAGCCCGTCGATATGATCGGTGAAGTGATAGGTGCCGTTGGGCAGATCATGGATCTCTGCACGGCCCAAACGTTCCGCATAGTCGTGCAGTTCATGTGCACAGGCCAGAACCTCATCAATCCCATAGCGGGCCACCAGTTCAAGGAAAGATCGCTTGCCCGCCCGACAGGCCGCCATCTGGGCCCGCAAATCGCCATGGACCATCTCGGGCACACGGACATTCAACCCGATGATTTCCCAGATCGCCTCGTTGATCTTGCCGGCGTTGTAGAGCTTGAGGAAGGGCAGCCGCAGGCCTTCCTGGTAGATCTCGACGGCACCGAGCGCGTTTGAGCCGGGCACGATCCCCCCCACATCCGCGTGATGGGCGATGGTCATGGTCCAGGCGACGATGCGATCCTCCAGGAAGATCGGCTCGACAATGTAAATGTCGGGCAGGTGCTGACCGGCGGCGACATAGGGATCGTTGCCGATGAAGACATCCCCGGGATGAATGTTGCCGGCATAGCGCTGCTTGAGGTGCTGCATCGCGTCGTAGAAGCTGCCCAGATGCATGGGCGTGGTCACCCCCTGGGCCAGGGTCTGGCCCTCGGCGTCACAGATCGCGGTGGAATAATCCATGCTGTCGCGCACGATCGGCGAATAGGCCGCGCGCATCAGCATCAGGGCCATCTCATCGGCGATCATGTCGAAGGCGTTTTTGAGAACCTCAAGGCGGATCGGGTCGATCTCGCTCATGCCACTGTCTCCTTGCGGGGGGCTGCGCCGGCAACAACCGGCAGGGTCACGACAATATTGCCCTTGGCGTCGATCCGGGCGGTGCAATCAGGGGGCACGATGGTGGTGCCTTCGTATTCCTCGATGATCGCAGGGCCTTGGCGTGACCCGGCGATCAGGCCGGCACGGTCGATGATCGCCGTGTCGACCCGGCCCCATTCCGGCCCGAAATAGACCGCACGCTGCCGTTCCGGCGCCGGGGCGACATCGCGATATTCCGGCAGATCGCCCACCCCCTTGCGCACCCGGGCGGTAACACGAAGGCTGACAATTTCAACGGGCGTATCGGCCAGACGGTAGCCATAGGTCCGCTCATGGGCCGTATCAAAGGCGGTACGGGCACGGGCCGCCGCCTCAGGGCTCAGGCCTTGGCCTTCCTCAAAGGGCAGGGTCAGCTCAAAGGCCTGGCCGCGATAACGGAAATCGGCCTCATGGATCAGTTCCACCTCTTCAAGGCCCCGGCCCAGTTCCATCGCGACTTGCCGGGCCAGGGCGGCAAAGCCCTCGGCCACCATGGCCGGATCGACGGTATCGATCCGCCGCAGCAGGGCGGTGGACGCAGAGGTCTCGATATCGGCATAGAGCAGCCCCAGCGCCGACAGAACCCCGGCCCCCGGCGGAACGATCACGGTAGAGACCCCCAGCGCGCGCGCCAGCGATACCGAATGGATCCCGCCATTGCCGCCAAAGGCGATCATGGAAAAATCGCGCGGATCCCGACCGCGAAAGGTGGTCACGGACTTCACTGCGCGGGTCATCACCGTGGACACCAGTTCATGAACACCATGGGCCGCGCGGTCCAGATCAATGCCCATCGGATCGGCCACCACCCGGGTCAGCGCCGCCCGGCTGAGATCGGGGTCCACCGGCACGGCACCACCGGCCAGGGCCTCGGGGTTCAGAAAGCCCAGCACCATGTTGGCATCGGTCACCGTGGGTTCGGTTCCGCCGGTTCCGTAACAGGCCGGGCCAGGGCGTGCACCCGCGCTGTGCGGCCCGACCTTGAGGGCCCCTGCCCGGTCACGCCAGACGATGGATCCGCCGCCGGCGCCCACCTCGGAAATGTCGATCACCGGCAGTTTCAGCGCATAGCCGCCGCCCTTGGCCAGTTTCGAGGACAGCGAGATCCCGCCCCCCACCTCATAGTCATCGGCGCGCACCAGATGCCCGCCCTCGATCAACGAGGCCTTGGCCGTGGTCCCGCCCATATCGAAAGTGATGGCATCGGTGAACCCGGCCTCCAGCATCACCGCGCGGGCCCCGATCACCCCCGCCGCCGGGCCGCATTCGACGATCTGCGCAGGCTTGGCACTGACCGTGCGGCTGTCGACGATACCGCCAGCGGAATGCATCATGAAGAACTGCCCCGGCAAACCGGCCGTCGCCAGCCGATCCCGCAGGGAATCCAGATAGGTCTTCACCGGTGGCCCGACAAAGGAATTGATCACCGTGGTCGAGGTCCGTTCATATTCCCGGATCTCGGGCAGGACATCCACTGACAGCGAGACGAAAACCCCCGGCAGATGTTCGGCCAGCAGGGCCCCGATGCGGCGTTCATGGGCGGGGTTGGCGTAAGAATGCAGCAGGCAAACGGCCACCGCCTCCACCCCGGCGTCACGGATTGCCCGAATTGCAGCCATCACACTGGCCTCATCCAGCGGCGTCAGAACCTCGCCGTGGAAATCCAACCGCTCGGTTACCTCATAGCGCCAGCGGCGGGGGCTGAGCGCGGGGGGTTTTTCATAAAGAGGATCGTAGAGGCGTGGCACACGAATGCGGCGCATGTCCAACACGTCGCGAAAGCCCTCGGTGGTGATCAGCGCGGTTTTCGCGCCCTTGCCTTCCAGAATGGCATTGGTCGCCACCGTGCAGGCATGCATCACCTCACCAATATCAGCCGGGGTCAGCCCTTCGACCTCCACCAGTTCCAGGATCCCCTCGGCCACGCCCCGGGCATAGTCATCGGGCGTTGAGGGCACCTTGCGCGTGGCGATGGTGCTGTCGCCCCGGATCAGGGCAACATCGGTGAAGGTACCGCCGATATCGGCGGCAATGCGCAGCTTGTCAGCCATGGATTACTTTCCCAGAAGTAGATCGGGAATGAACAAGACCACTCCCGGCGCGTAGGTGATGATGAAGAGAACGAGGATCAGCGGCACCAGGAACGGCGCAGCGGCCCAGCAGACCCGCTCGAACGAAACATCGGCAATGCGGGTGACGATGAACAGGGCCACACCGACAGGGGGTGTGACAATCCCGATCAGCAGCCCGTAGACCATGATCAGCCCGAAATGCACCCGGTCGATGCCGAAGTGATCGACCAGCGGCATCATGATCGGGATCAGGATGATCATCGCCGGAATGTTTTCCAGGATCATGCCCAGAGCGAGGAAAAACAGGATGACGAAGAACAGGAACAGATACTTGTTCTCGGCCAGCCCGACCACCGCCTCGGCGATCCGCTGGGGCACACGATCATAGGTCAGCACAAAGCCCATGGCATGGCTGACCCCGATGATCATCAGGATGGATCCGAACAGGATGATCGTCTCGCCCACGGCATGGCGCAAGCGGCTGAAAGCCAGGGATCGATAGGCCAGCCCCAGGATCAGCGTATAGGCGCAGGCGATCACCCCGGCCTCAACCGGCGTGGCGATGCCGGTGGTCACCGAACCGATGATGATCAGCGGCGCCAGCAGAGCCCAGCCGGAACGACTGAACTCGCGCATCACCAGATCCCGGCGCGGTCGCGGTGCCAGCGGCACATCAAAGCGCCCTGCGACATAGCGGTTATAGGCCATCAGCACGATGACCAGCACCACCCCCGGCCCGATCCCGGCCAGGAACATCCGCTCAACCGACACCTGCGCGCCAAACGCATAGATCAGCAGCGGCACCGAGGGCCACATGGTCGGCCCGATCACCGAACTGGCACAGGTCAGCGCCGCCGAGAACGCCCGGGGATAGCCGTGTTTCTCCATCTGGCCGATGACAAGGTTCCCGATCCCGGCAACATCGGCAATGGCCGATCCGGTCACGCCGCCAAACAGCAGCGAACACACCACATTGACCTGGGCCAGCCCGGCACGCAGATGGCCGACAAAGGCATTGGCCAGGGCAAAGATCCGCTCGGTCAGGCCGATGGCTGTCATCAGATGACCGGCCAGGATGACGAAGGGCACCGCCGTCAGCGCCGGTGAGTTGATCCCCTCAAGGATGTTCAGCGGAAAGGTGTAGAGCAGCCGCAAACTGTCAGCCAGGCCGATATGCCAGAACCCGGCCAGAGTGCCCGCCGCCAGCGCGATGACCACCGGCACACCGGCCAGCATCAGCACGAAGAACAGGCCAAAGATGGTCAGCGCTACCAGTGCAGGCCCTCCTCATCTCCATCGCCTGCCCGGGCCGACCAGCCTGCGCAAAGGGCGCACAGCTCGGCCAGGAAATGCAGGATCAACATGGCGCAGGACATCAGCAGCGGGATCGACAACC
>JBKDZR010000008.1:0-4248 GCA_047971485.1 Qingshengfaniella sp. | reverse complement strand
CGGCCTTTGGTGATTTCAACCGATCTGTAACGGTGCAGATAGCTCATCCCCAAAAGCGAATGATCCATTTCGCCGCTGTTGACCACGGCGGCCACGTCGTGATCGGCGATTGATCCGATGCTCAGGCGGTCCAGCCGCACGGGGGCGGTCGAGATTTCACCATTTGCCGTGCCGGCGCGCCCGATAAAGGCCAGTTTTTGCGTGTCGATGCCCGCGCGCCGTGCATCCGCCAGTGTCAGAACGATGGTTGAGGCCCCCGTATCGACCACGAAATCGACCGGTTTTCCATTGACTTGGGCGGTGACATAATAATGCCCGTCACGGGCGCGGCGCAGTTCGATGCGGTCATTTTCGATCAGGGCGGCGCGACCGGGCAGGATGGTGCCGCGAATGTCGCCCCACAGGCCGATCACCGCAAGGACACCGGCAAAGATCAACCCCCAGACCACCGCCTGTTGCGCGGTTTTTCCCAAAGACTGGCGGTTCTGCGCAAAAAACCAGGTGACGATGGCGCCGCCCAGTATCACGAGATAGATCAGTCTGGCCGTATCGTCCTGGTTCATGGGTGTCAGATATAAGGCATTCGGGAAAAAATCAAAAAGTTCTGACATTCCGGGGGGCAAGGATTGTTGTGAAAGGATGGTTTTGTCTGGATCATTTTATCTGGCCGTAACCTTTTGAGGCTACGCCGGTGCCTCGTTGGTCCGCCGGTCAGGCCTGTTTTCGCCCGCATTCCATGCCGTGGGCGCAGGGGGATGGGGGTGTGCCATCGTGAAAGTCTGGGACAAAGCGCCGCACCGCGTTTCGGGCCTGTTCTGTTTGTGGCGCGGGGTGTGGCGAATGTGTTCACGCTCTGTTGACCGCAGCGGGGGGGGGGGGTAAACCCGGTTTGTCGCTGAAGCCAACTTGATGCGTGTACATGTTGCGCATGAAAGGAGCCACCAAGTGGAAGAGATGCTGAGGGAATATCTTCCCGTTCTCGTCCTTTTGGCCATCGCCATCGGCCTTGGTCTTGTTCTCATCCTTGCTGCGGTTGTCCTGGCGGTCCGCAATCCCGATCCTGAAAAGGTCAGCGCCTATGAATGCGGGTTCAACGCGTTCGACGATGCGCGGATGAAGTTCGACGTCCGGTTTTACCTGGTGTCGATCCTGTTCATCATCTTCGATCTGGAGATTGCGATGCTGTTTCCCTGGGCGGTGGCGTTCCAGGATCTGTCGATGACGGCCTTTTGGTCGATGATGGTGTTTCTGGGCGTTCTGACGGCCGGGTTTGCCTATGAATGGCGCAAGGGAGCGATGGAATGGCAGTAGCAACCGGAGCCTTTTCCGCCGGGCCCGACCGTGAGGTGGCGACCGGCGCGATCAACCGCGAATTGCAGGACAAGGGGTTTTTGCTGACCTCGACCGAGGACATCATCAACTGGGCCCGCACCGGCAGCCTGCACTGGATGACATTCGGTCTGGCCTGTTGCGCGGTCGAGATGATGCAGACCTCGATGCCGCGCTATGATCTGGAACGGTACGGCACCGCGCCGCGCGCCAGCCCGCGCCAGTCGGACCTGATGATCGTGGCGGGCACGCTGACCAACAAGATGGCGCCGGCCCTGCGCAAGGTGTACGACCAGATGCCCGAGCCGCGCTATGTGATTTCGATGGGGTCCTGCGCCAATGGCGGGGGGTATTACCATTACAGCTATTCGGTGGTGCGTGGCTGTGACCGGATCGTGCCGGTTGACATCTATGTGCCGGGTTGCCCGCCGACCGCCGAGGCGCTGGTGTATGGCGTTCTGCAACTGTCGCGCAAGATCCGCCGCACCGGCACGATCACCCGCTAGCGATTCGGGGCGAGGGAAGGAAGAAAGATGAGCCAGGCACTCAAGGAACTGGGCGCGCATATCGAACTGAAACGGCCCGATTGCGTTCTGGGCTGGGATGTTTGCCATGACGAACTGACCCTGGATGTGGCGCAGGCCAATATCGTGGGGCTCGTCGATTTCCTGCGCACCGATCCGGCCTGCCGGTTTTCCACGCTGGTCGATATTACGGCGGTGGATCACCCCGAGCGGGCCAAGCGGTTCGACGTGGTGTATCACCTGCTCAGCATGTATGAAAACCAGCGCATCCGCATCCGGGTGGGCGCCCGCGAAGAGGACATGGTGCCGTCGCTGACCCCGGTTTTTCCCTCGGCCAACTGGTTCGAACGCGAGGTGTTCGACATGTTCGGCCTGCTGTTTTCGGGCCATCCCGATTTGCGCCGCATCCTGACCGATTACGGGTTTCGCGGCCATCCGTTGCGCAAGGATTTCCCGACCACGGGCTATACCGAGGTGCGCTATGACGAGGTGCAAAAGCGCGTCGTCTATGAACCGGTGCAACTGGTGCAGGAATACCGGCAGTTCGATTTCATGTCGCCCTGGGAAGGGGCCGATTACATCCTGCCCGGCGATGAAAAGAAAGAGGGTCCGGCATGAGCACGCTGCGCGGATCCTGCCTGTGTGGCGCCTGCGGGTTTTCCGCCCGGGTTGCGGAGAGCGCCGCCGCGATCTGCCATTGCACGATGTGCCGCAAGTGGTCGGGCGGCATGTTGGTCACGGTGGAATGCGATTCGATCGATTTCGATTTCGATGCCGATGCCCCGGTGGGGACCTACCGGGCCAGCGCCTGGGGCGAGCGGGTGTTTTGCAAGGCTTGCGGGTCGTCTCTGGCCTGGCGGATGAAGGATGGCTCGCATCAGGTGGTGTCGGTGCAGGCGTTTGACGATCCGGGCGCCTTTACGGTGACAACCGAGATTTTCATCGACGAAAAGCCGGCCAGCTATGCGTTGGCCGGAGAGACCATGAAACTGACCGGCGCGCAGGTTTTCGAGATGTTTGCGCCAGGCGCGGGGAATGACGGATGATGGACGGCACCAAGGGATTTGACGACGCGCTGAGCGGCGAACAGAAGATCCGCAATTTCAACATCAATTTCGGGCCGCAACACCCCGCCGCGCACGGCGTTCTGCGGATGGTGCTTGAGCTGGACGGCGAGATCGTCGAGCGGGCCGATCCCCATATCGGGCTGCTGCACCGGGGCACCGAAAAGCTGATGGAAAGCCGGACCTATCTGCAGAACCTGCCTTATCTGGACCGGCTTGATTATGTCGCCCCGATGAATCAGGAACATGCCTGGTGTCTGGCCATCGAGCGGCTGACCGGGACAGAGGTTCCGCGCCGTGCCAGTCTGATCCGGGTTCTCTATTCCGAGATCGGGCGGATTCTGAACCACCTTCTGAATGTCACCACGCAGGCCATGGATGTGGGGGCGCTGACGCCGCCGCTCTGGGGGTTCGAGGAACGCGAAAAGCTGATGGTGTTCTATGAGCGGGCCTGTGGGGCGCGGCTGCATTCGGCCTATTTCCGGCCGGGGGGGGTGCATCAGGACCTGCCGCCGGAATTGCTGGATGATATCGAGGAATGGGCACATCATTTCCCCGGGGTGCTGGATGATATTTCCACCCTGCTGACGGAAAACCGGATCTTCAAGCAGCGCAATGTCGATATCGGGATTGTCACCGAGGCGGATATTCAGGAATGGGGTTTTTCCGGGGTCATGGTCCGGGGGTCGGGGCTGGCGTGGGATCTGCGGCGTGCGCAGCCCTATGAATGTTATGACGAGTTCGATTTCCGGATTCCGGTCGGCAAGAATGGCGATTGCTATGACCGCTATCTGTGTCGCATGGAGGAAATGCGGCAATCCACGCGTATCATCCTGCAGGCGATTGCCAAGCTGCGTGACGATAGCGGAAAAGGCGATGTTCTGGCCCGGGGCAAGATCACACCGCCGAAACGGAGCGATATGAAAACGTCGATGGAATCGCTGATCCATCACTTCAAGCTTTATACCGAAGGGTTCCATGTTCCTGCTGGCGAGGTCTATGCGGCGGTCGAGGCCCCCAAGGGCGAATTCGGCGTGTACATGGTTTCCGACGGAACCAACAAACCCTATCGCGCCAAGCTGCGCGCGCCGGGGTTTCTGCATCTGCAGGCCATGGATCATATGGCGACGGGGCATCAGCTGGCGGATGTTGCGGCCATTATCGGGTCCATGGATGTCGTATTCGGGGAGATTGACCGTTGATGCACTCATTGCTTTCACTCATTGGCTGGATCGTTTTCCTGTTTCTGGCCCTTGTGACTGTCCTGCTGTTGCTGCGCAGGGAATCCGGTCTGAAACTGATCCAGCATCAGGTCGATATGCTGCCGCAGG
>JBKDZR010000007.1:0-76432 GCA_047971485.1 Qingshengfaniella sp. | reverse complement strand
CTTGATCAGCATCCACAGGATCCCGTCAGGCAGCCCCGGAACAGGCGACAGCCAGCCGCCAAAGAACAGCACCGAGATCAGTGCACACTGGAACACAATGGCCGCATATTCGCCGATCATGTACAACAGGAAAGGCGTCGAGGAATATTCCACCTGATAGCCGGCCACCAGTTCCGATTCCGCCTCGGGCAGGTCAAAGGGCGGTCGGTTCGTCTCCGCCAGCGCCGAAATGAAGAACAGCACCACCATCGGCAAATGCGGCAGCCAATACCAGCTGAGCAGACCGAAACGGCCATCCTGGGCGCGCACGATATCGGTCAGGTTCAGCGATCCGGTGGACAGGATCACACCGATGATGATCAGCCCGATCGAGACCTCATAGGAAATCATCTGCGCCGCCGAACGCAACGAGCCCATGAACGGGTATTTCGAGTTCGACGCCCAGCCGCCCATGATCACGCCATAGACCTCCAGCGATGAAATCGCGAAGACATAGAGGATGGCGACATTCAGATTGGCCACTTCCCAGCTGTCATTGAACGGGATCACCGCCCACAGCATCATGGCCAGCACAAAGGACATGATCGGCGCCAGGAAATAGACCACCCGGTCGGCCCCCGCCGGCACGACGATCTCTTTCAGCGCGTATTTGAAGAAATCGGCAAAGCTTTGCAGCAATCCCCAGGGACCGACCACATTGGGCCCCTTGCGCAGCTGCACCGCCCCCCAGACCTTACGGTCAAGCAACAACAGGAACGCCAGACTGACCAGCAAAAGCACGATGACCAGCAGCGTCTGACCCAGAATGATCAGAAAGATCCCGAGGTTCGACGAAAAGAAATCAGCCATGGCGGGCCATCCCCCGATCAGTCCTTGCGAAACCGGCGCCAGACCGGTTCAGGTCAACACGATTGCCGGCACCCGGGCCAGCCAGCCCGGCCAGACCCGGATGATATGTCATTGCCATGCTCATTCCGCCGCCAGTTTCGGCGCCCGGCGGGCACGGGCATTGGCCGCCAGTTCCCCCATCAACGCCGAGGCGCGGGCCACAGGGTTCGGCAGGTAATGTTCGATCACGGCGGGGGCGAAATCACCCTCGCCAAGCGATCCGATATCCATGGGAACCCATTTATTTTCAGTAACCTGGTCGATCTTCTTCAGGTTCGGAACCGCCTTGACCAGCGCTTGGCGCAGCGCCGCCAGACTGTCATAGGGCAAGGTTTCCCCCAACCGCGCCGACAGGGCCCGCAGGATCGCCCAGTTTTCCTTGGCCTCGCCGGGCGGAAAGGCCGCGCGCAGGGCCAGTTGCGGCCGGCCTTCGGTATTCACGAACAGGCCGTTTTCCTCAACCCAAGCCGCCGCCGGCAGGATCACATCGGCCCGATGCGCGCCCCGGTCGCCATGGCTGCCCTGGTAAATGACAAACGGCCCGGCCGGGATCTCAGCCTCATCGGCGCCCAAGGCATAGACCACATCGGCCCCGTCCAGGGCCGCCGACAGTCCGCCCTCAGTCACTGCGCCGACATCCAGCGCACCGACCCGGGCGGCCGCTGTATGCAGGACCAGCAGCTTGGAGTTCGAGTTCTCGCACAGCCGCATCGCATGGGCCATAACAGCCGCCCCATCGGCGCCCCGAATGGCGCCCTGCCCGACAATGACGATGGTCGGTTTCTCGCGGGTTTCATCGCTGATCTTCCGTGATGACAAGCTTTCCAGCGCAGCGCGATCGGTGCCGACATGGGCATAGTCATAGGTCAGATCCGCTGCTTCGCCGACCAGCCCGATCTGCGCCCCCGCCAGCCAGGCCTTGCGGATCCGGGCATTCAGCACCGGCATTTCCTCGCGCGGATTGGTGCCGATCAGCTGGATCATGGCAGCCGTGTCGATATCCTCGATCCGCGCCGTGCCCACATAGGCGCTGCGGTTGCCAGCCGGCAGTTTTGCGCCATCCAGCCGGCATTCCGTGCGCCCGCCAATGCTGTCCATCATCTGGCGCAGGGCAAAGGCGGCCTCGACCGGGGCGAGATCGCCGACCAGCCCGGCCACCACCTTGCCGGCCATCCCTGCCGCCGCCGCGTTCAGCGCCTCATCCCAACTGGCGGGGCGCAACTTGCCATTCTCGCGGATATAGGGCCGATCCAGCCGCTGACGGCGCAACCCATCCCAGACAAAGCGCGACCGGTCGGCCAGCCATTCCTCGTTGGTGCCATCATGGTTGCGCGGCAGGATGCGCATGACCTCGCGCCCCTTGGTATCGACCCGGATCGAGGACCCCAGCGCATCCATCACATCAATAGTTTCGGTCTTGGTCAGTTCCCAGGGGCGGGCGGTAAAGGCGTAGGGCTTGCTGACCAGGGCCCCCACCGGACACAGATCGATGATGTTGCCCTGCAGGTTACTGTCCAGCGTTTCGCCCAGATAGCTGGTGATCTCGGCATCCTCACCCCGGCCTGTCTGGCCCATCTGGGTGATGCCCGCCACCTCAGTGGTGAAACGCACACAGCGGGTGCAGGAAATGCAGCGCGTCATGTGGGTTTCGACCAGAGGACCAAGATCCAGATCCTCAGAGGCGCGCTTGGCCTCGCGGTAGCGTGAAAAATCCACACCATAGGCCATGGCCTGATCCTGCAAATCGCATTCGCCCCCTTGATCACAGATCGGGCAATCCAGCGGGTGGTTGATCAGCAGAAATTCCATCACCCCTTCACGGGCCTTCTTGACCATGGGGCTGTTGGTCTTGATCTGCGACGGCGCACCATCGGGACCGGGGCGCAGATCGCGGACCTGCATGGCGCAGGACGCGGCCGGTTTCGGCGGGCCGCCAACGATTTCCACCAGACACATGCGGCAATTGCCCGCGATGGACAGGCGTTCATGATAGCAGAAACGCGGGATCTGCACCCCGGCCACTTCGCAGGCCTGGATCAGGGTCATGGCCGGATCGACCTCGACCTCATGATCATCAATAAGGATCTTGCGCAGGTCAGACATCTGCTTACTCCGCTGCAACTTGTGCGCAGCCGTGGGTTTTCCACAGCCGGGCGTCTTTCAGATGAGACCAGCCAAAGGCGTGATCCGTATCCCCATGGGCCTTGAGATGGGCCAATCGGCCAAGCGCCTCATCCAGCCCCGGGCGATGGCCGACTGGCACCCACCACAGGACCAGATGCTGATCGCCCATGAGTTCAAACCATTCGGCCCACCGCTCGTAGAACCGGCGATGCACCGTGTTCCAGACGAAATGTTCCAGGCTGGCCGGATCTTCCCAGACGGTCAGGTTCGTGATCGCCCGGACATCGCCCCTGATGGCATTTTCCGTATTCCCGGTATTCGGCTCGCCCGAGCCCGTCATCATCCAGACGAACCCTGGACTGCGCCGGCCGATCCCGTTCACCAGATCAAGGGCCTGCATGAAGTCAGCAACCCGGGGATCGTGGGGATCATGACGCAAACGCCCGATGTTCAGTTGGGCAAGGTGGTGATCATCCGGCTGCATCGCGCTATTCCGCCGCCACAGCCGAGACACGGCCGGTTCGTTTCGCCTTGATCCGGTCCTCGATCTCATCACGGAAATGACGGATCAACCCCTGGATCGGCCAGGCCGCCGCATCGCCGAGCGCGCAGATCGTGTGGCCCTCGACCTGCTTGGTCACATCCAGCAGCATGTCGATTTCCTCAACCTCGGCCTCGCCCGTCACCAGCCGGTCCATGACCCGCATCATCCAGCCGGTGCCTTCACGGCACGGCGTGCATTGCCCGCAGCTTTCATGCTTGAAGAATTTCGCAAGACGCCAGATCGCCTTGATCACATCGGTGGACTGATCCATGACAATCATGCAGCCGGTCCCGAAAGAGGACCGGTTTTCCCGCATCCAGTCGTAATCCATGATCGCATCATCCAGCGCGGCGGCCGGCAGAACCGGGCAGGACGCCCCCCCCGGGATCAGCGCCTTGAGGTTCTTCCAGCCGCCGCGCACACCACCGCCATGAACCTCGATCAATTCGCGTACCGACATGGACATGCTGTCCTCGAACACACAAGGCGTGTTCACATGGCCGGTGATGGCGAACAGCTTGGTCCCGGCGTTGTTCTGCCGCCCGAACCCGGCAAACCAGCCCGCACCGCGCCGCAGGATGGTGGGGGCCACAGCGATTGATTCAACATTGTTTACCGTGGTCGGGCATCCATACAGCCCCGATCCCGCCGGGAAAGGCGGTTTCATCCGCGGCATGCCCTTCTTGCCCTCCAGGCTTTCCAGCAGGGCCGTTTCCTCGCCACAGATATAGGCCCCGGCGCCATGGGCCAGATAGAGATCGAAATCCCAGCCCGACCCGGCGGCATTCGCCCCCAGCAGCCCGGCATCGTAGCATTCGTCGATTGCGGCCTGCAGTGCTTCGCGTTCGCGGATATATTCGCCGCGGATGTAGATATAGCTGCTGTGCGCGCCCATGGCGAAACTGGCAATCAGCGCCCCTTCGATCAGCGTATGCGGATCGTGGCGCATGATTTCGCGGTCCTTGCAGGTCGCGGGCTCGGATTCGTCGGCGTTGATCACCAGATAATGGGGGCGTCCGTCGCTTTCCTTGGGCATGAAGGACCATTTCATCCCCGTGGGAAAGCCGGCCCCCCCCCGTCCGCGCAACCCGCTGGCCTTCATCTCGTCGATGATCCAGTCACGGCCCTTGGCGATGATATCGGCGGTCCCGTCCCAGTGGCCACGCTGTCGCGCCCCGGCCAGAGACCGGTCTTTCATGCCATAGAGATTGGTGAAGATACGGTCTTCGTCCTTCAGCATGGTCTCTGCCTCTCCATCTCGGTCCTGCGCGGATCCTTGCCCCTGGCACCGATCCCCGGTCTTGTCTCTTGTCATGGGGATAGGGGCCCGGCCCTTATCCCCTCAGTCTTTCGCCACCTTGCGGTCCTTGCGGATCCGGTTGGTGGCAACCAGTGCCCAGACCAGAATGGCCAGAGCGATGAAATCCAGGACCAGCGCCAGCGCCGGAGCCAACCCGAGGCGCCCGCCAACCCATTGTGCCGCCATCCACAATACGATGGTGCCGGCTATGACCAGCCCGACAAAGCGCGCGCGCCGGGCCAGATCCGCGTTCTCGACAGGGCCCGTCATTTCAGGCCCTCAGCGATCAGTGCGCGGGCCTGCGCCACCCAATCATCCCGGCTGACCCGGCCGTGAAACCCATCGAGATTGGCATCGACCCACGCGGCCTGATCTGCGGTCCAACCGGCGATCTGATCGTAATGATGGATCCCAAGCCCATTCAGAACACCCTCAAGCTTTGGCCCGATCCCCTTGATTTTCTTCAGGTCATCCGCGCCACCGGAACGGGGCGCACCCAGAAGGTCGGGTTTGCTTTGTCCCTCTTCGGCCAGCGCGCTATTCACCACAGCCGTCTCTGCCGGGACACGCGGCCTCACCGCGCCACCTCCCGCCACACGCCGCACGGCCAGACACGAAGGCACGGCCCAAACCACCCCGCCAAGAACCGTCCCCAGCAACAGCCCCCAAATCACCCCGTGCCCCGCGATCAGAACAAGGCCAGCACCCGAAACGATACCCACGACAAGCGCTGCCAGAATATCTTCTGGTTTCTGTGCGTTGATCTGAGGCGCAATCCGCATCCCGATGTCCCTTCGCCTATTGCGCGCCCGATCCAACCGGCGGTTTGCGCCACGGTGTAATCAGCGGCACCTCGGTTCCATCAATCCGTTTCAACGTATCCCCGACCCGCATGGCCAGCGTGACCGAGGCACTGCCCTGCTCGGCCCCATCACCCACACTTTCCCGCAGATCCGCCGTCCGCGCTGCCGGTTCCGAGGAAAAGCGCCCGATCTGCGATCCCGGAACAGGCACCTCGCCCGCAGCCATCCGGTCGATCAGATCGGCCAGTGTTTCGGCGCTCAGATCCTCGTAATAATCCTTGCCGATCTGGGCCATGGGCGCGTTGGCACAGGCACCGAGGCATTCCACCTCTTCCCAGCTGAACTTGCCATCCGCCGACAGGGTATGGGGGGTGGGCGCGATCTTGTCCTTGCACACCTGAACCAGATCCTCGGCCCCGCAAATCATGCAGGTCGTTGTCCCGCAAACCTGAATATTCGCCACGGATCCAACAGGTTGCAGCTGAAACATGAAGTAGAATGTGGCAATCTCCAGCACCCGGATATCGGCCATACCCAGCAGATCCGCGACATGTTCAATGGCCGGCCGGCTTAGCCAGCCGGCCTGTTCCTGGGCCCGCCACAAAAGCGGAATGACCGCGCTGGCCTGCCGACCCTCGGGGAACTTGGTCATCTGCGCGTCGGCCCAGGCCCGGTTTTCGGGCGTGAATTCAAAGCTGGCGGGTTGGTCGGGATGAAGACGGCGCAGCATCAGCACCCTCCTGATCTTGAATGCGGCATGCCGGACCTCATCTGTCCACCTCGCCAAAAACGATATCCATGGTGCCGATCAGCGCGGCCACATCGGCCAGTTGATGCCCCCGGGCAACGTGATCCATGGCCTGAAGGTGCAGATAGCCCGGCGCGCGCAGCTTGGCGCGATAGGGCCGGTTGCTGCCATCGGCGACCAGATAGACGCCGAATTCCCCCTTCGGGGCCTCGACCGCGCAATACACCTCACCCGCCGGAACATGGAACCCTTCGGTGTACAGCTTGAAGTGATGGATCAGGGCTTCCATCGAGGTCTTCATCTCAGGCCGTTTCGGCGGCGTGATCTTGCCGCGGGCCAGCACATCCCCAGGTTCATTGCGCAGCTTTTGGCAGGCCTGCTGGATGATCCTAGTGCTTTCGCGCATCTCGGCCAGCCGCACCAGATAGCGGTCATAACAATCGCCGTTCTTGCCAACCGGGATCTTGAAGTCGAATTCATCATAACATTCATAAGGTTGGCTTCGCCGTAGATCCCAGGCCAGGCCTGAGCCGCGCACCATCACCCCGGAAAACCCCCAGTCGAGGATATCCTGCTCGCTGACGATACCAATATCGACATTGCGCTGTTTGAAGATCCGGTTTTCGGTCAGCAATTCCTCAAGATCGTCAAGAACCTTGGGGAACGGATCGCACCAGGCCTCGATATCGTCGATCAGGGCGGAAGGCAGATCCTGATGCACGCCACCGGGGCGGAAATAAGCGGCATGCAGCCGCGCGCCTGAAGCCCGTTCGTAGAACACCATCAGCTTTTCGCGTTCCTCGAACCCCCAAAGCGGGGGGGTCAGGGCGCCGACATCCATGGCCTGGGTGGTCACGTTCAGCAGGTGATTCAGGATCCGGCCGATTTCCGAGAACAACACCCGGATCAGGCTAGCGCGGCGGGGCACCACCGTGCCAGTCAGTTTTTCGATCGCCATGCACCAGGCATGTTCCTGGTTCATCGGCGCGACATAATCCAACCGGTCCAGATAGGGCAGGTTCTGCAGATAGGTACGGCTTTCCATCAGCTTTTCGGTGCCGCGATGAAGAAGGCCCACATGGGGATCGCATCGTTCGACGATCTCGCCGTCCAGTTCCAGAACCATCCGCAAAACACCATGTGCTGCAGGGTGTTGCGGCCCAAAGTTGATGTTGAAATTGCGGATCTTCTGCTCGCCCGTCAGGGCATCGTCGAAATCGCTTCCGTCCATTGCCATGCCCCTATCCTCTTGCAGCCATATCGCTGGCGATCATCTGCTCAGGCCTGTTTCTTTTCATCGCCGGGAAGGATGTATTCGGCATTTTCCCAAGGCGACATGAAATCGAATTGCCGGTACTCTTGCACCAGTTGCACCGGTTCATAGACGACGCGCTTTTGTTCTTCGTCATAGCGCACCTCGGTATAGCCGGTGGTTGGAAAATCCTTGCGCAACGGATGACCGCGGAACCCGTAATCCGTCAGCAAACGGCGCAGATCCGGATGACCCGAGAACAACAGGCCGAACATGTCGAAAACCTCACGTTCGAACCAGTTGGCCGCAGGGTAGATATCCACCGCCGAGGGCACCATTTCATCTTCGCGCACCTCAACCCGGACACGAATGCGCTGATTTTGATACATGGACAGCAGATGATAGACGACGTCAAAGCGCCGCTCGCGGGCCGGGTAATCCACTGCGGTGATGTCCACCAGGCTGGAAAAACGGCAAGTCTGATCGGTTTTCAGAAATTCGAGGAACCCAGGCAAAGAGGCCAGAGTGACCTGAACCGTCAATTCACCAAAGGCGATATCGGTGGCAACCACGCTGTCAGCACGGCGCAGTTCCAGATCGGCGGCCAATTCCTGCAAAGCGTCGCTCATGCGTTCCCCTATCGTGCGATGGTGCCAGTGCGCCGAATGCGGCGTTGAAGCTGCAACAGGCCGTACAGCAGTGCCTCAGCCGTCGGCGGGCAACCCGGCACATAGACATCCACCGGCACGATCCGGTCGCAGCCGCGCACCACGCTGTAACTGTAGTGATAATAGCCCCCGCCATTGGCGCAGGACCCCATGGACAACACATAGCGGGGCTCGGGCATCTGATCATAGACCTTGCGCAGCGCCGGGGCCATCTTGTTGGTCAGCGTCCCGGCCACGATCATCAGATCCGACTGGCGCGGGCTGGCCCGTGGCGCGGTGCCAAAGCGTTCCAAATCATAGCGCGGCATCGAGGTTTGCATCATCTCGACCGCGCAACAGGCCAGACCGAAGGTCATCCAGTGCAGCGATCCGGTGCGCGCCCAGTTGATGATGTCCTCTGTCGAGGTCAGCAGAAATCCCTTGTCCTGCAATTCACGGTTCAGGGCCTGGGTGGCCACCTCGCGGTCGGGGCCGGCATCATGGCGGGCAGTGCTCACTCCCATTCCAGGGCTCCTTTCTTCCATTCATAGGCGAAGCCGATGGTCAGCACGCCAAGGAAGACCATCATCGACCAGAAGGCGACATCGGTCAGATCCTTGAAGGCCACGGCCCATGGGAACAGGAAGGCGACCTCGAGATCGAAGATGATGAACAGGATCGCGACCAGATAGAAGCGAACGTCGAATTTCATTCGCGCATCGTCAAAGGCGTTGAATCCGCATTCATAGGCGCTGACCTTTTCCGGATCCGGATTACGCACCGCCAGAACCGCCGCGGCAAGGATCAGCACAAGCGCCAGTGCGGTCCCCACCCCCAGAAACACAAGGATCGGCAAATAGTCCCTGAGGAGTTCATCCATGACGTGGCCTCCGAAATCAGCCTGGCTGCGGAACAGCTTCGGGTCTAAACGCGCCTGCCCAAGCGGTCAACCGCTAGAACCCCGCGCTGTGTACGATCGCTTCTGCACGAGAACAGATTGCTCTGAGGTAAACGCCCCCAGCGCGCTTTTGTCGCAGTATCGATCTTTTTTCCCGACACTTAGCGCGCGCAAGTCCTGAAATCCGGGCAACAGCGAAACTTGACTAGCATACTGCCCCTCCTAACACTGACCCTTACGCTAACCACGGAGGAAGGATCATGAGCCCTCTGATCGGTATCGCGGTCAATCTGCTGCCCGAACTGGCCAAGCGCCTGGCCCCCGGATCCAGCACCGCAACCCGCGATCTTGTGGTAAAGATTGTCCAGGACGTTCTGAAAACCGACGACCCCCAGCAAGCGGCCCAGCGGGCCCAGGATGCCGCCATGTCGGCGGAACTGCGCATCCGCCT
The DNA here is from genome assembly GCA_047971485.1 of Qingshengfaniella sp. Lineage (GTDB taxonomy): Bacteria > Pseudomonadota > Alphaproteobacteria > Rhodobacterales > Rhodobacteraceae > JBKDZR01. The sequence goes on along the minus strand of JBKDZR010000007.1, from coordinate 66,777 downwards.
GGCCGAGATTGAGGCCGACGCCCAAGCCAGCGATCGCAAGGCCGAGGCCCAGGCCCGTCAGGCCCAGACCGAGATGCTGAAGGCCGAGGTCGAGGCAGCGGCGGCGAAAAACGCCAATGAGCTGCGCGCCATCGAGGCCCGTCTGCAGGATCGCCAGGACGCCCGGTCCACGATGGTTACCCTGCAGAAAGAGGACAGCCCCCTGGCTTGGGGCCCGGTGATCGTGTCCTGCATCGTGGTTTTCGGTTTTTTCGCCACGTTGCTCTACCTGATCTATCTGCTGCGCAATCCCAGCGCGGATGGCACCGACAACGCGGTGGTCCAGATCGTCAATATCGCCGTTGGTGCCTTGACCGCCGGTTTCGCCACGGTGGTCAGCTTCTGGCTGGGGTCCTCGGATACCTCACGCCAGAAGGATTCCAATGCCCTCAAGACGCAGAATGCCGTGGCCCAGATCCAGCGGGATAATGTGCAGGCCACGCGCGAGATCATTTCAGAACAAAGCAAGCACACCGCTGAATTGGTAGAAAAGGTCACCCGCCAGGTCGCGGCGCCCGTCGCCGTTCCGGCCCCGGCGGTCGCCTCCGAGCGGTCCAACAAGGACGCGCTGCAGTTTCAGGAGTGCATGAAACTGATCTTCAAATACGAAGGCGGCTTTGTGGATCATCCCAACGATCCTGGCGGGGCGACGAACCTGGGCATCACCCACAAGACGCTGGCCGCCTGGCGCGGTGTGGCCTCGGTCAACAAGGACGAGGTGCGCGCCCTCAGCCGTGAGGAAGCCGAGGAAATCTATCGCGCCAATTACTGGAATGCGCTCAGCTGCGATCAGCTGCCGGCCGGGCTGGACCTGGTGGTGTTTGATTTCGGGGTAAATGCCGGCGTTGGGCGCTCGGCCAAACTGTTGCAAAAGGTGATCCACGTGGAGCAGGATGGGCAGATCGGCCCGATCACCCTGGGCGCGGCCCGACAGATCGAGACCCGCTATGTGATCGAGACCTTCAGCGAGGGTCGCATGGATCACTATCGCAGCTTGCATCACTGGGACACGTTCAAGAACGGCTGGACCAGGCGCACAGATGAAATCCGCGCTGCTGCCATGAACATGGCCTGACAAACCGGAAACAGGATCCTATGGCGTTTTACGGAGAAGACAAATCACCTGAAACGCTATAGGTTTTCGGTTGCACACAGTTCCCGGGGCATGCCCACCAAAGTGGGACGGTTCGGGCACTTTAAGCAAAAAGATCTATCAAATTTTGCTCGAAATGCGTTACGGGGTGCCCTGGCGCAGCCAGTCGCGGAAATCGGCAACGCGTTCGGCCGTCTTGTCGCGCATGCAGGCCGCGGCCAGAACCCGGCCCAGCGATCCGCCATCTGCCTGGGCCTCGATCCAGCGGCACTCGGCCAGGCGATGGTCCAGCCAGCTGCGCTGCGCCTCGGCCAAGGCGGCCTCGGCCCCACCCGGCATCCCGTCGGCATCCGAGGCCCGCGCCATCGCCACCACACCGGGCCAAAGCGCCTTCATCTGCGCTTCCCAGTGGCGGGCATCCTCGGACAGGCACGCCACCATCCCCGCTGTCGTCACATCCTGGCCTGGCCCCTGGCAGGCAGCCAGATCCTGGGCCTGCGCCATCCCCGACAGCCCCAGAAGGATAATCAGCCCGCCGCTCAGCGCCACCGCCCCAAGGACCAGCGCCCCCTTATCCTGCACCACGGTCCTCCTGCGGCAAAAGCCGCGCGATCAGATCCGGCAGATCATCATAGTGATCCAGCACCGCATCGGGATCGAGCGCCGTAATCGCCGGACCGCTGGGACCAAAGCCGACCAGCACACAGGGCACACCGGCCGCCCGCGCTGTATCCCGATCCGTCACCGTATCGCCGATCAGCACCGCTCGCCCCCGCGTGCCGCCCGCGCGCGCGACCGCCGCATGCAGCGGCGCGGGATCGGGCTTGCGCACCGGCAGCGTGTCGGCCCCGATCAGCCCGGCAAAGGCCGCGCGGATCCCCAGACGGGTCAACAAGGTCTCGGCCAGCGCTTCGGTCTTGTTGGTGCAGATGGCCACGCGATAGCCCGCCTCAGACAAGGCCTCGACCGCCGCCATGGCGCCTGGATACAGCCGCGTATGGGTGTCAATCGCCGCGCCATAGGCATCCAGCAGCGGATCATAGCCTGCCATCACCAGCGCCTCGATTCCCTGCCCCGACCCGATCCCCAGCCGCTCATAGCCCAGCCGCAGCATCGCCCGCGCCCCGTGAAATGCTGTCAGCGCATCGCCCACCGGATCCAGCACATCCCCATGGCCGCCGGCGCGAAACACCGTGTTGGCCGCTGCGATCAGATCCCCCGATGTATCCGCCAATGTCCCGTCGAGATCGAAAACCACCGTCGCCATTGTCGCTCTCCCGGGCAGATTACCACCCATTTCCTGAAACCCGCCGTTTCTGAAACCCGTCGTCACAAGAGGTGAACGCCCCGGGGCTTGCAGCCCGGCCCATCGGGGATAAAACGGGCGCGAGCAAAAGAAAAGGCAGGCAATGGGTATCGCACTGATCGTATTGGCCGCCGGCCAGGGCAGCCGCATGCTGTCCGACCGGCCGAAAGTCTTGCACCAGATCGGTGGCGCACCGCTGCTGGCCCATGCGCTGGTGGCTGGCGAAACACTGGATCCCGACCGCAGGATCGTGGTCATCGGCCATGGCGGCACAGAGGTGGCCGGGGTCGTGACCGCCCTCGACCCCGAGATCACCATCGCCGAACAAAGCGAACAGCTGGGCACCGCCCATGCCGTCTCCATGGCGGCACCCGCCCTGAAGGGGCATAGCGGCGATGCGCTGGTGCTGTATGGGGATACCCCCCTGATCAGCAGCCAAACCCTGGATCGGATGCGCGCCGCCCGCGCAGCCGGGGCTGATCTGGTGGTGCTGGGGTTCACAGCAACCGATCCCGGGCGCTATGGCCGGCTGATCACCGAGGGCGACACCCTGACACGGATCGTCGAATGGAAGGATGCCACGGATGAAGAACGAAAGATAACACTCTGTAATTCAGGGGTTATCATGGCGCCGTCGGGGCGTTTGATGGACTGGATCGGCAAGGTCGGCAATGACAATGCCAGCGGCGAATACTATTTGACCGATATTGTCGCCATCGCCCGGGCCGAGGGGGCCAGCGCCATCGCCGTGACCTGTGACGAGGCCGAAACCCAAGGCGTCAATACCCGGGCTGAACTGGCCCGGGCCGAGGCCGCCTTTCAAGCCCGGGCCCGCACCGCGGCCCTGGAAGACGGGGTGACGCTGGTCGCCCCCGAGACGGTGTTTTTCGGCCTCGATACCCATCTGGGCCGCGATGCCGTGATCGAACCCCATGTCGTGTTCGGCCCCGGCGTCACCGTCGAGACGGGCGCGACAATCCGCGCCTTCAGCCACCTGGAAGGCTGCCATGTCGCCCGAGGCGCCATCGTCGGCCCCTATGCCCGCCTGCGTCCCGGCGCAGAACTGGCCGAGGATGTGCGCGTAGGCAATTTTGTCGAAATCAAAAATGCCGAAATCGCGGCCGGTGCCAAGGTCAACCATCTCAGCTATATCGGCGATGCCGAAATTGGCCCGGGCACCAATGTCGGGGCCGGCACGATCACCTGCAATTACGACGGGGTGATGAAACATCGCACCACCATCGGCGCCGGCGCCTTCATCGGCTCAAACACCATGCTGGTGGCGCCGGTCACCGTCGGAAATGAGGCGATGACCGGCTCGGGATCCGTGATCACCACGTCTGTCCCGGACGGGGCACTGGCCCTGGGGCGCGCCCGCCAGGTGACCAAGCCGGGCATGGCCCGGCGCCTGATGGAGGTGCTGCGCGCGCTGAAAGCCGGAAAAGGGGCCTGATCATGTGTGGAATCGTCGGCGTTCTCAGCACGCACGAGGCTGCCCCCCTGCTGGTCGAAGCGTTGAAGCGGCTGGAATATCGCGGCTATGACAGCGCCGGCATCGCCACGATCGACGAGGGCCGGCTGGACCGGCGTCGCGCGGTCGGCAAGCTGGTCAACCTGTCGGATCTTCTGGTTCATGATCCGTTGACCGGCAAAACCGGCATCGGCCATACCCGCTGGGCCACCCATGGGGCCCCCACGGCCAACAACGCCCATCCCCACCGCTCGGGCCCTGTGGCCGTGGTCCATAACGGTATCATCGAGAACTTTCGCACGCTGCGCGCGGAACTGGCCGAGGACGGCATGGCCTGCACAACGCAAACCGATACCGAGGTGGTGGCCCACCTGGCAGCCAGGGCCCTGGCCCAGGGCCTGCCCCCTGCCGAGGCGGTTCGCCTCACCCTGGACCAGATCGAAGGCGCCTTTGCCCTTTTGTTCCTGTTCGAGGGGGAATCCGACCTGATGATCGCCGCCCGGCGCGGATCGCCCCTGGCCATCGGCTATGGCGACGGCGAGATGTTCGTCGGCTCGGACGCGATCGCGCTTGGCGGTCTGGCCCACCGTGTCAGCTATCTTGAAGAAGGCGACATGGCGGTGATCCAGCGCGCCGGCATCCAGATCACCGGGGCCGACGGCAGGCCCGTAACCCGCCCCGTTCAGGACATCACCACCGACAGCCTGCGTGCCGACAAAGGCGGGCACAAACACTTCATGGCCAAGGAAATCGCCGAGCAGCCCACGGTTGTCGGCGAAACCCTGGCCCGCTATCTGTCATCCGACGGTCAGCGGGTGGCACCCCCTCTGACGGGGCTGGATTTCAGCGCTGTCACGCGCCTGTCCATGGTCGCCTGCGGCACGGCCTATTACGCCTGCATGACGGCGAAATACTGGTTCGAACATCTGGCCGGCATTCCCGTGGATGTGGATATCGCGTCCGAGTTCCGCTATCGCGAACCACCCTTGCCGGCGGGAACCCTGGCCCTGTTCGTCAGCCAATCGGGGGAAACCGCCGACACCCTGGCCGCGCTGCGCTATTGCACCGCCGCCGGGGTGCCGACCCTGGCCCTGACCAATGTGCCCGAAAGTTCGATTGCGCGCGAAGCAGCCATGGCGTTGCCGATCCTGGCCGGGCCGGAAATCGGCGTGGCCTCGACCAAGGCCTTCACCTGCCAACTGACGGCCCTGGTGCTGCTGGCGCTTTACGGTGGTCGCCAGTGCGGGCGGATCTCGGCAACCGACGAGGCCCGGTATCTCGGCGACTTGCAAGCGCTGCCGGGATTTCTGAATGCCGCCCTGGCCCTGGGCCCGGAGATCGCGACCGTGGCACGGGATCTGTCGAAAGCGCAGGATGTGTTGTTCCTGGGACGTGGGGCGATGTTTCCCCTGGCCCTGGAGGGCGCCCTTAAACTAAAAGAAATCAGCTATATACACGCCGAAGGCTATGCTAGCGGCGAATTAAAGCACGGACCGATCGCGCTGGTCGACAGGCAGGTTCCGGTCATTGTCATGGCCCCCAGCGACCCACTTTTCGACAAGACCGTGTCCAACATGCAAGAGGTAATGGCCCGTGAAGGCCGCGTGATCCTGCTGACCGATGCCGAAGGGGCGATCCGCGCCGGGGACGGCATCCCGCATGTGCTGCGCCTGCCGACGGTGGCCCCGCTGATCGCGCCGATCCTTTATGCCATTCCGGCGCAACTGCTGGCCTATCACACCGCCGTCGCCAAGGGCACGGATGTAGACCAGCCACGCAACCTGGCGAAATCTGTCACTGTTGAATAGCGGATCAGGGCGGCCGGTATCCCCGCGCGGGCTCAGACGCTCTCTTGCCCGCGATAGGCCCAGCCGCTTGACGGCAGGGCAGCCCCGCTATCGATCGCCCCCACATCCCCGGGAAAGGGAAACTTGCCGGGATTGAGCAGATCCTGGGGATCCATGTCGCGCTTGAACGCCAAATCCCGGTCAGTGATCGGCTTCATCCCGCCCTGTTTCAGATCCCAGGTCTGATTATTAGCCGTTTGCAGCCCTTCCTGACGCAGCAAGGACAGGATTTCGGCCAGTTGCGTCTCGCTTTCATAGCGAAAGAAGGGCGAGCCCTGAAACGCCAGTTGCCCGTCAAAACGCTTGGCCTCGAACTGAAGGGGGCCGATGGCCCGGGTGCGCTCGGCCAAGCGCAGGATGGCTGCCACGGGATCGGAGGACGGGAACAGGCCGATCAGATTGATCAGGTCGGGATCGGTATGGTTGATGTGATGGCGCGCATGCCCCCAGGAGAATTCATAGATCGGAAAGCCATAAGGGCCCCGGCCCTCCTCGGCCTCGACCGCAATGCGACCCTGGTGACGGGCCACAAGCTCGGACCGTTCCCGATCGAAGTCCATGGCGGTCATCGTCAGGACCATTGCCTCGCCATCCCGCAAATAGGGCGCCAGCGGACGGATCATCCGGGGCAACGGCGCATCGAAGGTCGAGATCAGTTTCCGCAGAATGCCATCCGAGGTGTACAATTCATAGGCAAACCGTGTTGCCTGGACCAGGGATGGAAACGCCGCCACCGTTTCCCGCCACCGCCAGGCATGGGTCAGCGGCAGGCCCAATTCCAGGATGATGCCATTGGTTCCATAGGCATGATGGACAAGATTGACGTCCGATCCCTCCAGTTTCACGATGCGGGGCTGTTCTTCGACGCTGGCCACCGTGATCGAGCGGATATTGCCCGTATCACGCAGGATCCCCCAGGCACAGCTGCCCACGCCAGCATGCCCGCCGCCGATATAGCCGCCGATCGTCGCCATTCGCTTGGTCGACGGATGCATGCGCAGCTCCCACCCGATCTTGCGGGCCGCATCATCAATGGCCGAGATCCGCGCCCCCGGTTCCACCGTGACCTGCCCAGGCGCAAGATCAATCACCCGGTTCACGCCGCGCGTGTCCACAATCGCGCCACCATTCAGCGGGATCCCCTGGCCCAGATTGGCCGTACCGGCCCCGCGCAGGACCAGGGGCACCTTGTGCACCGCCGCCGCCGACGCGATACGCAGCAGATCCGCACGGCACCGGGCCGTCACGATCAGATCCGCCTGCCGCCCTTTCATCGCCTCTTTCATCAGCGGGCTGAACTTGCCCGACATGTCCATGCTCTTGCGGCGGATCATCTCGGGGCTGTCATCCACCTCGATGGGGCCAAGGGCCGCCTTGAAACCCGCGATATCCATCGCCCCTGTCCTCCGACCAGTCCGTCCAGGCTGTCCCGGCACCGGATCCCCGGCGCCGGAGGTGTGATCACGATCGCGGATCAGTCGCTGCCATTCTGGTAGTCCAAGGTGTAGGCGGCGGTATAGTCGAAGCCCTCGGGGAAGGTTCCGGTCGCAACCAGCTGTTCATAATGGATTTTCCAGCGCGCATTGGTCATCGCGCCATAGCCGTAGCTGGCCGTATCCTCATTTTCGAGGAAGCCGAACTCCTTCATCGTGGTAAAGGCATAATCCAGCAACCCCATCGAGTTTTCCGGCGCGATTTCAGCTATATAGGCGAAGGCATCGGACGGATCGGCCAGATAATCGACCCAGCCGCGCCGCGAGGCATCCACCAGGCACTGGACGACCTCGGGCTTGTCCTCGATCATCTGCTCCGACACGGTCAGCAGCCCCGAATAGGGCATATAGCCGGTATCGCGCAGGAACATGTGCCTGACCTTCACATCCGGCGCTTCCTGCTGCATGACGTACGGCCCGTTGGTCACGAAATCCTGCGTCGCACTTTCGGGATTGGCCAGGAAGGCCGCGAACTGCCCCGAGAAACTGCGCAGCTGATTATCGGCATATCCGTATTTCATCTGAAGATAGGGCCAGAAGGTATTGCGATTTCCCGAAGACAGGAAGATCGGATGCCCGACAAGTTCCTCGAAACTGTCAATGCCGCTTTCCTCATGCACATCGATTGTGGTCGGGGTGTGCTGGAACGAAGTGAAGACCGCGACTGCCGGAAAACCCGCTTCGCGCATCCGCATCACCCCGTCATTCTGCGACGTGATCGCCGCATCCACAGCGTTCGAGGTCAGCAGGCGGGTGACATCAATCCCGGCCCCGCCCTGACGCATATCCATCTCGACCCCGCATTCGGCGTAATAGCCCTTCAGCGACGCGTTCCAGAATCCACCCTGTTCGGCCTGGGCCCGCCAGCCCATGATCATGGTGATCTTTTCATCCTCGGCCAGAACCGGTGCGCTGCCCAGCATCATTGCCGCGGCGCCGGACAGCAGCGTTACCCTCAGGTCGCTCTTCAGAACCATGTGATCTTCCTTGTCGATGGGCCCCCTGTGACGCCTGGCGTCGGGCCCGATTGCAATTGTCCGCACCAAGGCGGGGGGAGAAACGCGCCGTGACGCCCGGCCGATCCATCAGCCGCCATAGGTCCGGCGGATCATGTCCTGCGTATGCGCCCTGGCGGTGATCGGCGGATAAAGCCGGGGACGGTCCTGGCAGCATGACGCGATGCACTCGATCACCGCATCGTCACGCGGCCCGAAGAAGGCCGGGACCGAGTAACGATCCTGCCCCGATACGTTGTTCAGCACCCGGTGCAGGGTGGATTTGTAGACATCATTGCTCCAGCGCCGCAGAAGATCGCCCAGATTGACCACAAAGCAGCCCGCTTGCGGCGTGGCGCGGATCCATGTGCCGGCGGCGGTCTGCACCTCCAGCCCGCCCTTGTCGTCCTGCAACAGAATCGTGATACCCCCCCAGTCGGTATGCGCCCCCGCACCCATCTGGTTGCCCGCCGCAATCACCGACTGGGGCGGATAATGCAGCAATCGCACCGAAAACACGGTGTTCTCGAAAAACGCATCGAACCAGTGCTCATCAAGATCCAGCGACAGGGCGATGCCGCGCATGATCCGCAGGCCCAGATCACCGATGGCCGCGTGATAGGCGCGCTGATGGGCCTCGAACCCGTCAAACCCCTCGGGCCATTTGTTCGCCCCGAAATCGGCCGTGGCACGGCCGCCCAGGGGCAGGCCGAACATGTAGCTTTCCTTCAAATCGGGTGCTGATCCTTCATCCAGTTGCTGGGCCAGCATCGGTTCGAATCCATAGGCCGCCTTGCCCCGTTCATAGGCAACGGCCGCCTTGCGATCCTCGGGCAGGTCGAAAAAACGCTCGGTCCAGGCCAGTTGCGCGTCAATCAGCGCCTGGGAAACTCCGTGCCCGGACACATAGAAAAATCCCGTCTCGCGGCAGGCCTTGTGCATGTCCCAGCCCACGTGTCGCCGGGTCTCGGGGGACTGCGCGGACAGGCCGGACAGGTCAATAACGGGAATGTCAGTGATCGTTTCAGGAGGGGTGTAGATGATCATGTGCTGTCCCAACCGATCCGTCCCGCGCCCCGCATCCGGAAATCGCGGACAGATCCCTATCGTTCAGGCAAAGCTAATCATTCCTCCTCCCGTCCAAAAAGCATCGTTTTTAGATTGATGTGTTGTTTTTTTTGAAACAGAAGACAGAACGCCCGAACCGACAGGCACTGCGGAACACCGCCATCTCTGGACCGGGACCCGCAGCTCCATGGTCCAGGCGCAGGGCGCCTCAGATCTCGACCATCATCGCCTTGAGGGTTTCGAAATAAACACTGGCCAGCGGGTTCGAGTAGCGCTCGGATCCCACAACCATCAGACGCTGGGTATTTCCCGCAAGCTCCTGAACAGGAATATGCACCAGCCTTCCATTATTCAATTGTTTTTCAATGTCATATCTGGTCAGAAAGGCAATTCCATCCGTCCCGATTGCCATGGTGCGCATCAATTCGATCGAATTGGTTTCCACAAGGATTTGCGGGCTGCCTTTCAGCGGTGCAATCGCCCGGTCCAGATAGGGCCGGATCACCATCGTCTCATCGGCCAGGATCAGCGGATAGTCCAGACAGTCCGTCAGACGCAACCCTGAGCGATGCGCCAACGGATGCGCCGCGCTGATCACCGCGCCCAATTGGGTGAAAGAGGTACTGACCACACGTAGGCCAAACCGTTCTGAAAAATCGAATCCAATTCCAAAATCGGCCAAACCGGAGGCAACAGAACTAAGGATAGCTTCATCTGTAGGCAAAAGTTGAACGCGCAACTCGACCCGGGGATTCGCCTTTCGAAAGGCGATCAGACTGCGCGGAATGATATTTCCGGCCAAACCACTCATGATCGCCAGAGACAGGGTGCCCCGCCGCAGCCCCTTCAGATCTTCAATCTTGGCCAGGGTCCGGGCCTCTTCGCGCAGCGTGTCGCGCACATGCACCATCAACAGCTCACCGGCAGAGGTCAGGCTTAACTCTCTGGATCCCCTGTTGAAAATCGGGGTTCCCAGTTCCTGTTCCAAGGTCTTGATCTGCCGGCTGATCGCCGAGGGCGCGACATGAAGTTTTTCCGATGCCGCGCGGATAGATCCCGAGCGGACGACCTCGCTCAGATAACGGATGATACGGGAGTGCATGGTTACCTGTTGCCTTTTTTGGAACTCATTATGCCATTTATTATACTATTTTTGCAGATCCACGCCGATTAAGCAAAACTTACGGCAGCGCATCGCATCACGATTCCAGGAGCAGAATCCAATGCAAACCACCTTCTCTTTCAAACGCGTCCAGAACGCCGAGGTCTTCCGCATCTCACCGAAGGATACGAATTACTTCGCCATCCTCTTCGACCCCAAGACCACGTCCAGCAGCGCGATTTTCGTGATCGAGATCTTCACGGTCGGCGGCGCCACCCCGCCCAACAGTCATTCCCACGCCCATGAGTTCTTTTACGTCCTGCATGGTGAAGGCGAGGCCATTTCCGACGGCCAGAGCCTGAAAATCCGCAAAGGCGATGCCCTGCTGCTGGATCCCGGATCAGAACATATCGTGAAGAACACGGGGCAGAGCAAGCTGTATACCCTGACCGTCATGGTCCCGGATCAGGATTTCTCGGATCTGATCCGGTCGGGCGAAAAGATGGCTCTGGACGCCGAGGACATCGCCATTCTGACCGGGCTGACCGGCCAATGAGGGACCAGGGCACACCTGCCGACCTGCGGCCGCTGGGGGCCTTTGCCCGCCGGCGCTGGATGGTCAATGCCGGCCAGGTTCAGCTTACGCAGGGCCATGAAGCCCCCGTCGAGGTCACCCTGACCGATGGCGATCGGGCGATCACCCTGGATACGCGCCGCACAGCGATCATCGTGATCGACATGCAGAACGACTTTTGTCACAAGGACGGTTGGCTGGCCTCGATCGGTGTCGATATCGCGCCCTGCCGCGTCCCGATCGGGCCACTGCGCGATCTGCTGCCGGTTTTGCGCGCCCATGACATGCCGGTGATCTGGCTGAACTGGGGCAACCGGGCCGATCTGGCCAATCTGCCCCCGTCAGTTCTGCATGTCTACGACCCCGACGGACAGTCCAGCGGGATCGGCAAGCCCCTGCCCGGCACCGGCGCCCATGTTCTGGAACTGGGCAGTTGGTCGGCCGCAGTTGTCGATGAGTTGGCCATCGAGCCCGGCGATATCGAGGTCTCGAAATACCGGATGACCGGCTTTCAGGATACCGGGCTGGAAAGCATCCTGCGCAATCTCGATGTGTCCACCGTGCTGTTTGCCGGGGTCAATCTGGATCAATGCGTTCTGAACACCCTGACCGACGCGGTGGCCCGGGGCTTTGACGCGATCCTGCTGGACGATTGCGCGGGGACCTCGTCACCCGACTACTGCACCCAGGCCACGCTGTACAATGTGCGCCAATGCTATGGGTTTGTCTGTCGCGGGGCGGATCTGAAAACCGCGCTGGAGGTCCAGCCATGAGCCTTGAGATCAACCTTCCCGCGCAACTGGCCACACTGACCGCCGCCTGCGATGCCTATGAGGACGCGCTGATGCGCAACGATCTGGAAGCGATGGACGCCCTGTTCTGGGCCCGCGACCAGACCATCCGCTACGGTGTCGGCGAGAACCTGTATGGCATCGACGAGATCCGCGCCTTTCGCAAGACGCGGTCTGGCGGATCGCCCCAGCGGCGGGTTCTGCGCCGCGAAATCACGACCTATGGCGGCCAGATGGGCACCTGCAATCTGGAATTCCAGCGCGAAGGATCAGACCGGATCGGGCGTCAGAGCCAAACCTGGTTGCGCACTGCGGCCGGCTGGAAGGTGGTGGCGGCCCATGTCTCGTTCATGGCGCAGGGAAGCTGACGGCATGGCCCTGGACACATTTCTCGGGGCCGTGGCCGATATCGCGCACACCACCGATGCCACACAGGTCAAAGCCAAGAGCCGAGACTGGCATTTCGTCAGCCCCTTGTTGTCCAAGACCCTTGAAGACAAGGTTGCCGAGGCGGTGATCACCCCCGCCTCCGTCGACCAGGTCCTGCGCATCGCGGCAGCGGCCTGGGCCCATGACATGCCCTTGACCCCCCGGGGAACCGGAACCGCAAACTATGGCCAGAGCGTGCCGCTGAATGGCGGTGTGATGCTGGACCTGTCCCGCCTGACCGGGGTGATCAAGGTCGGTCCCGGCTTTATCCGCGCCTTCGCCGGCACTCGCATCGCAGATCTGGAAACCGAGGCCGCGAAAACCGGGCAGGAGTTGCGCTTTTTCCCGACGACCCGAAAACAGGCCACCATCGGCGGCTTCGTGACCGGGGGAACCGGCGGGGTCGGGTCGATCAATTACGGCGTCCTGCGCGACCCGGGCAATATCCGATCCTGCCGCATCGTGACGGTCGAGGAAACGCCGCGCGTGATGGATGTCACCGGAATGGACACGCGGCTTGTCCAGCACAGCTATGGAACGCTGGGCATCGTCACCGAGGTCGAGATGGGGCTGGCGCCGAAACGCGACTGGCATGAACAGCTGGTCACCCTGCCCGATTATACCGCCGCTGTCGATCTGGCCGTGCGGGTCGGGCGCGAATGCGGGTTGGTGAAGAAACTGGCCTCGGCCTATGAATGGCCAATCGGGCAGTGGCTGCAGCCATTTGCCCCCTTTGTCCCCGAAGGCCAGTCCATCGTCATCGCGATGATCGAGGCCCCGTCCCTGCCACTGTTTCACGAAATGGTCGCCGAGGCCGGGGGCACCGTGGTTGCCGGCGGACCGGAAGGTCAGGCCCCCTACGGCCGCCCGATCTGGGAATTCGCCTTTGGCCACACGACCCTTCAGGCCCAGAAGACCCGTCCCGACATCACCGAGGTCGAGGCCCTGTTCAATGCCCCCGACCTGGCCGGTCTGATCGCCGCCACCCATGACAAGATCAGCCATACCGGCCCCATGCGCATCGAGGTACGTCGCTGGGGCGGTGATCTGGTCGCATCGGGGTCCAGCTTCATCTCCTTTACCGATGAGGCGGCGGTCAACGCCGTGGTCGAAACCATGCGGGCGCTGGGGCTGAAGGTCGCCAACCCCCATGCCTCGAATGTGCGCGGTGTCGGCAAGAAAGAAATCGGCCCCCGCGAAATGGCCTTCAAGCGCGCAGTCGATCCAAAGGGCCTGCTGAACCGCGGCCGGTTCGAGGCGGATGCCCATGACGACACCATCGTCGACCGTCATCTGGCGACGGATGGCTGGCTGATGCGCAGTGACGATCAGGGCCCTTCCCGGGGCGCATAACGGCAAAGGATATGGCGCCATGAAAGACGACGGGACGACACGCTATCCGATCGCGGATCTCATCGCGGCGCTGGGTCCGATCAGCCACACGGTGGATCCCCGCCGCGTCCGCGTCAAAAGCACCGATCGCTATGACATGAGCCCGATGCTGACCAGCGAGTTGACCGGCCGGGTCGCCGATATCGTCATCGCGCCCGCCTCGGCGGACGAATTGCGCCAGGTTCTGGCGGCGGCGGCGCGGCTGCGGATCCCGCTGGTTCCGCGCGCGGCAGGATCGTGCAACTATGGCCAGAGTGTGCCGCTCAAGGGCGGGATCATTCTGGACGTCATGGGGCTGTCGGGCATCATCGACCAAACCCCGGATCGGGTGCGGGTTCTGGCCGGCACGGTGATGGCCAGGCTGGAAAAAGAGTTGCGCCAATCCGGCAAGGAGCTGCGCTTTATCCCCTCGACAGCAAAGCTGGCCACGGTGGGCGGGAATTTCATCGGCGGGATCGGCGGGATCGGATCGCTGAGCTATGGGTGCTGGTCGGATCCCGGCAACCTGATTTCGTGCAAGGTCATGACCCTGGAGGAAACCCCGCGCGAGATTGAACTGACTGGCCTCGACGTGCTGCGCCCGTTTCACACCTATGGCACCACCGGCGTGTTGACCGAGATGGTCCTGCCCCTGGCCCCGGCCTGGAACTGGCAGGAGGCGCTTGTTGCCTTTGATGATTTTGTCACCGCTGCCAAGTTCGCCGCAGATCTGGCCCGCGCCTATGCCATCACCTGCAAACTGGCCTCGGTGCAGGAATGGCCGATCGGGCGCGATGTCCGCCAGTTTTCCGATCACGTCCCCGAGGGCGCCTCGGTTCTGCTGACCATGGTCGCCGATCACAGCTGGCCCGCCTTTGAACACTGGGCGGCAGAGCGCGGTGGCCGGGTCATGGCCCGCGCGCCCGAAGCCCAGGGCCCCTGGCGCCAACCGATGTGGGAATTCGCCTTCGGTCATCTGATCCAGAACGTGCAACGCATCCGCCCCAAGGCCACCGTCATGGAAGGGTTCGTGCGCGGCCCCGATATGGAGGACAAGATCACCCGGGCCCATCAGCTGTGTTCCCGCTTCGGCCCGATGTTCGTCGAATACCTACGCCTTGACGGTCAGCTTCAGGGGCTGATCTCGCCGTTTTTCGACTACGAAAGCGACGCACAAGCCGAACAGGTCACCGAGGCGCTGCGCGCCGCCGGGGTTCTGGTGCGCAACCCCCATACCACAACGGTGCGCGCCGTGGGCAAGAAACACATCACCGACAAGGATATCGCCTTCAAGCGGGAAACTGATCCCTACGGGTTGATGAACCCGGGCCGGTTCGAACCCGACCCGGCCAATGATGCGGTGGTCAACGACAACCTGGCAACCGACCGCTTTGATACGGGCCATGCATGATCCCGGCCCGACAGGCCCCCATGACCACGACAGGAACGCCCTGACATGACACTCAAATCCCATTTCTGGTCTGACCTGACCGCCCGCGATTTCCGCGATCTCGACATGTCGCGTGTCGTCGCCGTATTTCCCGTCGGCGCCACCGAACAACACGGCCCCCATCTGCCGGTGAAAGTGGACGCGACGATCACGGACTCTCTGTGCCAGGCGGCCGTCGCCCGCATGCCGGACAGCTGCCCTGCCCTGGTCCTGCCGACCAGCGCCATCGGCAAGTCCGATGAACATCTCGCCTATCCCGGCACGCTGACCATCCCCGGCCCCTTGTTGGCGGACTATTGGTTCGAGATCGCCAAATCCGTTCACCGTGCCGGATGCCGCCGGATCCTGTTCGTCAACGCCCATGGCGGGCAGCCGCAGGTCATGGAAATGGTCTGCCGGCGTCTGCGCATTGATCTGGGCATGTTGGCCGTATCCTCGATGTGGTCGCGCTTTACCGATCTGTCGGATCTTTTCTCGCAGGGCGAACGCACCCATGGCATTCATGCCGGAGAAGTTGAAACCTCGGTCATGCTGCATCTGTGGCCCGATCTGGTGGATATGGCCCAGGCCAGTGATTTTCGCCCGTTGTCTATGGCCATCGAACAAGAGGGCGGCATGCTGACCCCCGAGGGCGCGGTCGGCTTTGGTTGGCAGGCCCAGGACCTGCACCCATCAGGGGCCTGCGGCGATGCCAGCCGTGCCGATGCCCAGCGCGGCAAGATCGCTTTTGACCGCGCCGTGGACCGCCTGCTGACCCTGATCGATGAAATTGCCGCCTTCGATCTGTCTGTGTTCGATACCGCCCCTGCCTATGACTGAGCCCGATCATCCATGAGTGACAGCATGCCAACCGCCTACCCGCTGGAGGCCTTCAGCACCGATATCGAGGGGATCGCGCACACCCGCGATCCAGGACGCATCCGTGTTCAGAGCCGCGACAGATACGCCGTCAGCCCGATCCTGAAAGAGGCGCTGGCCGGCAAGATCGCCGATGTGGTCGTCACGCCGAAGACCGAGGATGAACTGCGCATCGTGGTCAGGGCGGCGGTCAAACACCGGATCCCGATCACGGTGCGCGCGGCGGGGTCGGCGAATTACGGTCAGTCCGTGCCTCTGAAGGGCGGGATCGTTCTGGACGTCAAGGGGCTGACCGGCATCGTTGCCCTGTCCGAGGATCGCGTCAAAGTGCGTGGCGGCACCATTGTTGCCCGGCTGGATGCCGAACTGCGCAAGCATGGCAAAGAGCTGCGCTTTCCGCCGACCACGGCCCGCATTGCCACGGTTGCCGGCCATTTCGCTGGCGGCCAGGGCGGCCCCGGGTCCACCGTCTATGGCACCTGGCGCGATCCCGGCAATGTCATCTCCTGCACGGTGATGACCATGGAGGAAGAGCCGCGCCTGATCGAGTTGCGCGGCCTGGATGCGCAACTGGCCCATCACACCTATGGCACCACGGGGATCATCACCGAGATGGAACTGCCTCTGGCCCCGGCCTGGGCGTGGAATGAAACCATTGTCACCTTCGACACCCATATGGATGCGGTGCACTTTGGTATCATGCTGGCCGATTGCGCCGGGATCACACGGAAATTCGTTTCGGTGCATGAATGGCCAACACCATCCTTCGTCACCGGCTTTCGCGATCTGGTGCCCGAGGGCAAGTCGATCGTGATGACGATGATCGCGGATCACAGCTGGGAAAGCTTTGCGCAACTGGCTGAACGCGCCGGGGGCACTGTCCTGACGCAATGCCGCGAGGGCGAAGGCCCCTATGGTCAGCCCCTGTGGGAATTCATCTTCGGCCACATGCTGTTCCAGATCCAGAAAAACCACCCCGAACGATCGGTGATCGAGGGGTTCTTTCGCGCCAAGGATCTGGCCGGACTGGTTGCGCGGGTCCATGCAAAGACCGCGCATTACGGACCGCTGCGGCTGGAACTGCTGCGCATTGGCGGCGAGATCGTGGGATCCGGATCCCCCTATTTCGTTTATGAAAGCGCCGAGCAGATGGCCCAGATGGTGCGTGACATGCAAGAGGCCGGCGCCGTGGTGTCGAATTCACACACCACCAACGTGCGCGCGGTGGGCAAGAAGGAAATCACCGATGTCGATATCGCCTTCAAGCGATCCGTCGACCCCTACGGTCTGCTAAACCCGGGCCGCTTCGAGGTGGACGAAACCGCAGACGCGGCCGTGGCCGTGGATCTGCCGACAGATAAATGGACCAAGAGGCTGGGCTGATCATGACCCCGATAGACACCGCTTTCGATCCCCATCTGCCAACCGCACCGTTGCCGGATATCGCCGAGGTGCACCCACCCGAGACCCTGTCCATGACCACAAGGGATGGCACCCGGCTGGACGCCGATATCTGGCGCCCCGTAGGCGATGGCCCCTGGCCGGTCCTGTTGCAGCGCCAGGCCTATGGCCGCCGGATCGGCTGTACGATCTGCTATGCCCATCCCGCCTGGTATGCGGCCCAGGGCTATTTGGTCGTGGTGCAGGACGTGCGCGGGCGCGGCACCTCGCAGGGGCGGTTCTGGCCCGGGCGCCATGAAGCCAGCGATGGCGCCGAGGCCGTGGAATGGGCCGCGCGCCTGCCCGGATCGGATGGGCAGGTGGCCATGTACGGGTTTTCCTACCAGTCCTATAACCAGTTGCTCGCCGCAACCGGCGACAGCCCGTCCTTGGCGGCACTGTTGCCGGCCATGGGACCCTGGGATCCCGCCCGGAGCTGGATCTTCGAAAACGGGGCCTTCTGTCTGGGGCAGATGGCCGGCTGGGGCACGCAGATCACCGCCGAAGGGGCCCGCCGCCAGGGCGATGCCCAAGCCTACAGCCACCTGCGGGGGGCGCTGCCCCATCTGTTCGAGGGCCCCTTTCCCGCCCGCCCCGAGACCCTGATGCAATCGGGCGCCATCGGGCATTACCCCGACTGGATTGACCGCCCGGTGACCGATCCGGAATGGAGCAGGATCTCACCGGCCACCGCGATCGACGCGCTGCGCGCCCGGAACCTGCCCATGTTCTTCATCGGGGGCTGGTTCGACGAACACCTTCACTCAATCCTGCAGGCTTTTGAGGCGCTTGACCGACCCGACGATCCGACCATGCGCCTTTGGGTCGGGCCCTGGGTGCATTTTCCCTGGGGACGCAAGGCAGCCGGGGTGGATCACGGCCCGGCTGCCGCCACGGATACCGACCGCGCGCAGATCGCCTTTCTCGATGCGGTGCTGAAGGGCAAGGGAACCTTGGCAGCAGATGACCGTGTGCATCTCTTCGATCTGGGCGAAAAATGCTGGCGCGACAGCGCAGCGATGCCCCACGTCCAAACCCCGCTTTACCTGACCGGCGGCGGACGCGCGGCGACCCGGCCCGACGATGGCGGCCTGGCCGACAGCCCCGGCCAGGGCACCGAGCTGGTGGTCCATGATCCATGGCGCAGCGCGCCGGCGGCCGGCCCCGGATCGGGCCCCACCGACCGGCGGCTGGTTGATGAACGCAGCGATGTGATGACCTTTACCGCCCCGGTCCGTTCAACACCGCTGCATCTGTCCGGCCCCGTTGACCTGAGCCTGGATATCACCGCCGACCGGCCCAGCTTTGACCTGAGCGCCACCTTGTCGGTGGTCAAGCCCGATGCCCGGGTCCTGCCCCTCGCCGCCGGCTATGTCCATCTGCGGACCCTGCCAGAGGATCCGGTACAGCTGTCGCTGGGTGCGGTCTGCCTGACCCTGGCCCCCGGCGAAGCCCTGCGCCTGTCCATTGCCGCCTCGGATTTCCCCAACCATCCGATCAACCCCGGCACCGGTGCGGATCCGACGCTGGCGTCACGTGCCTCGGCGCTGATCACGACCATTCATCTCAGTCTGGGTGCAGACAGCCGGATCACCTTGCCCCTGCAAGGGGACGGCCCCGCCGCATGAGTGCCAGACTTCTGACAGAGGACCCGAACAGGTGACACAGAACAGCCCGACCGGCCCCCAGCCCGCCCCGGTTCCGACCACCCCCATGCCGGCAACCCCCGGACGTTTGGCCACCCTCCTGCGCGAAACCGCCCCGACCGTCGCCGCCGGGATCTTTTTCCTGCTGGTCTGGGAAGTTTCGGTTCACGCCTTCGAGATATCGAAATTCATCCTGCCCCCGCCCTCGATGATCGTCATCAGCATCATCGAGAACTTTCCCTATCTGATGAAATCGCTTGCCTACACGGCCGGGATCACCCTGGTCGCCTTTCTGGCCGCTGTCATCTCGGGGATCCTTGGGGGGCTGCTGCTGGCCCAGCACAAGGATATCGAACGGATGCTGTGGCCCTATGCCATCGCCCTGCAGGTGACCCCGATGGTGGCCATCGCCCCGCTGGTCATCATCTGGGTCGGGCTGGACCGCGTCTGGCTGGGCCTGATGATCCTGGCTTGGCTGGTGGCGTTTTTTCCGATGCTGGCCAACACGGTGACTGGGATGAAATCCGCCGACAGCGGATTGCAGGATGTCATGACCCTCTACCAGGCCAGCCGCTGGCAACGGTTCCGCGAACTTCAGTTGCCTGCCGCCCTGCCTTATATCCTGACCGGCGCGCGCATTTCGTCCAGCCTGGCGGTCATCGGTGGCGTCGTCGCCGAATTCGTCGCCGGATCGGGTGCCTCGACCGGATTGGCCTGGGTGATCGTCGAAAGCGGCACCTTGCTGGATGTCCCCCGCATGTTTGCCGCCCTGTTCATCCTGTCCGTCTTTGGCCTGGCGATCTGGTATGTCACCTCGATCGTCCAGTCCAGGCTGCTCAGCACCTGGCATGAAAGCGAAATGAAGGGGAACACCTGATGCCCGAGGCCGCCATCAAACCGCCCGCCACCATGGCCCCCGTCATGCGGATGCAGAACCTCGACAAGGTTTATCCCAACGGGACCGAGGCCTTGCGCAACCTCAACCTCGATGTGATGCCAGGCGAGTTCGTGTCGCTTCTGGGGCCATCGGGATGCGGCAAGTCCACCGCGCTGAAGATCGCCGCCGGGCTGACCGATCACACCCGGGGCCGCATCCAGCGCCCCGGCGAGGACGAGCGCAAGGGCATCCGGGCCGCCGCCGGCGAGATCGGTTTCGTCTTTCAGGAACCCAACCTGATGCCCTGGCTGACCGTGTTCGACAATGTCTTCCTGCCGCTGAAACTGGCCGGGCGATCGCGCGTGCAGGCCCGGGCCGATGTCGCCGCGATCCTCGATACGGTCGGGCTGGGGGGCTTTCACGACAGCTATCCGCGTGAACTGTCGGGCGGCATGAAGATGCGCGTTTCCATCGCCCGGGCCCTGGTGACCAAACCCCGCCTTCTGCTGATGGACGAACCCTTCGCCGCCCTGGATGAGATCACCCGCAACAAGCTGTCCCAGGATCTGCTGGAACTGTGGAAACACACGCAATCCACGGTGATCTTCGTCACCCATTCCGTGTTCGAAAGCGTCTATCTGTCCAACCGCATCGTCGTCATGGCAGCGCGTCCGGGCCGAATCATTGGCGAGATCGGCGTGGATGAACCCTACCCCCGCGAGGCGGCCTTTCGCCTGACTCCGGCCTATTCCGGACATTGCCAGCAGGTCAGCGCCCTGTTGGCCCAGGCGATGGACAGCTGACATGGCGATCTCTCCATTCATTCATACTTTCGCCGAAGATCATTTTGCAGCCATCGACGGCCCGTTGTCAGGGCTGCGCCTGGCAATCAAGGACAATCTCGATGTCGCCGGGGTGGTCAGCGGATCCGGGCATCCTGCCTGGGCGGCGACCCATGCCCCGGCGACGGCCCATGCGGCCGTTGTCGATCAGCTGATCCGCGTCGGGGCCCGTCCCGTCGGCAAGACCCATATGGACGAATTGGCCTATTCGCTGATGGGTGAGAACGCACACTACGGCACGCCGCTCAACCCGGCGGCCCCCGATCGCGTGCCTGGCGGGTCGTCCTCGGGTTCGGCCTCGGCCGTAGCGCAGGGGCTGGCCGATATCGGGCTGGGAACGGACACGGGCGGGTCCGTGCGGCTGCCGGCATCGTTCTGTGGCCTGTGGGGCTGGCGTCCCAGTTTCGGCCTGCTGTCAGCGGGCGGTATGCAGGCCCTGGCCGCCGATTATGACGTGCCCGGCCTGTTCAGCCGCGATGGCGAGACCCTGCTGAAGGGCGCCGAACAGCTGGCCCCAGCCCCGGGCACCGCGCCGCAGCGGTTCCTCGCCCCCCGCGACCTGTGGGCCGAGGTCCCCCCGGCCACAGCCCAGGCCCTGCGTCCCCATCTGCCCGCCAGCGATCCGGCCCCCCTGCTGGATCCCGAAACGATCGCCCGGCTGCAACCCGTCTTTCGCATCGTGCAGGGCGCACAGGTAGCGCAAACCTTCCGGGACTGGATCACCAGCAACGACCCGGATTTCGGCCCCGGCGTGCGCGAACGGTTTCTCGACGCCATGGCCCTGCACCCTGACGAAATCACCGCTGCCCAGACCGAGCGCCGCCAGCTGCGCGCGCGGGTGGTCGGACGTCTGGGCCCTGACGGGATCCTGCTGCTGCCAACGGCCCCCGGCGCCGCGCCCCTGCTGGGCACCGGAGGCGCCGAGATGGACCGCTACCGCAACACGGCGATCCGACTGCTGTCCATTGCCGGGCATTGCGGACTGCCCCAGATCAGCGTGCCCGTCGCCCGGATCAACGGCGCGCCCCTTGGCCTGTCCCTGATCGGTCCGGCCGGCTCGGATCTGGCCTTGATCCGCCTGGCCATCGCGACTTTCGGATCCGCGCCAAGCTGACCAATCGTCATGGTAGGCGGCGGATCCGGCCCTGCGGGACGAAGCGGCCGTTGGCTGCGGCGGATCCAACCGTGCTAGCACCATAGCCGGAGCCCGCCCGATAAAACCGGAAGCGGACCTGCCCCAGGACGAGTTGAAAGAACAGCCACCGCTTCTGGGCCGGACATCTGATGAAGACCGGTTCCCTCGGCTCGGCAAACGCAGCACAGGCCCCGCTTTCATGCAATTCCTGCACCAATTTCCAAGAAAAATACATTGGATAACCGAATAGTCGCCCCTTAGGGTCAGGATCAAGACAACGGTCGCCTGCGGGAGACAGGCGGAAAGGGAGGATCCGGGCCGTGACACTCGTTCGACATCTTCGCTGGATTCACCGATCCTTGATGGGTTTGGCCGTGCTGATCGGCATCCTCATGATGCTGCATGTGACCGCAGACGTAATCGCCCGCGGAGCCCTGCGCCATTCGCTGCCGGCGGTGGGCGAGATCACCGCCTCTTACTACATGATCATCGTCGCTTTCATGCCCCTGGCCTTCGTCAGCTATACCGACACCCATATCCGCGCCGACCTGTTCACCAAGCTTCTGCCCGCGCAGGGCCGGCATATCCTGGCCATTGCCGTCGACCTGCTGACCATTGCCTATCTGGCCCTGCTGGGCTGGCAGGGGGTGAAATCGGCGCTCCGGCGCACGGGCGAAGGCGAGGTCGTGCAGATCCCCGGTGGCTTTCTGCCGATCTGGCCCGCGCGCTGGCTGGTGCCGATCGCGCTGTTCGCCATGATCTTGGCGACGTTGCTGCGTCTGGTCGAGAAATCCATTGCCCATGATGACAGCCACCCCTCGAACACTGCGGAGGGCCTGTAAGATGGATCCCCTGAGCATCGGCTTCGGATCAATCCTGCTGATCATCCTGCTGGTCGGTCTGCGCGTGCCTGTCGGCGTGGCGCTTGGCGTGGTGTCCCTGGGCGGCTTCGTGATCGTGCGCAACATGAACGTGGCGCTGTCCGTCGCCCGGGATTCGCCCTTCGCCTTCGCCAATTCCTGGGAACTGACCGCAATCCCCATGTTCCTGCTGATGGGGGCGATCACCACCGCTTCGGGGATTTCGACGGCCATGTTCCGCACCGCACGCCTGTGGCTGTCGGGCCTGCCCGGGGGACTGGCCGTCGCGGCGAATTTTGCCTGTGCAGGGTTCGGGGCGGCCTCGGGGTCATCGGTTGCAGCCTCGGCCACCATGACCCGCCTGGCCGTGCCCGAGATGCTTCGCGCCGGCTATGACAAGGGGCTGGCCACCGGCGTCGTAGCCTCGGCCGGGACATTGGCGGCCCTGATCCCACCATCGATCATGTTCGTCATCTTCGGGATCTTCGCCGAGGTCTCGATCTCGCAACTGCTGATCGCCGGGGTCATCCCGGGGCTGCTGACCGCCTTTGCCTACACCGCGATGATCGTGATCCGCGCCAAGCTGAACCCGGCCCTCGCGCCCAGCCTGTCGCCCGACGAGGTGCGCAACCTGAAGACCGACCGCTGGAACGCCCTGGGCGAGACATGGCCGGTGATCCTGCTGATCCTGGGCGTGATCGGCGGGCTGTATTCCGGCCTGGTCACCCCAACCGAGGCCGGTGCCGTGGGTGCCGCCATCGCCACCGTGATCGCCGTGGCCCGTCGATCACTCAGCTGGGGCAGCTTCATCGGAGCGGTCCGCGACAGCATGTCCACCTCGGCGCAGATCTTCTTCGTCGGCATCGGTGCGGTGATGTATACGCGGCTGCTGGCACTGACCGGCATGGCCGGCTTTCTGTCCGAGACCTTCGCCCCTTTCGCCGACAATCCCCTGCTGGTCATCGTCGCCATGTCGGTGGTGTATCTGATCCTCGGCATGTTCCTGGATCCCCTGGGCATCATGCTGATCACCATCCCGGTCTTCCTGCCGATGCTGAAGGCCCTGGGACTGGATCTGATCTGGTTCGGGGTGATCGTGGTGAAATACATCGAGATCGGCATGCTGACGCCCCCGGTGGGCATGAACATCTTCGTGGTCAAGGCCGCCGCCGGCGACAGCGTGGAACTGGGCCAGATCTTTCGGGGGGTCAGCTGGTTCCTGCTGTGCGAGGTTCTGGTGATGGCGCTGTTGATCGGCTTTCCGCAAATCTCGCTCTGGCTGCCCGGCTTGATGCAATAAGGCAAGGCGGGTCATCCGACGCCCCGGCATTCAGCAAAACCATGCAGCAATGATCCCATATTTTGCGTTTGTCACATAGAGAGAAAGCCCCCTACGGTTTCATCAGCCCATGTGCCCGGGCGCCTTGCCCCAGGCACACAAGACGCAAACGGGAGGAAACACATGCGTTCTGTCACCACCACGCTGCTTGGTCTCGGCCTTGCCGCCACCCTGCCGCTGGCCGCGAACGCCCAGCATCTGGTCTATGGGTCCTTTGTGCCGGGCACCGATTTCATCAACACCCACACCCTGCCCGAGGCCTTCGAGATGATTTCCGAAGCCACCGATGGCAAGGTCAGCTGGGATCTGATCGTCGGAGGACAGTTGGCCGATGGCGTGGGCACCTTTTCCGCTGTCGAGGACCGTCTGATGGATGGCGGGCTGATTTCACCCTTCTTCTCGCCCAGCACCCTGCCCAGCCTGGCCTTCCTGTATTCCGTCGTGGTCCCGACCGAGGATGTCGTGGCGCTGACCGGTGCGGTAACGGAAACCCTGTTCCTGAACTGCCCGCAATGTCTGGCCGACAGTGCCAAGATGAACTCGATCCCCTTTGGCCCTTATGCGGCCCCGCCAACGCTGCTGATGTGCACCAAGCCGGTCGCAACACTGGACGACCTGCGCGGCATGCGGGTGCGCGCGATCGGCGGGATCGGTGACATGATCAACGAAAGCGGCGCGACCCAGGTGTCGATGACGCTGGCTGAATCCGTGACCATGCTTCAGCGTGGCGGGATTGATTGCGCCGTCGGGGCGGCGGATTGGCTGGTGACCTATGGCTATGGCGAAAAGGCAAAATTCGTAACCGCCGAACCGCTGGGCACCTATGCCCCGGTGATCGGGCTGCAAATGAACCACGATGCCTGGGCCGAGATGTCCGAGACGGGCAAGACTGCCACGCTTCGTGCCTCGGCCTATATTTCGGCCCGCCATGCGATCTCGAATTTCGTCGTCAAGAATGGCGAAGTCCTGGAAGATCAGATCGCCAATAACGGCGTGGCAATGGTTGAAACCGCCGATGACCTGCGCGATTTCATCCGCGCGTTTCCCGATGGCAACCGCCCGGCCCGTGTGGCCGCAGGCGAAACCCTGGGCGTGCAGGACCCCGGTGCGCTGATGGATGCCTATGCCAAAAACCTGGAAAAATGGCTGACCCTGTCGCCCGAGATCGGCACCGATGTCGACAAGTTCACCGAGGCGCTGTGGGCCGAGGTCTATTCCAAGCTGGATCCTGGCGCGCTCTGATCCGGTTATCTTCCCGTTGGAAAGGGTCGCTTCGGCGGCCCTTTTCTTTTGCCGCCCCATGGAACCACGCCGTTGGGTCGGGGTGCGGGCCCCGGCATTGGGCATTGGTCTTGACCGGCTGGTTCGTTAAGGATGGTGCTGGCCTGACACATTTCATGAAGGGGTTTCATCAATATGCGCGTGGATGTTCTGGGCTTGCAGGCCTTTATCGCCATTGCCGATCACGGGTCCTTCGTCGATGCGGCAAAGGCCATGAACCTCAGCCAAACGGCCCTCTCCCATCGGATCGGCAAGCTGGAGGACGATCTGGGGCTGCCATTGTTCATCCGCACCACACGCAAGCTGGCCCTGTCGCGCGAAGGGCTGGACCTGCTGCCCCGCGCCCGCCGGGCCATCGACGATCTGGAAAATGCGCTGACCGACCTGAAGGAGTTGGGCCAACTCAAGCGGCGGGAACTGACCATGGGGTGCATCCCCTCACTGGCCGTGTCCATTCTGGCTGCCGTGCTGCGGGATTTCTCGGTTAGCATGCCACAGATCCGCCTGCGCGTACTGGACGGCTATGCCCGCGCCATCGCGGCCCAGGTCAACAATGGCGAGGCCGAATTCGGGCTGGTCGTGCGTCAGGGCACTTTCTATGAGCTGGATTTCCACCCCATCGCCACCGAGCCCTTCGTCGCCGTCTGCGCAGTGGACCATCCCCTGGCACACGAGACGACAACCACCTGGGAGGCCCTGCAAGACCATGTTCTGATCGGCAATTCTGTGATTGATCAATCCCTGCGGCCCACGGAAACGCCCTTTCACTGGACCTATCAGGCGGAAAACATCTCAACCGCGATCAGCTTTGTGAAACAGGGGCTGGGGGTCACGCTGGTCCCAGCGTTTGAGCAACGCCAGCCGGGCTATACCGGACTGAAAAGCCTGGCCGTGACCAGCCCCGAAGTGATCCGGCAGATTGGCTTCATCACCCGCCCAGACATGCACCTGTCGGATGCCTCGCGTGCCTTGATGAGCCTGATCGAGATCCATCTGGATCAGATTGGCAAGGCGGCAGCCCAAGCCAGACCTCCAAGGTCGGCTTAGGGGACAAAGCCGCCGTTGATCCCACCCCGGCGCGGGACAAGCCCGAAGGGCGCCGCGCCAGCGCCGGACCGGCCCACCGGTCTGGCGCTCGGCCACCGTTAGCGCGACGCTCTGGGGTTTTGCTACCACGGCCACCATAAAACGCACCGTTCATAGGGCAGATGCGCCAGCCCCCGGTCCGGCGCTGGCGCGGCTGGATCTGCTGGTGGCAAAGGTCAACAAGCCCTCAAAGCGGTCATTTCCCAAGGCCATTGATATCAGAGGGAAGATGTACATGGCCGCCATAAAGCGCACCCGATCCGGCTTGGGATCGCCGCATCGCGGCCCGACGCTGCGCGGCTGGCTCTGCTGATGGAAACGGCTGCTTTGTCCCGCAAAGCCGATTGTCACGAACGGGTCAATCCTTGGGGCCGTTGGTATCAGACAGGATGCCGCCGCCGGACCGATCCGGGCCGGTCGGGCAGGGTCAGCGCCGTATCGCCGCGTGGGGCCTGGGCCACCAGCTTGCCCTTTGACACCACGGCCAAGCGCGCTGGGCGCAGGCGCA
Organism: Qingshengfaniella sp.; assembly: GCA_047971485.1. Lineage (GTDB taxonomy): Bacteria > Pseudomonadota > Alphaproteobacteria > Rhodobacterales > Rhodobacteraceae > JBKDZR01. The sequence continues at coordinate 39,876 of JBKDZR010000007.1, read as the reverse complement.
GGGCCTCGATCGGGTCGCCGGCATCCAGTACCACCAGCGAGGCCTGACAGCCCGGCGCCAGCCCGTAATCCGCCAGCCCCAGGATCGCCGCGTTTTCCGTGGTCACCATGTCGAAACAGCGGCGCATCTCTTCCGGGCTGGTCATCTGGGCCACATGCATCCCCATGAAGGCCACGTCCAGCATGTCCGCCGTACCCAGCGAATACCACGGATCGCGCACGCAATCCTGCCCCCAGCCGACACGGATCCCGGCGGCCTGCATCTCGCGCACCCGGGTCAACCCGCGCCGCTTGGGATAGGTATCGTGGCGCCCCTGAAGGACGATGTTGATCAGCGGATTGGGGATGGCCGAAATCCCCGCCTCGGCGATCAGGGGCAGCAGTTTCGAGACATAGTAGTTGTCCATCGAATGCATTGAGGTCAGGTGCGATCCAGCCACCCGGCCTTGCAGGCCCGTGCGCAGGGTTTCCGCCGCCAATGTCTCGATATGGCGGCTGTGGGGATCGTCGGTTTCATCGCAATGCATGTCCACCGGCAGCCCGCGATCGGCGGCGATGCGGCAAAGTTCCCGGATGGATTGGGCGCCATCTTCCATCGTGCGCTCAAAATGAGGGATGCCGCCGACCACCTCGATCCCGCGATCCAGGGCGCGGGTCAGGTTGGCCTTGGCCGTCGGATCCCGCAAATAGCCATCCTGGGGGAAGGCTACCAGCTGCAGATCGAGATAGGGTTTCACCATCTCGCGCACGGCCAGCATCGCCTCGACCCCCTTCAGGCTGTCATCGCAGATATCCACATGGGACCGGATCGCCAGCAGTCCGGTGGACACCGCCCAGTCGCAATAGGCCAGCGCGCGGTCGATCATCTGCTGCACGCTGGTCTGCTGTTTCAATTCGCCCCACAGGGCGATCCCTTCCAGCAAGGTGCCCGAGGCGTTGATCCGCGGCAGCCCGTAGCTGAGCGTTGCATCCAGGTGGAAATGCGGGTCGACAAAAGGCGGGCTGATCAGATCGCCCGCCGCCTCAATCACCCGCCCGGCTGTGACATCCGCCGGCAAGGTTTCTACGGCAGCGATCCGATCGCCCCGGATGCCGATATCGGTGATGCGCCCGTCGGGCAGGGTGCCCCCGCGAATGACCAGATCGAACATCAGCGTTCCCCTTTGGTGAAAGGCTTCATCAGCGCGGCCGGCACCTCGGCGCGCCGGGCCATGATCACCAGCGCCAGGATTGACAGCACATAGGGGATCATCAGGAAAACCTGATAGGGCAGATCGGCACCCAGGGGCGATTGCTGCAAGCGGATCTGGCCGGCATCGAATGCGGCAAACAACAGCGCCCCCAACAGCGCCTTGCCCGGTTGCCAGCCCCCGAAAACGACCAGCGCGATGCAGATCCAACCGCGCCCGTTCACCATCTCGAAGAAGAACGAGTTGAACGCCGAGATGGTCAGGAACGCGCCCCCCACCGCCATAAGCCCCGACCCGGCAATCACCGCGCCCATGCGCAACCCGGTCACCGACAGGCCCTGGGCATCCACCGCTGACGGGTTGTCACCCACCGCCCGGATCGCCAGCCCCAGAGGCGTGCGATACAGGACCAGCGCCACAACCGCGACCGTGGCAAAGGCGGCCCAAGTCAGGGCGGTTTGCTGGGCCAGAACCGGGCCGATCACCGGAATGTCGGCCCCCCAGCCAGTGGGGGCGAAGGCCTCGATCTTGGGCGGGGAACTGGTCTGAGGCAGGGCAAGGCGATAGGCGAAATAGGTGACCGAGGTCGCCAGCAGCGTCACCCCCAGCCCTACCACATGTTGTGACAGACCAAAGGGCACCGTCAGCCCGCCATGGATCGCGCCCAGCACCATCCCGGTCAGCAGGGCCACGCCCACGCCGCCCCACAGCGGCAAGCCGGCATAGACGCCAAACCAGCCGGCAAAGGCCCCGGCGGCCATGATCCCCTCGATCCCGAGATTCAGAACGCCGGCGCGCTCGCACAGCAGCTCGCCCATGGTTGCGAAGATCAGCGGCGTGGCGATGCGCAGGACGGCGGCCCAGAAGCTCGCCGTGGTCAGAATATCGACAAACTCCATCAGCCCCTCACCACCCGCATCCGGGTAAACAGCAGCGCCAGCACCATGGTTAACAGTGCGGTGGCCAGAAGAATATCGGCGATGAAGCTGGGCACGCCGGCACTGCGGCTCATGCTGTCGGCACCAACGAAGATGCCCGCCACGAAGATCGCCGCGACAACTACCCCCAGCGGATGCAGCAGCGCCAGCATGGCAACGATGATGCCCGTATAGCCAAAGCCCGGCGACAGATCGACGGTCAGCGCCCCGGTCAGGCCCGAGACCTCGGACCAGCCAGCCATGGCCGCCAGACCGCCCGACAGCAGCGCGGTTTTCAGGATGACCGGCGTCACCGGGATCCCGGCAAAGCGCGCGGCATTGGCGTTCAGGCCGACGGCGCGCATCTCGAAGCCGGGCACCGTGCGGGTCTCGATGATCCAGACGGCCAGCGCGGCCAGCACCGCCAGGCCAAAGCCCCAGTGCAGGCGCAGCCCATCCACCAGCCGGGGCAGGCGGGCCTCACTGATCAGGCGTGCGGATTTCGGCCAACCCATGCCCATCGGGTCCTTCAGGGGCCCCTCCAGCAGCATGGAAATGAACAGCAGCATGATGAAGTTCAGCAACAGCGTCGTCACCACCTCATCGACACCCAGCCGCATCTTTGCCCAAGCCGGGCCCAGCAACAGCAACCCCCCAGCCAGAACGGCCACGGCCGCCGACAGGGGCAGCAGCAGGGCAGATGGCAGGGTGATGGCCCCGGTGCCCAGCAGAACGGCAACCAGCCCGCCGGCATACAGCTGGGCCTCGGCGCCGATATTCCACAGCCGCGCCCGAAAAGCCACGGCCACGGCCAGTCCGGTGAAGATCAGCGGGGTGGCCCGGTTCAGGGTTTCCAGCAGGGCAAAGCGGCTGCCGAAGGCCCCCTTGACGATCAGCCCGCCCACGGCAAAGGGATCGGCCCCGGCCATCAGCGTCAGGGCGGCCGCGACAGCCAGGGTGGCGGCCAGGGCGATCAGCGGTGGCACGGCCAGACGCGCCGGGCCGGGATTGGCGATGGGTTCCAGTCTCATGCGGCCCTCTCGGCTGCGGCAAAGCCCTCACCGGCCATCCAATGACCCAGATCGGCGGCACTCATGCTGCCTCGGGCAAAGGCCGGCGACAGGCGCCCGGCGGAAATGACATGGATCTGATCGGACAGTTCCATCACTTCGTCCAGATCCTCGGAAATCAGCAGCACCGCCGCGCCCGCATCCCGCGCGGCGATCAGGCGCGATTGCACATAGGCCACAGCGCCCACATCCAGCCCGCGCACCGGCTGATTGGCCAGGATGATCTGGGGGCCGGCCTCCAGCGCGCGGCCCAGGATCAGCTTTTGCATATTGCCCCCCGACAACAGCCGGATCGGCGTGGCGGGGCCGGGGCAGCGGATGTCATAGGCCTGGATCAGGGCCTCGGCATGGCGCCTGGCCGCGCGCCGGTTCAGCCAGCCACGGCGGCTGAACGGGGTGGCGCGACAGGATTCGAGCATCGCATTCTCGGACAGATCCATATCGGCGATGGACCCGGTGGCATGGCGATCCTCGGGCACCCGGCCGATCCCGGCGGCCAGCGCCGCACGCGGTGACCAGTGGATGATGCCCTGCCCGGCAATGGTCATCTGCCCGGCCGTGGGGGCGTGCAGCCCGGCGATCAGATCGGCCAGCGCGGCCTGTCCGTTACCGGCCACCCCGGCCAGCCCGGTGATCTGTCCGGCCCGCAGGCTCAGGGCAACCTTGCGCAGGCCGGGTCGGCCTTCGGTGCTGACCCCATCAAGGATCAGCAGGGGGGCGCCGGGATCGCGGGGATCCAGGCGCGGGGCGGCCACGGTGCCGCCGACCATCATCTCGGCCAGACGGGTGCGATCCGTATCAGCGGTGGCAATCTCGCCAACGACACGGCCATGGCGCAAAACGGTGACGCGATGGGCGGCAGCCATCACCTCGTTCAGCTTGTGGGAAATGAAGATGATCGACAGGCCCCGCGCGGTGGCCCGGCGCAGCGTGGAAAACAGCGCCTCGGATTCCTGGGGCGTCAGCACGGCGGTGGGTTCGTCCAGGATCAGGATCTTCGCATCCCGCCACAACGCCTTGAGGATCTCGACCCGCTGACGCTCGCCCACGGACAGGCGCTTGACCTTCGCATCGGCATGCACCGCCAGCCCGTAATCCTGCGACAGCTTCGCCAGCCGGTCCCGTGCCGCCGCCCGGTTCATGCCGCGCGACCAAAGCGGGGCCGTGCCCAGCAGGATATTGTCCAGCACTGACAGGTTTTCGGCCAGGGTGAAATGCTGATGGACCATGCCGATCCCGGCCTCCAGCGCAGCGCGGGGCTGACCGGGGGGCAGGGGGCGGCCAAAGGCGGTCACGGTGCCCTCATCGGCGGTGTAATGGCCGAAGAGGATGTTCATCAGCGTGGTCTTGCCCGCCCCGTTTTCCCCCAGAAGGGCCACGATCTCGCCCCGCCGCAGGCTGAGCGAGATGGTGTCATTGGCGGTCAGGGCCCCGAAGCGCTTGGTGATGCCATCGAGGCGGAGAACCATGTCCTCCGCCATGTCGGTGCTGGTCATCAGTTGGGCTTGGGTTCGGTGTCGTCGATGTCAACCGTGAAGGCGCCGGATTTGATTTCCGCACTGCGCGTGGCGACCAGATCCAGCGCGGCCTGGGGCACCTTGTCGGCGAATGTTCCCAGGGGCGCCAGCGACGATCCGTCCTGGTTCATGAAGGAATAGACACCATAGTTTTCTGCCGTGAAGGTGCCATCGCGGATTGCTGCAACCGCCGCGTTCAGCGTTGGCTCAAAGTGCCAAAGGGCCGATGCGACGACGGTGTCGGGATACTCGGGCTGGCTGTCGACGACATTGCCGATGGCCAGCGCGCCCTTTTCCTTGGCGGCATCTGCCACCCCGAAGCGTTCGGCATACAGCATATCCGCCCCGCCCTCGATCATAGCAAAGGCGATTTCCTTGGCCTTGGGCGGATCGAACCAGGACCCGATGAAGCTGACCTGGAACTTGATTTCGGGATTGGCCTCCAGCGCGCCGGCCATGAAGGCATGCATCAGACGGTTGACCTCGGGGATCGGGAAGCCGCCGACCATGCCGATATTGCCGGTCTCGGTCATGGCGCCGGCGATGATCCCGGTCAGATAGCTGGCATCCTGAATGTAGTTGTCGAAGACCGAGAAGTTCGGCAGCCCCTCATCCGGCATGAAGGAGGATCCCATCAGAAAGGCCGTGTCGGGGTAATCAGCCGCCACTTCGCGGGATTCGGCCTCGACCCCGAAGGCCTCGCCGATGATCAGCTCAACGCCCTGTTCGGCATATTCGCGCATCACCCGGGGGTAATCGGTATTGGCGACATTCTCGGTATCGACATAGTCGATCTCGCCGGCCTCGGCCGCGGCATTGGCGGCTTCGTGAATCCGCCCGACCCATTTCTGCTCAACGGGGATGGTGTAGATCGCGGCAACCTTGATCCGGTCCTGGGCGGCCAGAGGCGCGGTCAGGGCTGTGGTAGCCAGCAGGGCGGTTCCGGCCGCAAGAAGATGGCGACGATCAAGCGAAAATCCTGGCACGTTTGGGTACTCCGGTTGAAGGGTTCTGGGGCGTAACCTAGCCGGGCGGTCGGCGAAAAGAAAAGGGTGAAAGCACCGGGCCGTGGGTCCGTTTGACAGCTCGCCGGACTGGGGCGGGCCACTTTGGGCTGTCGTGCGGCGATGTCGGGCGGTCAGTTTGGGCTTTGGTCCGCGCCGGGCGGGGCAAGGGCGGACATGGCGCCCTGTTTCACGGCCCGACATCGGTTGCGTGTTTTTTCGGCAGTCGGACGTCGGTTGCTGATCTGGCGGGCCGTTTCAGTATCAGGCGGCAATGGGGTCGGGCGCGGGATCGTGCCGGATGGCCAGACCGGCCGCCACGGTCAGGCATCTGGGCGGGGCGGTGGTTTCCGGTGTGGCGAACAGGCCCGGTCCAGTCGGCCGCGAGGTCCAGGCGATCAGAACCGGGGCGATCAGCAGCGGCAGTGTCACGGGGCAGAGCCAGATCACCAGATCGGGGGCGAACCACGCGGCTGCCCCCAGCGTAAGGGCACCAGTCAGTACCATCCACCAGGTGGCGGCCCAGGCCTCGGCCAGACCGACCTGGCCATCGTCGCGCGCAGTGGCCGGCCAGCCGCCATCGCGCCCCGACAGGATCTGGGCCACGGCCCGGGCCTGGAACATCATTATCACCGGGGCGATCACGCTGGACAGGGCGATCTCGGCCAGGGTGCCAAGCCCCGTCTGCCGGTTGCCGTCAAAGCCTCGCGCCCGCCCGGACACGGTGGCGATCAACGCGATCAGAACCTTGGGCAGCAGCAGAAGCCCGACCACACCGGCCAGCAGCCCGATGGCGGCCAGGGTGCGATCGCCGGGAAAGATAGGCACGCTCAGATGCGGGGTGGGAAAGTAGTCTACGGGGGCTTCGGTGGCGGCGGCCAGAACGCTGGCCAACAGGAACAGTCCCCACAGCAGCGGCGCGGTATAGGCGGCGATGCCCTGAACAAAGGCAAAGCGGTTCCACAGCCGCAGCCCCGGCGCCAGCAGCAGACGGGCGTGCTGAAGGTTGCCCTGGCACCAGCGGCGATCGCGCCTGGCATAGGCGATCAGGTTCTCGGGGCCTTCTTCATAGCTGCCGCCCAGATCGGTATCGACCCGCACCTGCCAGCCGGCCCGGGCCAGCAGCGCCGCCTCGACATAATCATGGCTCAGGATATGGCCGCCAAAGGGGGGCTTGCCGCGCAACACGGGCAGGCCGCAGCTTTCGGCGAAGGCAGAGACCCGGATCAGTGCGTTATGGCCCCAGAACGGTCCCGAGACCCCCTGCATCCGCGCTTGCCCCCGGGCGAAGACCGGGGCGTAGAGCGCGGCCGAGAACTGCATCGCGCGGCCAAACAGGGACTGGGCGCGCACGATCCGGGGCAGGGTTTGCAGCAGGCCCAGGCGCGGCGCGGCCTGCATGCGGCGGACCATCTCGGCGATGGTGGCCGGTTCCATCAGGCTGTCGGCATCCAGGATCAGCGCAAAATCATAGGCCCCGCCGGAGCGGGTGATGAACGCCTCGATATTACCGGCCTTGCGCCCGGTATTCTCGGTGCGCCGGCGATAGAACAGATGGCCCCGGGTGCCGGTGATCCGCAGCAGATGGGCCAGTTCGGTGCGCTCCTGTGTGGCGATGTCATCGCGGGTCGTGTCCGACAGGATCGCAAAGTCGAAATGCGCCGCCAGCCCGGCATCGCGCAAGCCAAGGATCATGGCCCCGATCCGGGCAAAAACCTCGGCCGGGTTTTCGTTGTAGATCGGGATCAGGATTGCCGTGCGGCTGTGCAGCCTGTCATCGGTTCTGCCGCGTGCCCGCCGGCGGGCCGGTACCAGTCCGATAAAGGCCTGTGCCGCGCCCCAGCCGATCCAGGCGGTGGCCAGAAAGACCATCGCCGCGCGGATCAGATCCAGCCAGCCGATTCCGTTCTTGCCGGCATAGTTGAGAAACAGGGCCGATGCGGCCAGGGCCGACAGGGTTGCCAGGCTCAGCGCCAGACTGCGCCAAAGGAAGGTTGACACCAAGGGCGGGGCTTTCTCAGCGCGGTCTCGGGCGGGCAGGCGACGTCAGCCAGCCGGCTACCAGCGCCCAGGGGCGATTGGCTTGTTTCTTCGTGCGCCGCAGCGGGGTGTGCTCCAGCACCTGCCGGGGCATTGTCAGCGGTGCCCGGGGCAGATCGGTGCCCGAGTGCAGGGATGCAGGGTGGGTTACGCGGGGATCCATTGGTAACTCCAGGTTTCGGTGAGAATACGATCAAAGCCTTCAAGCCAGGCCGAAAGCTCGGTTGTCTTGGTGCCGCCCTGCGCGACCACATCGAAGGACAGGCGCCACAGCCCGGTGCCCTCAATGGCGGACAGGCTGATCGCGGTGGCCTGCCCGTTGTCGACACGGACCTGCGGGATCAGATCGGTGGCCGGATCGATCTGCGCAAGATGCCCGCCGCCAAAATCGATCACGAATTTGCGACCCTTGCTGTCCTTCGGGGCAATCCCGGCAACACCGGCCTGACCGCTGGAGGTGTGGGCGACATGGCCAAGTTTGCTATCCGCCCCGGTCATGTTTCCCCAGGTCAGCCGATAGGCATATTCACGGCTGTCCCCGGCGCGCGGGGCGTCATCTGGACGCCAGTAGGCAACGATATTGTCGTACTTTTCCAGATCCGCCGGTATTTCCACCAGACGGACATGGCCGGGGCCCCAGTCGCCCAGGGGCTCGACCTCGATCGACGGGCGCTTGTCATAGCGGGCACCGGCATCCTGATAGGCGGCAAAGGCGCGATCGCGCTGATACAGGCCAAAGATCGGCGGGCGGTCCATGTGATACCAGGATCCCCCCAGGCGCGTTGGATTGGCCAGTGACCGCCAGATCCGGTGACCCGTGGTGTCGTGGATAGCCAGACCCTGGCTGTCATGAACCTGTGGGCGGTAGTCATTGAACCGTCCCGGCGTGGTTTCATCATACAGGAACATCGAGGTCAGAGGCGCGACGCCCAGTTCCGCGACAGCCGTGCGAAAGAACAGGCGGGCGGTGACCTCCATCGCGGTGGGGTTGCCGGGCGTGATGATGAACCGATAGGCGCCGGTGACGCGCGCGCTGTCGAGGGCGGCAAAGACGCGGATCGTTTCGGTGCCGGGGGTGGGGCGCTCGAAATAAAAGGCCGAAAAGCGGGGGAATTCCTCCTTGCGCTCGGTCGCGGTGTCCAGCGCCAGGCCGCGCGCCGAGGCCCCGTAGAAGTTGCCTTCGCCCAGGGCGCGAAAATAGCTGGCCCCGAGAAAGGCCACCAGTTCGTCAAATGTTTCCAGCCCGTTCAGCGGGGTGGTCAGCCGCCAGCCGGCGACCCCGTTCAGCGGTGTGGACGGGTCGATTGTTCCCTTCAGCGGGCCGCGATAGTCGAAGTCGGCGGCTGTGAAGGTGATCGGATCCGCGATCCCGCTGCTGATATCATAGAGGGCGACGGGATCGGCGAACAGCCAGCCGCGATGGAAGGCCTGCACCTGAAAGCGCTGCCCCTGTTCGTCCCGCCACAGCGCGCGCTTGGGGTTGAAGGCGATATGCCGGATTCCGTCATAGTCCAGATCGGGCAGGGCCAGGGGGGCCGTGCGCGGGCCGGGGTCGGGGGCCTGGGCACGCCGGGCCATGGCCTCGGACAGCAGATCGAAGCTGAATGGCTGGCCCGCCTCGACCGGATCGGGGGGGGACGTGTCCTGCGCGCGTGCCCCCGTGGGCAGGAAAGGCAGCACGGCGCTGGCCCCCACTAGGCGCAAAAGGGTCCGACGGGTCGGTGCGTGCGGATGGGCAGGGAAGGGCATGGGTACGCGGGTTCTCCGGGTGGGTTACAGGGGGCGCCTGCCGCATTGTCACCCTTGCCTGGGCAGTGCCGAACATCCGCGCAACGGCACGGCCCGTCGGAACGGTCACTATCCTGCAGGAGGTGGGGCAATTGCGGTGAAAGACGACTCGGCGATAGGCACTTACAAACAGGTACACACAGGGCCCTTCACCGGTGCGCGCCAGCGGAAGAAGTGCCCGATCAGCATCTTATCCAGTCGTGAATGCCTGCGCCAGAGGGTCCGTCATTTCGGCGTACTCTGCGCGTTTTCTTGCGCAGGGGCCTTGGTCCGCGGGGTGGGGTGGCGCGCGACCGGTGCTGGCCGCGCGCCATCCTGGATCAGCCGCGCGGGTTGTCCGAGGGGCTTGGCCAGGACTGGGTGTCGATCTCCAGATCCGGAAACCGTGCCGGATCCAGGACTGGCGTTTTCTGCCCCTCAGCCAGTTGCCGGCGATAGTCCTGCAACATGCGCAGCGCCGTGGGAAACAGCATCAGCAGGGCCAGCAGGTTGACGATGGCCAACAGCCCCATCAACGGGTCAGAGAAGAAGAACACGGCCGTTGCCCCCGGGGCCGTGGCACCGAGAAAGACAAGGGCCACCACCGCGAGACGCAGGATATGGACGGCCATGGGATTGTCGCTGAGGAAAACCAACGCGTTTTCCCCCAGATAGTAGTTGTAGATGATCGAACTGAACGCGAACAGAAAGATGGCCGCTGTCAGGAAATACTGGGCCCAGGCACCGAAATGCCCGATCAGCGACTGCTGGGTCAGCACCACCCCGTCGATCTCTGCGCCCGGGGCATAGACATCGCCCAGCAGGATGATCATCGCCGTGCAGGTACAGATGACGATTGTGTCGATGAACACTGACAGCGCCTGGACGATTCCCTGGCTGACGGGATGGGGTACCCAGGCCGTGGCGGCCACGTTCGGTGCCGATCCCAGCCCGGCCTCGTTCGAGAACAGGCCGCGCCGCAGCCCCTGGGCGATGGCCGCGCCCATGCCGCCGGCGACGGCTTCGTTCAGTCCGAAGGCGCTGGTGACGATGGACCAGAGAACGGCGGGCAGGTGAAACAGGTTCATCAGGATGACCAGCGCGGCCATGGCCAGATAGCCTAGGGCCATGACCGGGATGATCACATCGGCGGTGCGGGCGATTCGCTTGATGCCGCCATAAACCACCAGTCCCGAGATCACGGCCAGCACCAGCCCTGTCCACAGCCGGTCAATGCCCAGGCTGTCCTGCGCCGCCCCGGCCACCGTGTTGCCTTGGAAGGCGTTGAACCCCAGCGCGAAGGCAGCGATCAGGCAGACGGCGTAGATGACTGCCAGCCAGCGAAAGGATTTGCCCAGCCCATGGGTGATATAGCGCGCCGGGCCACCGCGATAGGTGCCGTCGCCCTGATTTTCCTTGTACAGTTGGGCCAGGGTGCATTCGAACAGGCTGGTGGCCATGCCGACCAGGGCGATCACCCACATCCAGAACACCGCGCCCGGACCGCCCAGAGTGATGGCCACGGCGACGCCGGCGATATTGCCACCTCCGACCCGTCCCCCGACGCTGACCAGAAGGGCTTCGCGTGAACTGATATGGCCGCTGCCCTTTGCGCTGGGGTCGCCCTTGAGGACGGCGAACATGCTTTTGAAAAAGCGGAACTGGACGAAGTTTGAACACAGGGTGAAGAAAACGCCCAGAACGACAAGAAAGGGCACCAGTGACCAGCCCCAGGTCAGGTCCGACAGCAGGTTGAAGGGGGCGGCAAGCATATCCATGGCAATCTCCGATTGGCCGGTATCCGGCTGCTAGGGATCCAGCTTAGGCTGGGTTCGGGGGAAAACGGAAACGATTTGACGCAAAATCGTGATGCGCCTCGGATAAATATCTATTTTCGCATGAAAATCAGCGTTTCTTCAGGGGTTGTTTAACCTGACTGAAATTGTCGGCTTGCAATTACTGATGAAATTAGTCAGAAATGAGTCGTCAGCCACCCCGCCCCGGCGAGGAAGCCAGATCGAAAGGAACCCCATGTCCGACACGGCCGGATATCGCGCGGATGCCCCCAAAGGGCGGAACCGGGCCAGGCATTTGAAGGACATGGTTGACTGGCTGGAGAGACGACCATGAACATGATTTCACGTTCCGAACATACCGTGCCACGATCCGAGTGGCAGCAGGTTGGGCCACCGCTGCACGATGCGCGCCTGCTGACCGAAGGCGGGGCGCTTGCGCAGATCCGTCTGGATGCGGCCACCTATACGCTGCGGATCACCCGCGCGGGCAAGTTGATCCTGACCAAATGACTGTCCATTGGCCCCCTCCCGGTGCGGCCCCGGTCGGGGCGCTTGAAGCCCTGCCGGCGGCCGATGTCGCCGCGATTCGCTTCTTGCGGCTTTGGTCCGCGGGGGCAGAGGGCCAGCGCGCGGTTTATGTGACATTCTGCGATCGGCTGGGCGAGGAAGCCGGGCAGGCTGCGCTGGGCTGTTTTGAGCGGCTGTTGTCGCTGTGTATTGGCCATGGGCGCCGGCCGCTGTCGCGCCACGGGCTGGAATGCCGTTGTGCGGGCGGGGATGAATGCTGGTTTGCCCGACTGATTGCGGCGGCGGCCCAAGGGGAACGGGAGGATGCCATGATGCTGGCAATGCTGATGGTCCGCGCCGATCTCGCCCCCCATCTGGCCGGTCTGGCCGAACAGGTCGGGCTGTGCTTGCGGCGCATGGGGCCCGGCGGTCCCGCCCCTCGCCCGGCCACGGTATCTGCCGCCGCCCAAACCCTGCACTGAGAGCGGGCGGCAGCACAAGAACACAGGGAGAAATGCCATGATCGTCTGTCACTGCCAGAACATTTCGGACCGCGATATACATGCGGCGATTGACTGGATGCGCGCTTCGGATAAGACGGCCATCGTGACAGCGGGGAAAATCTACCGCGCGTTGGGCAAGCGTGCGGAATGCGGGGGTTGCATGGCATTGTTTGTGGTGTCCATGCGCAGCAACCCTAACCTTATTGTGCCAGAAAATCTTCGCAATTTGCGAAGTTTAACCAGCAAGGAGATGGTGAATGAAAGGCGACCCTCAGGTCATTGAGTATCTTAACAAGGCATTGCGTAGCGAGTTGACGGCCGTCAGCCAGTTCTGGCTGCACTATCGCCTGCAGCAGGACTGGGGGCTGGGCCATATGGCCAAGCGCAGCCGTGCGGAAAGCATTGAAGAGATGAACCACGCCGATAAGGTGATCGACCGGATCATCTTTCTGGAGGGGCATCCCAATCTTCAAACCCTGGATCCGCTGCGCATCGGGGAAACGGCACGGGAAAGCTTGACCTGCGATCTGGCCGCCGAGCACGACGCCCAAGCCCTGTACAAGGAAGGCCGCGAGGTCTGCCAGCGTCAGGGTGATTACGTGTCGATGAAGCTGTTCGAGGAACTGCTGGCCGATGAGGAAGGGCATATTGACTTCCTCGAAACCCAGTTGGAGCTGTTCGACAAGATCGGCGCCGAGAAATACGCCCAGTTGAATGCTTCGAAGATGGACGAGGCAGAGTAAGACCTGTCCCGGGGGCACCTGTGCGGTGTCCCCGATCCAGTGCCGTGGGTTCTTGTTTCAACCGTCCCGGCCATTGCCCCTCTGGCTGAAGGGGCTCAGTAGGCCAGCGGATGGACCCCCTGATCGCCCAGCGACCGGAACCAGGCGACGATCTGTGCGCGTTCAGCCGGTTCCATGTAGCTGACATTGCCCGGCGGCATGGCATGGGTCAGCCCGGCCTGCAGATAGATGGCGCGGGCGTGGCGGGCGATCTCGGCGTCACTGTCCAGGCGCACGGCGCGCGGGGCCCACAGCATCCGGTCATTGTAGAACGGTTCAGCCGTGTGGCACATGGAACAGCGCCCGGCGACGATACCGGCCACCTCATCGAAGCCCTCGGTGTCGACCAGCTGTTGCAGATGCGGGGGCAGGGCGGCCTCATCCGTGTCCATGGTGCGGAACATTGGGGCTGTGGACAGCCACATGATCAGGATGAAGATCACCGCCGTGGCCGCCCAGGTCCATGTCGGGTTGCCCTTGCGGGCGTGGACCGTGTTGAAATAGTGCCGGATCGTGACCCCGAGCAGGAAGATCAGGCTGGCGATGATCCAGTTGTAGTCCGTGGCGAAGGCCAGGGGATAGTGGTTCGACAGCATCAGGAAGATGACCGGCAGGGTCAGATAGTTGTTATGGGTCGAGCGCAGTTTGGCGATGCGGCCATATTTCGGGTCCGGCGTGCGCCCGGCCTTCAGGTCATTCACCACCACGCGCTGGTTGGGCATGATGATGAAAAACACATTGGCCGTCATGATCGTCGCGGTGAACGCGCCCAGGTGCAGCAGGGCCGCGCGGCCGGTGAAGATATGGGTATAGCCCCAGGCCATGACCACGATGATCGCGAAAAGGATCAGCATCAGCAGGGTGGGGCGATGGCCCAGGCGGCTTTTGCACAGGGTATCATAGAGCAGCCAGCCAATGGTCAGCGATCCGGCAGAGATCAGGATCGCCTGCCACAGCGCCAGATCGGCCTTGGCGCGGTCGATCAGGAACAGCTCGCCCCCCGCCCAGTAGACGATCATCAAAAGGGCCGCGCCGGACAGCCATGTGGTGTAGCTTTCCCATTTGAACCAGACCAGATGCTCGGGCATTTCCTCCGGCGCGACGGAGAATTTCTTGATGTGGTAAAAGCCGCCGCCATGGACCTGCCATTCCTCGCCGGTCACGCCGGGGCGGGGATCGGCGGATTTGCGCAGGCCCAGGTCAAGTGCGATGAAGTAGAAGGACGATCCGATCCAGGCCATTGCGGTAATGACATGCAGCCAGCGCACGGCAAAGGCCGTCCAGTCCCAGATGGCGGTCAGATCGTACATGGATGTCCTCCGTTTGTTGCTGCCTCAGGCTATGCGGAACACGGCTTATCTGTTAATCCCTGATTATCAGGATCATCTTCAAGAAAAGCAGAATAATCGCCAGTGACCAATCTCAATGCCCTTCGGATGTTCGTGCGTGTCTATGAATTGGGCAACATGTCTGCGGCGGCGCGTGATTTGCGGGTGTCAGCGGCGGTGGCTTCGTCGCGGATCGGCGAGTTGGAGAAACACCTGGGCATTCGGTTGTTCACCCGCACGACCCGCTCGATTCAGCCGACGGAACAGGGGCGGATCTTCTATCCCAAGGCGGTCCAGGTGCTGGATGCGCTGGATGAGGCCGAGGCCGCCATCCATGAGGTCACCCAGCAGCCGCGCGGATCCATCCTGGTGGCGGCGCCCCTGGGGGTTGGCAAGCGCCTGATCGCCCCCGAAGTGCCCCGCTTTCGCGATCGCTATCCGCAGGTCCATGTCCGGTTGCGCCTGTCGGATCGCAAGATCGACCTGACCGCCGAGGGCGTGGATTTGGCCTTCGTGCTGGGCGATTTGCCGGATTCCGAGATGCGCGTGCGTGGCATCGCCGAATGCCCGCGGGTGCTGTGCGCTGCGCCGTCCTATCTTGCGCGGCGGGGCCATCCGGCCAGCGGCGCGGATCTGGTGCAGGAGGGGCATGACTGCCTGCTGTTGCGGTTTCCCGGTTCAACCGAGTATCGCTGGACCCTGCAAACCCGCGATGGCCCGGCGCGCTTCGATGTGACCGGTCCCTATGAATGCGACGATGGCGATGTGCTGACCGCCTGGGCGCTGGCCGGGCGCGGCATCGTCAACAAGCCGGTCTTCGATGTGGCCGACCATCTGGCCAGCGGCTCGCTGGTGTCGGTGTGTCCGGACATGCCGCCCCCCGATGCGCGCCTGGCTTGCCTGTTCCCGCCAAAGCGCAGCCAGGACGCCAAGCTGCGCCTGTTCATCGACTTCATGACCGGGGCCATCCGCGACAGGCTGGCTGGCAAGGCGCCGGATCAACTGCCGCGATAGGTGGCATAGCCGAAGGGCGACAGCAGCAGCGGCACATGGTAATGGGCGCTGGCATCGTCGATCCCGAAGCGGATCGGGATGTCGTCCAGAAAACGCGGGGGGCCATTATCCTGGCCGCTGGCCGCCAGATAGGGGCCGCAGTGGAAGATCAGCTCATAGGTGCCGGGGGCAAAGCGATCGGCGGGCAGGATCGGGCTGTCGGTGCGGCCATCGGCATTCGTGACCATCTCGGCCAGCTTGCGGCGTGTGCCGCCGTCCAGGGCATAAAGGGTGATCGACAGGCCTTCGGCCGGGCAGCCGCGGGCGGTATCGAGCACATGGGTGGTCAGATATCCGGTCATCATTGGTCCTCTTTTCGGCATTCTGGCCGGTTTTCCGGCTTCGACAAAGTGCTTCGTCCCAGAAGGTCTTTCAACAAATCCTTGAAAGACGAGGGCGCTTTGCGGGATTACAAGAAGATCGAACAGGAGGCTTCCGGTGCAACGATACGATCGCGATCTGACGGGCTATGGGGCGGTGCCGCCGCAGGCGAACTGGCCGGGCGGGGCGAAGATCGCCGTGCAATTCGTGCTGAATTACGAAGAGGGCGGCGAGAATTCCATCACCCATGGTGATGCGCACTCCGAGGCCTTTCTGTCCGAGATCCCGGGCGCGGTGAATTGGCCCGGGGAACGCCACTGGAACATGGAATCGGTCTATGATTACGGGGCCCGGGCCGGGTTCTGGCGGGTGCATCGGCTGTTCACCGAGCGCGGCCTGCCGCTGACTGTCTATGGTGTGGCCACGGCCCTGGCCCGATCCCCGGAACAGGTGGCGGCGATGCAGGCTGCGGATTGGGAGATCGCCAGCCACGGTCTGAAATGGATCGAATACCGCGCCATCCCCGAGGCCGAGGAACGCGCCCACATGCAGCAGGCTATCGCCCTGCACCGGGCGGTGACCGGTGCGGACCCGCAGGGCTGGTACACGGGGCGCTGTTCGATGAACACGGTGCGGTTGGCGGCCGAGCAGGGCTTTGCCTATGTGTCCGATGATATCGCCGATGATCTGCCTTATTGGCGCGAGATCGGCGGCCGGGATCAGCTGGTCGTGCCCTATGCGATGGACGCCAACGACATGCGCTTTGGTCCCGGTTTCTTCAACACCAGCGCCGATTTCGAGACCTATCTGCAAGACACGTTCGACACGCTCTATGCCGAGGGGCAGGCAGGCGCGCCGAAAATGATGTCGATCGGTTTGCACTGCCGGCTGATCGGGCGGCCCGGGCGGATTGCCGGGCTGCGGCGGTTTCTTGATCACATCGCCGGGTTTGATGGGGTCTGGGTGACGCGGCGCATCGACATTGCCGAACACTGGGCCCGCGAACACCCGCCTGTGAAGCCTGCACTGCGCCCCAGCCGGATGGAGCGGGCCGATTTCATCGCCCGCTTCGGATCGGTGTTCGAGCACTCCCCCTGGATCGCCGAGCGCGCCTTTGATGGTGAACTTGGCCCCGTCCACGATTGCGCCACCGGCCTGCATGCGGCCCTGACCCGCCGGTTCCGCGAGGCCAGCCCCGAGGAACGGCTGGGCGTGCTGACCGCGCACCCCGATCTGGCCGGCAAGCTGGCCCAGGCGAAACGGCTGACGGCGGATTCGACGGCGGAACAGGCCGGTGCCGGCCTCGATGCGCTGACGGATGCCGAACGCGCCACCTTCTCCGATCTGAACCAGCGTTACCAGACGCGCTTCGGCTTTCCCTTCATCATTGCGGTGCGCGATCATGGCAAGGCCTCGATCCTGGCCGCTTTTCATGACCGCCTCGCCAATACCCGCGATCAGGAATTCGCCCAGGCCTGCCAGCAGGTGGAACGGATTGCCTGGCACCGCATCCAGGACATGTTCGAGAAATGACCACGCCCCGCTACTATGCCCCCACCGGCGGCCACCCGGCCCAGACCGAGGTGATGACCGACCGCGCCATGTTCACCGAGGCCTATGCCGTGATCCCCCGCGGCACCATGCGCGATATCGTGACCAGCGCCTTTCCCCACTGGAACCAGACCCGCGCCTGGGTGCTGGCCCGCCCGATGACCGGCTTTGCCGAAACCTTCGCCCAATACATCATGGAGGTCGCCCCCGGTGGTGGCAGCACCGATCCCGAACCCGATACCGGGGCCGAAGCCGTGCTGTTCGTCGTTGAGGGCAGTGTCACTGTCACCCTGGGTCGCGCGAACCATGTGCTGACCCCCGGCGGTTATGCCTATCTGCCCGCCGGATCGGACTGGGCCCTGACCAATCCTGGCCCGGATACGGCGCGCTTCCATTGGATCCGCAAGCGCTTTGTCCCGGCCGAGGGGCTGGCAGCGCCCGATCCGGTCTTTGCCAATGAGGCGGATGTGACGCCATCGGCCATGCCGGGCACCGAGGGGCGCTGGACGACGACGCGCTTTGTCGACCCGGCCGATCTGCGCCATGACATGCATGTCAACGTTGTCACATTGGCCCCCGGGGCCTGCATCCCCTTCGCCGAAACCCATGTCATGGAACACGGGCTTTACGTGCTGGAGGGCAAGGCCGTTTACCGGCTGAACCGCGATTGGGTTGAGGTCGAGGCCGGCGATTTCATGTGGCTGCGCGCTTTTTGTCCGCAGGCCTGTTATGCCGGTGGCCCGGGGCGGTTTCGCTATTTGCTGTACAAGGATGTGAACCGGCATCCCCCCCTCAGTCTGGGCTGAGGGAGGCGGATTTTCGCTCAAAGATCTTTTTTTGTGCAAAAATGATCAATGTATGTGCAAAACATCAAAATTGGTGGTGGACATATCGATTGTGAGCTGTCAACAACCCGCCAACCCGGAACTTCGGTATCCAGGGAGGAGGAGCCCGGCGCGATACACGCGCCGGGTTTTCGTTTTGGGCCGTCGTGATGGTACGGTTCCCGTGATGTTTGGGGCCTGCGGTCCCAGCCGATGGTCTCTGGCACCTGACATCTGGCGCCGGGGCGGGCCGCTGTATTTCAAACCGGGGTATGTATCCGGCCCCTTGCCGGCATGGGCGGGGCGTGGCATTTCGGCACTCTGACCCGGCAGGGGGACCGCCATGACCGATGCCCTTATTCTTCTCGCTCCGATCTATCTGTTGATCGCCTTGGGCATCGTTGTCGTGCGGACACGCTATTTCCCGGCCGAGGGGCTGCCTTGGCTCAGCCTGTTCACGCTGAACATTTGTGTGCCGGTACTTGTCTTTTCGGCCGTTGCCCAGTTGGGAAACCTGTCGGGGCTGAACCTGCGTTTCGTACTGGGCTATTCGACGGCCTCGCTGATCGTTCTGATCGGTGGCCAGACCCTGTTGCAGCGCGGGTTGGGGGTGGCGCCGGGCCTGTCCTGGATGCTGGCCCTGGGCATGAGCGCATCGAACAGCATCTTTCTGGGCCTGCCGATTCTGAGCGCGGTTTACCCTGACCATGTGGCCGAACTGTTCGCCGGGGCCATCGTATCCGAGAATATCGCTGTCGTTCCCCTTTGCGTGACCATGGCCGCAATTGTTTCGGCCTCGGATCCGGCACCACCGCGGGTGGCCCTGATCCGGGCCTTGCGGGCGACCTTCAGCACCCCGATCATCTGGGGGTTGATTGCCGGCTTGCTCTTTCTGGCCAGTGGTTTGCGGTTGCCTACCCTGGGTACGCAGGTGCTGGGCATGATCGCGGCGGCGGCGCCGGTTCTGGCGCTGGTGCTGGCCGGGGGAACCTTGGCCACCGCGCGGATTTCGGAACTGGGCTTGCCGGTTCTGGCCATCGCGGGGATCAAGCTGTTCGTGCACCCGGTGATCGTTTGGGCGGTGTTGACCGCGATTGGCGGTCTGGATCCGGTGTTGATTGCGGGGGGCACGGTTCTGGCCGCGTTGCCCATGGTGTCGATTTTCACCATCTTCGCCGGGCGTCATGGCGGGGCGCTGACTGCGGCCTCGGGGCTGGTTCTGGCCACTGTCGCGGGGCTGGTGACTGTCAGCGTTGCGGTGGCGATCTTTGTCTGAGCGGTCTTTGGTCGGCGTGGGCCTTGCCCGCCTTGCCCGCCTTGCCCGCCGTGCGCGCCGTGCCCGTCGCGATGCCCGGGGACTGGCCGGACTGGCCTATGGGGTGGCCGCGTTATGTGCCTTGCCGATGCTGGCGGTCCTGCTGGCGGCGATGATGGGGGGCACCGGAACGGTGGTGCAGCTGGCCGGATCGGTGTTGCCGCGCTATACCGTGACGACGCTGATCCTGACGGGCTCGGTGGCGTGCGGCACTTTCGCGGTCGGGACCGGGGCGGCCTGGCTGGTCAGCGCGCATGAGTTTCCCGGCCGGCGCTGGCTTGAGATCGCGCTGGTTCTGCCGCTTGCCTATCCGGCCTATGTGCTGGCCTATGCCTATACCGATCTGCTGGATTTCCCCGGTGTCGTCCAGAGCACCCTGCGCGCTGTGACCGGATGGGGGGCGCGGGACTATTGGTTCCCCGAGATCCGATCCACCGGCGGCGCGGCGGCGATGTTGACGCTGGTCCTTTATCCCTATGTCTACCTTCTGGCGCGGGCCGCCTTTGTGCAGCAATCCGGCACCACCTTTCTGGCCGCGCGGACGCTGGGCAAGCCCCCCTGGCGGGCGTTCCTGACCGTGTCCTTGCCGATGGCACGGCCGGCGATTGCGGCGGGTGTTTTGCTGACAGTGATGGAGACGATCGCCGATTACGGGACCGTGTCCTATTTCGGCGTCCAGACCTTTGCCACCGGGATCTACACCAGCTGGTTCACGCTGGCTGATCGTGCCGCAGCGGCACAACTGGCGCTGTGCTTGTTGGCCACGGCCCTGGTGTTGGCGCTGCTGGAGCGGATCAGCCGCGATGGTGCCCGCTTCGACAGTGGAACCCGGCGTCATCAGCCCCTGCCGCGCCAGCGCCTTGTCGGTTGGCGGGGCTGGATGGCGGCGCTGTTTTGCGCGGTGCCGGTGCTGTTCGGCGCGCTTGTGCCGGCCCTGGCCCTGGGGCTGATGGCCCAGCATGCGGGGCAGGACATCCTTGGCCCGCGCTACCGGCAGTTCATCGGCAATTCCGTGACCTTGGCCGGGATCGCTGCCGTGGTCACGGTGGTGGGCGCGGTCATTGTCTCTTACTTCGCCCGCAGCCGGCCCGGGCGGGCCGCCACTGGCGCCTTGCAGCTTGCACGGTTGGGCTATGCGGTGCCGGGCGGGGTGATTGCCGTTGGGTTGCTGGTGCCCTTCGCGCGTTTTGACAACCTGCTGAACGCCTGGATGCAGGACCGGTTCGGCATCACCACGGGGCTGCTGTTCACCGGTTCGATCAGCGTTCTGGTGATGGCCTACATGGTGCGGTTCATGGCCGCAGCGATCGGCGCCTATGACAGCGGTCAGGCCGGGATTCACCGCAATATCGATGCGGCGGCGCGGTCGCTGGGGGCCTCGGCCTACGGGACGTTGCGGCGGGTCCATCTGCCGATCCTAACCCCCAGCCTGTTGACAGCCCTTCTGATCGTCTTTGTCGATACGATGAAGGAACTGCCGGCGACGTTGATCATGCGGCCGTTCAATTTCGATACGCTGGCGGTGCAGGCGCATCGGCTGGCCTCGGATGAGCGACTGGACGGTGCGGCGGTGCCCAGCCTGATCATCGTCGCGGTGGGCCTGCTGCCGGTGCTGATCATCTGCCGGTCGGTGGGGCGAACCCGGCGCTGAGCCGCCCGGATCGCATAAAATAGCTAAAGATTTTCGCAAAAAGCCAGTGCCCGCAGGGCGCTCCTGAGGGATAATGACGGCATTAATCTGCCATTATTTTCTGTGGGCTAACGCTTTTGGCGATTTTGGGTGACGATGTGTTCGAGGCAGGCCGATGGCACGACAGCGGATTGACGCCGCCGCATATGCGATAAGGACGGTAACAGGCCGGATTGGGGGGGTATTCCTGCCGGCGGTGATGCTGTTTGCATCGGTTGCGCGGCCGGCCGCTGCAGTTGACTATTGGGTCAATGTCAGCGACCTCGCCAACGTTGCCGAGGCCCGTTTTCTGCCGGATGGGACGCTTGAGCTGTATCTGAAAAACGGGGCCAGGATCACGGTCGCGGCGGTCGATACCCGGGTCAGCCCTGGTGGTGAGGTGCAGATCACCCAGGATACCCTGTCTTCCCTGGCTGATGTGATGGCGACGGCCGGTGAAGGCTCGGATGGTGCCGCAGGGATCCTGTTGGGGGCGGCGGCGGCTGGCGGGCTTGGGATGATCGGGCTTGGCGCGCGCAACGACTGGGTCGGTGACGGCACTCCGGATCAGTCGTCAGGCTTTACCAGCATCTTGACCGGTGCGGTGACCGAGGGCGATATCGGCGACGCCCCCGTCACGGCCAGTGGGGCCATCGCAGGCCAAGCCCCTGGCAATCCTCCGCACTTTGCCGATATCGGGCCGACGCCGGGTGATCACGGCTATGGCAGCTTCACGCTGGTTGGGGGCACCTGGACCTACACGCTGGATCAGACGGCTGTGCAGGGGCTTGATGCTGGGGCGCAGGTTCTGGACACGATCACCTTCACCGCCAGTGACGGCACGTCGCAAGAGGTCCGCGTGACGATTACCGGCACGAATGACGCGGCGGTTATCACGGGCACTGTCACCGGCACGGTGACCGAGGGCAATATCGGCGACGGACCGGTAACGGTCAGCGGGACGATTTCGGTCAGCGATGTGGATGCCGGTGACACGCCGGTCCTTGCCGATATCGGGCCGACGCCGGGTGATCACGGCTATGGCAGCTTCACGCTGGTTGGGGGCACCTGGACCTACACGCTGGATCAGAAAGCGGTGTGGCCCTTGTCCGCATCCGATGTGGTCAGCGACACGATCACCTTCACGGCCAGTGATGGCGTATCCCAGATGGTTACGGTGACGATCACAGGCGCGGATGAGATCATCGAATTGTCCGATGTCGGCGGGCGTGTCGGCGGCTTCGTGATCAACGGGATCACGAATGATGACCGCTCGGGGATGTCGGTCCACTGGGCGGGCGACGTGAATGGCGATGGGTTGAATGACCTGATCATTGGCGCCCCACGGGCGGCCCCCAATGGCCAGATTGACGCCGGTAGCGGGTATGTCGTCTTTGGCAAAACGGATGATACGGCGGTAGATCTGTCGGATATTGCCGCCGGCACCGGCGGTTTCGCGATCAACGGCATTCTTGGGGGCGATCAAACGGGCACCTCGGTCAGTTCCGCCGGGGACTTGAACGGGGATGGGCTGGCGGATCTGATCGTCGGGGCGCCGTTTGCGGAACATAATAGCCTTTCCAATTCCGGATCCACCTTCGTCGTTTTCGGCAAGACCGACGGCACTGCCGTCGATCTGTCGAATGTGGCTTCGGGGACAGGTGGTTTGCTGATCACCGGGGCGTCTGCCGGAGATGGATCAGGGCGCGCGGTCAGTGCGGCTGGCGATGTGAACGGCGATGGCCTGGGAGATCTGATTGTCGGCGCGCCGTTGGCCGATCCACATACGAACACGAATTCCGGGGCCAGCTATATCGTCTTTGGTCAGACCGGTGGCGGAACCGTGGATCTGGCGGATGTTGCGCTGGGGGTGGGCGGTTTTGTCGTCGATGGGGGTGCGGCAAATGACCGGCTCGGACGATCGGTCAGTGCTGCCGGTGACGTGAACGGCGATGGCTTGGCCGACCTGATCGTCGGGGCACCCGAATCCAATGGCGCGTCCGGCGCCAGCTATGTCGTTTTTGGCAAGACTGATGGGACAGGCGTGGATCTGTCCGACATCACATCCGGCGTGGGCGGTTTTGCGATCACCGGTGCGTCGAACGGGGATCAGCTGGGCCTCTCGGTCAGCTCTGCCGGCGATGTGAACGGCGATGGTCTAGCCGATCTGATTGTCGGGGCGCCAAATGCAAATGGTTCGTTCGGTGCCAGTTATGTCATCTTTGGCAAGACCGATGGGACAGGCGTGGACCTGTCCGATATCACATCCGGTGCGGGCGGTTTTGTGATCGACGGCATCGAGACAGGCGATCGCTCCGGTCGTGCGGTCAGTTCCGCCGGCGACGTGAATGGCGACGGTCTGGATGATCTGCTCATCGGGGCGCCATTTGCTGATCCGAACGGGTCCAATGCGGGCGCCAGCTATGTTGTTTTTGGGAAAACCGACAGTGCAGCAGTGGATTTGTCGAGTCTGGCCTCGGGTGTTTCCGGGTTCGTGATCCACGGGGCCACGACCGATGATCGCGCGGGCCGGGCGGTCAGCGCGGCGGGCGATGTCAACGGTGACGGTTTTGATGATCTGCTCATCGGGGCACCTTACGGCGATGCCAATGGCAATCCCGATGCGGGTATCAGCTATGTCATCTTCGGCGGTGATTTCACCGGCGCGGCGACACAGGTTGGCACGGTTGGCGACGACACGCTGACCGGCAGTGCCGCGCGCGATATCCTGATCGCGGGCACTGGCGATGATGTGTTGATTGGCAACGGTGGGGCAGATGTGCTGCGTGGTGGCGCGGGTGACGACACGCTGGCCATTTCGGACCTGTCGTTCGACCGGATCGACGGCGGTACCGGGACCGATACGCTGCGCCTTGACGGTTCGGGGCTGACGCTGGACCTGACCACGCTGGATAACACCAGGCTTAGCGGGATCGAACGGATCGACCTAGGCGGGCACGGCAACACCCTTATCCTCGACCAGATC
The DNA here is from genome assembly GCA_047971485.1 of Qingshengfaniella sp. Lineage (GTDB taxonomy): Bacteria > Pseudomonadota > Alphaproteobacteria > Rhodobacterales > Rhodobacteraceae > JBKDZR01. The sequence continues at coordinate 15,737 of JBKDZR010000007.1, read as the reverse complement.
GAGCTGCAGCGGTTGTCCGACACCTCGAACACCCTGCGTGTATTGGGTGACACGAGCGACAGTATCACGCTGACCGCAGCCTGGCATAGGACGGGCTCGTTCGTTGACGACGGTAAGACCTTTGCGCTTTTCAACAAGGGCCAAGCCCGGCTGGAGGTGCAGCAGGGCATAACCCGCAACATCCCCATCAAGGTAGAGTTGTCAGAGATCGAGGCTGGCGCGGGTGGCTTTGTGATTCATGCTGCGTTCTCGGGCGACCAGCTGGGTCGTGCCGTCAGTTCGGCCGGGGATGTGAACGGTGATGGCCTGGATGACATGATCATCGGCGCGCCCTATGCCGACCCTAATGGTCAGAATAATGCCGGTACGGGCTATGTCATTTTTGGCAAGACCGATGGCGGGTCGTTGGATTTGTTGGCGGTCAGAAACAACGCCGACACCCGTGGCTTTGCCATCAATGGTATCGCCGCCGGTGACGGTTCGGGCCGTTCGGTCAGTGGCGCGGGTGATGTGAACGGCGATGGTCTGGCCGATCTGCTCATCGGCGTGCGCAACGCTGACGGCACGGCCGGTACCAGTTACGTTGTTTTCGGGAAAACCGGCGGTGTCGCGATAGATCTGTCGACGGTTGAGGCCGGTACCGGCGGTTTTGCGGTTCGTGGTGTTGCGGCCGGTGATTTTTCGGGGTGGTCGGTCAGCTCTGCCGGGGATGTGAACGGCGACGGGTTGGATGACGTGATCATCGGCGCGCGCAACGCAACTCCCAATGGTACCGGATCAGGCGCCAGTTACGTTGTCTTCGGCAAGACTGACAACACCACGGTGGACCTGACGGATATCAACGCCGGCATCGGTGGCTTTGCGATCCCCGGGGCCAAGCTTCAAGATCGGTTGGGTGGTTCGGTCAGTTCGGCCGGTGACGTGAACGGTGACGGCCTTGATGACCTGATCGTCGGGGCGCATTGGGCAGATCCCAACGGTAACTATTCCGGCGCGAGTTATGTCGTCTTCGGGAAAACCAACACTGCATCTGTCAGCCTTACGAGTATAGAAAACGGAACCGGTAATGGTTTCGTGATCAATGGTGTCGCCGTCGGTGACAATTCGGGCTGGTCGGTCAGTTCTGCCGGTGACGTGAATGGTGATGGTCTGGCCGATCTGATCGTCAGCGCAACGGGTGCTGACCCCCATGGCAATGACTCGGGCAGCAGCTATGTGATCTTTGGACGGACGGGGAACGCGCCGGTGGAACTGTCGGATGTCGAGGCCGGCACCGGGGGCTTCGCGATCCATGGGGTGGCAGCTGGCGACAAATCGGGGATCTCGGTCAGTTCTGCCGGTGACGTGAATGGCGATGGTCTGGACGATCTGATCATCGGTGCAAGGGATGCCGATCCCAACGGCGATAAGTCTGGCAGCAGCTATGTGGTCTTCGGCAAGACGGCTGGCGCCGCAGTGGAATTGTCGGATATCGAGGCCGGTCTCGGAGGGTTCGCAATCCATGGTCAAACCGCACTCGGTGAGCTGGGTGTTTCGGTCAGCTCCGCAGGGGATGTGAATGGCGATGGTTTCGATGATCTGATTGTCGGAATGCCTTTGGGCAACATCCTTGGCCGATACAGTTCCGGCGTAAGCTATGTCATTCTGGGGGGCGACTTCACTGGTGCAGCGACACAGGTCGGAACAGTCGGCGACGATACGCTGACCGGGACTGCCGCGCGCGATGTCTTGATCGCCGGCACTGGCGATGATGTTCTGATCGGTAACGGCGGGGCCGATGTGCTGCGCGGCGGCGCGGGTGATGACACGCTGGCCATTTCGGATCTGTCGTTCGATCGGATTGACGGTGGGAATGGGGTCGACACGCTGCGCCTTGACGGTTCGGGTCTGACGCTCGATTTGACGACCCTGGACAATACCAGCCTGACCGGGATCGAACGGATCGACCTGGGCGGGCACGGCAACGCGCTGATCCTCAACCGGATCGAGTTGCAGCGGCTGTCCGATACCTCGAACACCCTGCGGGTGTTGGGTGATGCCAGCGATAGCATCACGCTGACCGATGGCTGGTATCCGATGGGCAAATTCGACGATGGTGGTAAAACCTTCGCAGTTTTCCAAAGCGGCCATACCCGGCTTGAGGTGCAGACGAGTGTGACCCGCGATATCCCCCTCAGGGTGGAATTGTCGGATGTCTCTGCTGGTATTGGAGGCTTTGTGATCAATGGGATCACTGCGGGCGATCTGTCGGGGTATGCGGTCAGTTCTGCCGGCGATGTAAACGGCGACGGTCTGGATGACTTGATCATCGGCGCCTATGGTGTCGCGCCTAATGGAACTTATTCTGGCGCAAGCTATGTCGTTTTCGGCAAGAGCGACACCACCAAGATAGAGCTTTCGGACGTTACGACCGGTATCGGCGGTTTTGTGATCAACGGCGTTACGGCCGGTGACAAGGCCGGTCTGGCGGTCAGTTCTGCGGGTGACGTGAATGGCGATGGCCTTGCCGATCTGCTGATCGGCGCACGAGATGCGGACCCCCATGGTAGCCGGTCCGGTGCCAGCTATGTCGTCTTCGGTAAGACCGATACTTCGGCGGTCGCACTTTCGGCCATCGCGGCCGACACTGGTCCCGGCGGTTTCGTGATCAACGGTGTTACAGCCGGTGACCAGTCTGGCCATCGTGTCAGTTCGGCGGGCGACGTGAACGGCGACGGATTGGATGACTTGCTGATTGGTGCGGCCTGGGTGGATACCAATGGCACCTCTTCCGGTGCCAGCTATGTCATTTTCGGCAAAAGCGGAGGGGCCAAGGTCGAGTTGTCTGATATCGCAGCCGACACCGGCGGGTTCGTGATCAACGGCGCCGGGGCTTATCAGTATGCGGGCCGCAGCGTCAGTTCCGCGGGGGATGTGAATGGTGATGGCCTGGATGATCTGATCGTCGGCGTGCCTTTTGGGGGGACCAGCGAAGAAGGTGCCAGTTATGTCATTTTTGGCAAGACCGACGCAGCGCTGGTTGAACTGTCGGCGCTTGAAGTGACTGCGGGCGGATTCGTGATCAACGGCGCCAATGCTTGGGACCGGTCGGGCACGTCGGTCAGTTCTGCGGGCGATGTGAACGGCGATGGCCTGGACGATCTGATCGTCGGCGCGCCGCGGAGTGACCCCAACGGCTCCAGCTCTGGCGCGAGTTATGTCATTTTTGGCAAGAGCGATACCACCAAGATAGAGCTTTCGGATGTCACGGCTGGTACCGGTGGCTTTGTGATCAACGGCGTCACGATGCTGGATCAGTCCGGCATTGAGGTCAGCTCGGCCGGCGATGTTAACGGCGACGGGCTTGATGACCTTCTCATCGGGACGGAATTTGCCGACCCCAACGGCACCAATTCAGGCGCCACCTATGTCGTCTATGGCAAGACCGACATGTCGGGGGTGGAGCTTTCGGATGTTGTCAGCGGGCAAGGCGGCTTTGTGATCAATGGCGTAACCGTTGATGATCGATCTGCCAGTTCGATCAGCTCCGCCGGGGACGTGAACGGTGACGGGTTCGATGACTTGCTTATTGGCGCGCCAAGAGCCGATCCTAACGGCAGCTCTTCAGGGGAAAGTTATGTCGTTTTCGGCGGCAACTTTACCGATGCGGTAATGCTGGTGGGGACCATCGGGGATGATACGCTGACCGGGACCAATGCCAATGAGGTGATCTTTGCCGGGCAGGGCGATGATCTGCTGGATGGCGGCGGTGGTACGGATCGGTTGTCCGGTGGGGCCGGGGCGGATATCTTTGCCCTGCGTAATCTGGACGGGACTACGACGGTGATCGATTTCGATGGGACGGAAGGCGACAAACTGGATGTGTCAGATTTCAGTTTTGCCGATTTCAGCGCTTTTCAGGCGGTCACTAGCCCCGATGGGCCGGGCGGTCATGATACACGGATTCAGCTGGACGCCGATACCGTGGTCATCCTGGAAGGGGTGAAATCCACCGACCTGGTTGCTTCGGATGTGATCCTGTAACAGGGGTGCGGTGGGGCACAGGGGCGGGGCCAGTCTGAGTGACGGCCCGGCCGCCGGGGTTATGAAGCGGGTTTGTCCCGGGGTGTTTCGCGCCACATGCGCCGCAAAGCATCCCCGAAATCCGCAGCATAGCGATCCGGATCCCAGGCAGGACGTTGGCGCAATTCGGTGCGTAGCCCGGATTTCAGGTGCATGAGGGCCGTTCGGTCGGCTGTCAGGGCCTGTGCCTTGGCGACATAGTCATCCTCGGTTGCAGCGACCCAATCGTCAAGGCCGGCGGCCGGCAGAAAGCTGGCGCCCATGCGCGAAACGAAATGCCCGCCTGCCAACGTCAGAACCGGCACCCCCATCCACAGCGCCTGCAAGGTGGTTGTCCCGCCATTATAGGCCACCGGATCCAGGGCCACGTCAATTTCACTATAGGCGTGCATCATGTGATCCAGGGCGACGGGCCCGCGAAAGATCAGCCGGTCGGGGGCAATCCCCTCGGCGGCGAACAGATCCCGGAAACGGGCGATGGCGGCCGGTGCCTTGAAGCTTGGCGCGCGCAGCAGCAACCGGGCCTCGGGGGATGCGTTCAGGATCCGCGACCACAGGGCGACCGTGCGCGGGCCCAGCTTGGGAATGTTGTTGAACGATCCGAAGGTCAGTGGCCGGTCGCGCAACGCGGAGAAATCGGGCAGTGGATAGTCCGTTTCCGGGGCGTAGCAGAACACCGTTTCGGGCAGCCGCATCACCTGTTCCGTACACAGCCCGTCCTGGGCGGGCGGGGTGACGATGGGATCGCCGATCAGCCAGTCGATATTGGGCATGCCGGTCGATCCGGGATAGCCCAGAAAACAGGCCTGAACGGGGGCAAGGCGGTTGGCCAACAGCGGCATCACCGATTTCGCCGTATGCCCGGACAGGTCGATCAGGATGTCGATCTGGTCGGCTGCAACCGCACTGGCCAGGCCCTCAGCCTTGATGTCACGCCAGGCGCACACGCGGCTGCGGGCCAGGCGGGTCTGGTCGTCGGCGGTGGTGCCGGTGAAATAGATCGTCAGTGGCAGGCGATCGTGATCCCATCGGGCGAGCAGCGGCTGAAGGAAGATGTTGACCGGGTGCTGATGGTGCAGATCGGCGGTGACCATTCCGATGCGCAAGGGGCGGTCGGGATCGGGATCGTTCGGGAAGGCATCCCGCGCCCGTGCGTTCGTTCCCAGATCGGAGAAAAGCGCGCGGTGGCGTTGGGCAACCGTTTCGGGGGGCAGATCATCGGCGTAAAGCAGGCTCATGGCGATGCTGGCCCGATAGGTGCCGGGGGCGCGGACCTCAAGCTGTTCATAGAGGGCGCGTGCGGTGGCGGCATCGCCCAAGCGGTTAGCGATACGGGCGCGCAGGTTTTCCCCGATGCCGGTGGGCAGATCGCCAATCTGTTCCGCGCGTTCCAGCGTGGCCAGCGCGTCATCCAGGATCCAGGCTTCGGCTTGCATTTCGGCCAGTTCCAGCCAGGCCTGCTGGGTTTCGGGGTGCAGATCGGCGTTGCGGCGCAGGATCGCGATCGCCTCTTCCCAGAAGTTGAAACGATAGGCCAGCCGCGCGAGGGACAGCAAAACCGCAGGGGCTGTTGCCGTCGAAAGGGCCTGCATCTGCTGCTGGCCCTCATCCATCATGCCCAGGCGGAGCAGAACTTCGGCGCGGTCCAGGGCGATGAGGGCTTGCGTTTCGGTCGGACTGTCGGGGGGTAAGGCCATCTTGGCCTGACGCAGCGCTTCGAGGGTGCGTGGCAGGTCCGCGCGCTCCAGGCGGAAACGGGCCAGATCATGGTAAAGTTCGGCAATTCGTTTCTGTGGTTCCGGCCCGGCGGCGGCCCGGTCCAGCGCCCTCTGAAAGGCGATGGCCGCCCGGTCCCCGGCGCCGGGATCTGCGCGCTCTTCTTCCAGGCGGGCCAGCGCCAGGGCGGGGCGGGGATCGTCGGCACGAGTGGCCATCGCGGCGCGGTAATCATCCGCTGCGGCCTGTGCATCGCCTGTTGCGCGCAGGATATTGCCCCGCTCCAGCCGGGCGTCGAAGTGATCCGGTTCGGATCGCAAGGCCAGCTCATAGGCCTGCCGTGCCTTGGCCAGATGGCCCTGGCGGCGCAGGATGCGGGCCTTCAGAACCTGTGCGATGGCCAGATCCGGTGCCGCCGCGACCGCCTTTTCGATCTCGGCCAGCGCGTGATCGGGACGGTTTTCACGCCAGGCGGCATTGGCGGCGTTGAAGGCCAGCGCGGCTTGGGGAGCGAGATTCGGATGGGCGCGGGCCATATCAGTCGGCGCCATCCAGCGGTTCGGGGCGGATGATAAAGCGGATTTCATCGTTGCGGAAGCCCAGCATCTTGGGGTGGATGATCCCGGGCAAGCTGGTGACTTCGTAGATTTCTTCGACCAGGCCGTCGATGGACAGGCGGTGTTCGATATCGCCGGTGCGCAGGTTGATGACGCAGATTGCGCATTGGGCGCTGATGCCCTGGTTGGCCAGGCGCTCATTCAGGATCAGCCCGTCGAAGGTGCGGTTTTCGCGCGGGCGCGAGAGGCCGACCACGGCATAATCGCCGATGAAGGTCAGCCCCCGGGCGAAACCGGGCAGAAAACAGAGCGGTTCAAATGTGCCGGTTTGCAGGTCGATATGGCCAAACTCGCCGGTGCCGGTTTGCAGGATCCAGAGCTTGCCTTGCCAGAACCGCGGGGAATGGGGCATTGACAGCCCCTTGGCGACAATCCGGTTGTCGCGCACGTCAATCACCACGCCCCCATCGCGGCGGTGTTCACGCCATCCTTCGAAGATATTGGTTTGCGACAGGCAGGTGACATAGGCGGGGGCGCCATTCTCCATCGCCAGGCCGTTCAGGTGACAGCGGTCCTCGGCGGCCAGCCGGTCGATGAAGGGGGGGCGCCAGACCTCGCGAAAGCTGCCATGATCGCTGAGAGTTGCGAGGCAGTTGAAGCGCGTTGCGGCGAAAATCGGGTTGCCGGCACTGTCTTCGTGGATGTCGTGGATGTCGATATCGCCGGTGGTATGGCCGGTGATCGGGACATAGAGCGCATCAAAGCCGTCACGGGTTTCGTGCGGGGACAGGAAGTTCTCGAACCGCCAGAGTTGATGAACCGAACTCATCCAAAAGCGTTTCGCGCCGCCAGACAGGCCCATGGGGCGTTCAAAGGTGCGTTCGAAGACAGACATCTGCCCATCAGGGCGTGTGCCCAGAAGAAAGACCTTGCCGGCTTGGTAGGTGGTGAAGGCCAGGCTGGCACGGGTCTCGGCCAGCCATTTGTTGAACAGGCGTGATCCGTGAAAGGCCAGGCTGGGGGCCGGTGCAGAGGGAACGGGCGGGGTGAGTGGGATGGTCATGGGGTCACTCCCTGAAGGCACGCGCGGCCACGCGCTGGATTGGTTGCAAAAGATAGTCGATGACGCGCCGTTGACCGGCCAGGATGTCGATCTCGGCGGTCATGCCGGGGATGATTTGTACCTGTTCGCCATCCGCGTCGTGCAGGGCGCCTTCGGTCTGGACGACGACAACGAAAACCTCGCCCTCGTCACGTTCGCTGCGGCGCACGGCGTTGGCACCGATCCGCACGATGGTGCCGTCCAGCGCGCCGTAGCGGGTGAAATCATAGGCGGTCAGCTTGACGCGCACCGGCTGATCCGGGCGCAGAAAGGCGATGTCCTGAGGGCGGACGTAGGCCTCGATCCGCAGGGCATCGTCCAGGGGGACGATTTCGACCAGGTCTTCGCCCGGGCGGACCGCCCCGCCGATGGTGCGGCGGTTGATGCTGTTGATCACGCCGTGGACGGGGGCACGCAGCACGGCACGGGCGGCCAGCCCCTCAAGCGCGGGCAAGGTGGGCTGCAGCGCGGCCAGTTCGGCCGTGGCATCGGCCAGTTCCCGCAGGGCATCGGCGAGAAACCCGTCGCGCGTCACCCGTATCGTGTGGTCGACCTCTGCCAGTGCGGCTGCGGACCGGTCCAGCGCGGTTTGCGCGGCCTCGGAACGTCCGGTCAGGTTTTCCTCTTCCCGGCGCAGGCGCAAGAGGGTGGTCTGCGGTTCGACCCCGCGCTCGATCAGCGGCATCATCATTGCGCGTTCCTCAGCCAGGATCGTCTGCATCCGCGCGGTTGTGGTCAGCTCATTCTCGGCTTCGGCGCGTTCCTGCAACCGCTGGGCCCGGCGCTGTTCCAGAACGGCGATTTGTGCCGCCAGTTCCGCGGCGCGTCCCGCGAATAGCGCCCGTTCGCTGGACAGGATCCCCGGTGCCTCCTGTTCCAGTGCGGGGGCAAAGGTCAGGGCGGTTTCGTCGATTTCGGCGGAAAGCCGTGTAATCCGGGCCTGCAGGGCGAGCGCGCGCAGCCTTTCGCGATCGAACTGGCTGGTCTGAACCAGCGCATCCAGTTCCACCAGCGGGGTGTCGGCCGCAACCACCTGTCCTTCTTCGACCAGAACGGCGCGGATCACCCCGTCCTGGGTGGCCTGCACCTGTTGGATATCGGCGGCTGGTACGACCTTGCCGGGGGCGCGGGTGACATCGTCCACCCAGGTCAGGATGGCCCAGGCGATCACCGTCCCCAAGAGGGCGCAGATTGCCAGCAGCAGCAGGGAGGCCCGCACCGGCATGCGCCCGTTCAACTCGCGCTCCAGCGCGTCCAGGGGGCGTGTGCTCATGCTGCGTTGCCTTTTGCTGGTGCGGACTGGGCCTGGTTCAGCAGGCTGCGCGGACCGTCTGCAACGATCTTGCCGCCATCGATCACGATCACCCGGTCGACCAGATCCAGCAGGCCGGGCCGGTGCGTGGCCAGGATCAGTGTCTGGCCGGGGGGGGCCTGTTTGAGGCGTGAGACCAGGGCCATTTCGCTTTGTACATCCATGGCCGAGGTGGCCTCATCAAGCACCAGCATCGGCGGATGGCCCAGAAAGGCGCGCGCCAGTGTCACCATCTGGCGCTGTCCGCCGGACAGGCCGCCGCCGCCTTCACGCAGCATCATGTCATAGCCCTCGGGGTGGCGGGCGGCGAAATCCTCGACCCCGGCCAGACGTGCGGCCTGCAGGATCGCGTCATCGCCGGGGCGTGTGGCCCCGAAGGCGATGTTTTCGCGCAGGGTGCCGGAGACCAGCCAGCCCTCTTGCAGGACCGCGCCGATATTGCGCCGCAGATCCGATGGGTCGATTTGGCGGATATCGACCCCATCGGCCAGAACCGCACCCTGATCGGGCTGATACAGGCCCAGGATCAGCCGCACCACCGTGCTCTTGCCGGATCCGACAGGGCCGACAAAGGCCACCTTTTCGCCCGGTGCGATATCAAAGCTGACCCCGTCAAGCGCCTTGCCGCGTTGGTCGGGATAGGCGAAATGGACGTCCTCGAAGCGCAAGCTGCCGGACAGGTGCCGCCGGGACAGCCAGCGCCGGTCGGCGGGGTGTTCGCCGGGCGCCTGCATCAAGTCGTCCAGGCTGCGATAGGAGGCGCGGGCCTGATGGATCCGCGACAGGGTTTGGGCGATCAGCGACAGGGGGGCCAGCGCCCGGCCGGTCAGGATGACCGCCGCGATCAGCACGCCCGAGGTGATGTTGCCGGCGACCACCTGCAACGCGCCGAACACCACGATCAGCACCTGCGCCGCCTGCTGGACAAAGCCGGTCGCATTGATCGCGAACTGGGTGACGGCCCGGCTGCGGACGTTGTAATCGGCTTGCCGTTGCAGGGCGTCGGACCAGCGCTGGCGCATCTGGCGGGTGGCGCCGGCGGCTTTGATCGCTTCGATCCCGGTCAGGGTTTCGATCAGAACGGATTGCTTGTGGCGTCCCTCCGACAGGATCTGCCTGGCCAGCCGCGACAGGGCCGGCTGTACGCCCAGCCCGATCAGAACGACCACCGGCAGCGCCAGGGCTGGAACGATGGCCAGGGGTTCGGCCAGGATGAAGATCACCCCGATGAACAACAGTGCAAAGGGCAGATCGACCAGGGCGACCAGCGTGGCCGAGGTAAAGAAATCGCGCAGGGTTTCGAATTCGCGCAAGGTTGCGGCGGTTGCTCCGGTTGATCCACGCCGGGCCTGCATCTGGATCTCGGTCACATGGTCAAAGATTTTCTGACCCATGGCCAGATCGGCGCGGCGCCCGGCATGATCAATGAATCCCGATCGTAACGTATTGATCAAAAGGGTAAAGATCAGCGCGATTCCAACCCCGATGCTGAGCGCCAGCAGACTGTCTGTGGCGGCTGAGGGCAGGATCCGGTCATAGACAACCATGGTAAACAGCGATGTCACCAGGGCCAGGATGTTAACCGTCACTGCGGCAAGGGCCACCTGGGTATAGGCCCAGCGGTTTGCTCTGATCGCTGACCAGAACCAATGCCCGGCATTTTGACGCAGAGGCGCGTCCGGGGTTGCCTTGACGTGCAGGGCGGGTTTCAGAACCAGGGCATGACCGGTCAGCCGAGGGGCCAGGGCGTCGGGGGTGACCCGTGTGGTTTCGCCGCCGGCCTGCGGATCGAAGATGGTGAACTGATTGTTCTCGCGCGTCAGGATCGCCACGGCTGCGCCATCGCGGGTGGGCAGGATGGCGGGCAGCAGGGCAGGGCCCAGATCGGTCAGGTTGCGCCGTCCGAAGGCCGTGCGCAGGCCTGCACGTTGGGCCGCCGCGATCACCGCGCGCAGACCGGCGGTCAATCCCAGGGCGCCATCGGCATCCGGGCCGTCCCCGGCGGCGCCGGGCAACAATGCCTCATGCAGCGCGCCCAGGGACAGGGGGTGCCCGATCTCGGCGGTCACATGCATCGCGCAGTCTTCCAGCGGAGTGGCGGCACCGGGTGTTCCGGCGGTCCGTGCCGTCTGTGGGCCGGGCATTGCGGTGGGGGTGCTCAACTGTTGGATCTTTCCTTGGGGAGCAGGGCATTGGGGCTCGGCAGGACAATGCCGAAGGCATCCAGCAGATCCCCGGTTGCCGCCAAGCGCGCATAATCAAGCAGGGCGACGGCATGGCGCGCACTGACCAGGCGCAGCTCGGCTTCAAGCGATTCCCGTTGGGCATCCAGAAGATCCAGCATGCTGCGCCCGCCGATTTCGAACTGTTCACGCATCGCGGCCAGGTTTTCGGCGGTCACGCTCTGGGCTTCTTGTGCGGCGGTCAACTGGTCGCGTGCGGCGATACGTTCGGTGCGCAGAACCGCCAGCCGGTTGTCGATATCGCGCCGGGTGGCCTCGCGGCTGGCCTCACGCCCGGCGACGCGGGCCTGGGCGGCGGCGACCGAGGCGGCACGGCGGTTGCCGGGGGCCAGCTGGTATTCCGATTCCAGCCCCGCCGTCACCCCATCCGTGCGCCGGACCGCAGACCCGACGGCTGACAAGGACGGTACCCGGGCCGCCTGGGCTGCGGACAGATCGGCCTGCGCGGCCAACAGCTCGGCCTCGGCGACCAACATCAGGGGACTGTCGGCGAGGGCGGCCACGGGTGCTGCGGGGGCACGTGGCGGCAGAGCGATGCGGGCGGGCGGGGCGTCGCCGAACAGGACCGCAAAGCCGGTTTCGGCGCGGCGTACCCGGGCCTGCGCCGCGATCCAGTCGGCGCGCAGATTGGCCAGCCGGCTGCGCGCGGTCAGGGCCTCGGTGCTGGATCCGGCACCAGCGTTGGCGCGGTCTTCGATCAGGGCAGCGGTCTTTTCCAGTTCGCTCATCGTCTGACCGGTTACGGCCATGAGGCCACGGGCCAGGACAACCTCGCCCCAGGTTTCGATGGCGGTCAACGCGGCGGCATTGCCCACGTCCTGTCGTCCGGCCAGGCTGCCCAGGGCCCGGGCCCGGGCGGCGGCCTGTCGGGATCGGGAGGCCCCGGCATCGTAGAGCATCTGGGTGAGGGAGATGAACGGATAGAGATGTGCCCCACCAGTCACCGGCACCGACATCCCCAGCGACAGTCGGGGCAGATAGCCGCCCCCTTCGGCCAGCAATCCGGCCTCGGCCTCGCGCAGGCTGGCTTCGCTGCGATCAAGGCTGGGGCTGCGGGACACGGCCCGGGTGATGGCCTGGCCAAAGGCGGTTTCGCCCAGGGCGGGTTTTGCCCGGGCGGGGGGGGTGGTTTCGGCCAGGATGGCGGTTTCCAGGCCGGTCATGCTGGGGGGCTGGACGCAGCCGGCAAGCACCAGCAGGACAAGGGGCGCTAGGCGTGGTGTTATGGTCATTGACTGCACCTTTGCTGATCGCGTGCCTTGCCCAGGGCGGCAAGGAAATCGTGGGCCTGGGGGGCTGTTGACTGGGCTGTTGACTGGGCGGTGGTTCGGGTCAGGGGGATGAGGGCCTCGGCCCTGCGCAACCAGTCGAGATGGCAGGCCGAGACCAGTGCCGCATGACACAGAACCAGCGCCCCAACCTTGTGCAGTGCCAGGATCTGGGCCTCATGCAGGGCGGCGGCCCGGGCTGGATCCACCCGGCTCAGGCCCTCGATGTCTGGACACGGGGTTAGCACCCCGCTTTCGCGCAGCGCTTGGCTTGCCTGCCGTGTCGCTGGCCCGGCCATGGCCCGGGCGCGCAACTTTTCGGTCACGCCTGTCAGGGCGGGCGACAGAGTGCCATCGGGGGTAAAGAGGGGCTGGCCGCGTGGGTCGTCGCTGATCAAGCCGGCGGTTTCATCTACACCAAGGACGGGCTGTTCTGCCTCGGTGGTGATCAGCCCGAAGGGATGCGTGGTCAGCACCGGGGGCAGCCAGGCCGCCCGCCAGCGCCCATCCGGACCAATGAAGGGGCTTTGCCCATCGGGCGATATTCGTAACAATGCCCGCGGCATCGGCCCGTCGGGATCCGCTGTGAACAGGATCGGAAAACAGGCGGCGGCGGGCAGGATTTCGGCCAGGATCAGGGGAAGCGATTGGTGCACACGGGCAAAGCCATAGCGCGCCGGGGGGTGCCAATAGGCGCTGCCATGGTGTGCGGGCGACAGGGCGCGCAACGGGGGGGGATTTCGTTCCGCCATTAGGGCTGTTTCGCGCGATGGGGGCAGTGCTGGTCCCCCAGCCACGTATCCTTGTGGTGAACGTCTCGCATCCCGCATCCTGTGTTGACTGGCCGCGACACGACAGGCGTGGTGCGACATGGCCGGGTTTCTACTCCCCAAGCCCGCTCTATCGCGTTCATGGTTATCGTTCCCTTAATCGGTAGACAGATCGTGAACGAAAATCCGCGTGGACCGCTCGGGCCCTGACGCCCGGATCCTGGCAGGAAAATTCGCCGACTGGCCGATGGGGTGTTTCTGATATGTAGCAGAGCACCGCTTGCCCGATCCTCTGTGCCTTGGCAGAGGGACCACCGTTTATCCGCCAAGGCCTTTCGGGACGCAGGCCGGAGCCAGGGGGCGCAATGCCCCGACCAACGCGTTAACCGTGCTGCCGGGATTGTCGTCGGGTGTTAACAGGCGATTATCTTCAAGACTTTATGCCCTTTTCGTTGTCAGAATTTGTCACGGGTACCTGATATGAGAAAAACCGCTACCCACAGCGCAAGTGTCCTTTCAGTGGTTGGTCGCGGGGCGGTCACCGCCTTGCCCGTCCTGGCGCTTTCGGGGTTGGCCACCCGGCCGGGTTCGGCGGCGGAAGCTTGGGTGCGGACGGATGATCTGGACGGTGTGCTCGATGCCATCGTCAAGCCGGATGGGTCGGTTGAACTGGTGGTGAAGAATGGGGGGCGCGTCCTGGTTCAGGCGGCGGATGCCAGGGTTCTGGCCGATGGTACGGTGCTGATCACGCAAGATGTTGTGCCCGGTGTGATCGGGGCCTTGGACACTGCCGGAGGGGCGCCGGCCATGGGTGTGGGGCCCATCGGCGCCGGTTTGGCGGTGGGCGCGGGCCTGGCGGTCAACAGCGTCTCTGACGGGGGAACGGGTGGCGGATCCTCTGGGCCCTTCACGGGGGGGGTGCCCGATGAGGCCCCGACCGGCCCAGTTGCCCCGACGGTACCCACTGTCCCCAATGTGTCGCCCGAGATCACCGGGACCTTCACCGGCTCGGTTGCCGATGGTGACTGGGGTACACCTGTTGGCGGCGCGATCGCCCAGCCCAGCGGTCTCGGTTTTGCTGATCTGGCCGCGACCCTGGGCGATAACGGCTATGGCAGCTTCACGCTGAGCGGGGGGGCCTGGACCTACACACCCGACCCGATGGCCATCCGTCCCCTCGGCCTTGGCGATGAGGCGAACGATACGATCACCTTCACCGCCTTGGATGGCAGCTCGCAGCAGGTCCGCATCGCGATCACCGGTGGCGATGATGCGCCGGTTGTGACAGGGGATTTCACCGGCACGGTGATTGAGGGTAATATCGGCGATCCGGCTGTGACGGCCAGTGGCGTGCTCACGATCAGCGATGTGGATGCCGGGGATACGCCCGGCTTTGCCGATGTGGCGGCGACGTCGGGGGATAGCGGCTATGGCAGTTTCACGCTGTCGGCTGGAACCTGGACCTACACGCTGGATCAGGCGGCTGTGCAGCACCTGAACCATGGCGAGGTGGTTGAGGACACGATCACCTTCACGGCGACCGATGGGACGACACAGGCGGTCCGCGTGGCGATTACCGGTGCCGATGACGTGGCCGTTGTCAGCGGCACCACGACCGGCACAGTGATCGAAGGGGACGTGGGCGATCCGGCTGTGACGGCCAGTGGCGTGCTCACGATCAGCGATGTGGATGCCGGGGATACGCCCGGCTTTGCCGATGTGGCGGCGACGTCGGGGGATAGCGGCTACGGCAGTTTCACGCTGTCGGCCGGGACCTGGACCTACACGCTGGATCAGGCGGCTGTGCAGCACCTGAACGGTGGCGAGGTGGTGAACGACACGATCACCTTCACTGCCAGCGATGGCACAGCGCAGCAGATCACCGTGGCGATCACGGGCGCTGTTGAATCTGTTGACCTGTCCGATATCGCGAATGGCGTGGGTGGCTTTGTAATTAACGGGGCTGTAATGTGGGACCAATCCGCCCAATCGGTCAGTTCGGCCGGGGACGTGAATGGCGACGGTCTGGACGATCTGATCATCGGGGCGCTCTACGCCGATCCGAATGGCCAGGACATGGCCGGTGCCAGCTATGTGGTCTTTGGTCGGACCGATGGCGCAACGGTGGAATTGTCCGCGCTTGGCACTGGTGGCTTTGCCATCAACGGCGCTTCGGCGGACGATCTGTCCGGCCGTTCGGTCAGTTCGGCTGGAGATGTGAATGGGGATGGTCTGGATGATCTGATCATCGGGGCACCCGCGGCCGATCCGGGCGGTAAGTCTAGTGCAGGGGTCAGCTATGTTGTTTTCGGCAGAACGGACAGTACGGCGGTGGAAATGTCGTCGCGTGGGGCGGCCGGTTTTGCGATCAACGGCGCTTCGGCGCACGATCTGTCCGGCCGTTCGGTCAGCTCTGCTGGCGATGTGAATGGCGACGGCCTGGATGACCTGATCATCGGGGTACGCTGGGCCGATCCGGGCGGTAAGCCTAATGCAGGGGTCAGCTATGTTGTTTTCGGCAGAACGGACAGTACGGCGGTGGAAATGTCGTCGCTTGGGGCGGCCGGTTTTGCGATCAACGGCGCTTCGGCGAACGATCTGTCCGGTATTTCGGTCAGTTCGGCAGGCGACGTAAATGGGGATGGTCTGGATGACCTGATCGTCGGGGCATATCGGGCCGATCCGAATGGCCAGAGCATGGCCGGCG
>JBKDZR010000006.1:0-35582 GCA_047971485.1 Qingshengfaniella sp. | reverse complement strand
GGCCAGTTCCTGGTCTTGTACTTCGTAGGGGACCAACTGCTCATGTGAGATTGTTACCCTACTGGATTCAAACAGTGAATCCCTCACGCCATTTGTGCAACAAAGCCGGTTACAGCCAAACAACATGATCAGAATAAAGTCGTTTGGCTATACCAACGACCACGGAGAATGATCCGTGTTCCGGGCGCGAATGGCTGCTCTGAGGCTTTGTTGACCGCTGATCAAGCAGAGCCAGCCGCGCCAGTGATGGTAAGGTGTCTCCCAACAGCCGCTTTGTCCGCAAACCGCCCTATCCGGAGCTGTCAGCCCTCACCCATCCGTCCCTGACAACGCCCGCAGCTTGGGCAGGACCAGATCCGGCGCAACCACCGGCAGCCCCTTGGGCCCTGGCACGACATGGGGGTAATAGACCTGATCGAGGTAGTTCATGAAGGCATTGCGCAGCGCCCCATCGAACCCCAGATCCGCCGCCCCCGCGCAGATCCGCGCCATGTCGGCGGCACTGTCGGCGGGGATGACCAGACCGGGAAGACGGAAAAACGCATCGGCCAGAACCACCACCGGCTTGTCCCAGAAAAACGCCTGCAACCCCACCGAGGAATTGGCCGTGATCACCGCGCGGCTATGGGCAACCTGCAGGAAAGTGTCGGTACGGTTGTCAATGACGATCCGCCCCGGCGCGGCGGCCATGGCCCTTTCCAACGCCGCCCCCAGCGGGATTTTCGATGACGGATGTTCCTTGATGCGGATCTGCCAGCCCTCGGGCAGGTGTGGCGCAGCTTCGGCCAGAATGGCAATGAAGGTCTCCATGCTGCCCACCCAGGATCCGAACTGACGGATCTGGGTGTCATCGGGCACCTGCAGCGGCACGAAGAGAAACGGGGCTGCCTCCAGCCCGCTGCCATCCCGAGCCTGTTCCACATCGCCGCGTTTGGGGGCCCTCGCCTGCATCTGATCCTTCAGATGCATCCAGGCCGTGCCGCTGCGCGCCGGATCGCCTGCGGCCCAATCCAGATAGAAAGCCCCATCACGCGGCAAACCGTTGACCTGATTGACCCCGGCGGTATCGACGGTGATCCGCCCCGGCAGGGGTGCACGTTCCATGAAAACGGTCCCTGCCCCGGCATCACGCGCCGCCGCCATGAAGGCCCGCCGCGTCCCCGTCAGCCCGTTCCAGGCCACGGCCACGGCGCCGGGATTGGCCTCGAACAGGCGGCGAAAACGGTTGTACTGAACCGAATAGACCAGCCGTTTGGTCCGGCGCTTGAAGGCAGTCTTCGGCTGGCGCTTGGCGGTTTCGACCGAACGCTCGGCCTGGGGGCGGGTTTCAGGATAGCCGGCAAACGAGATGCTGAAATCCGTCACCATGCGGGTACCGGCCCCACCCATCGCACAGACCGAGGCGATCATCGAATCGATTTCCGGGTCGCCATCCCGCAAGTGGAAATACATTGCTCGCCTCATTCGCCCACCCTGTTGCCCCGCTTTAGCAGGCCCGGGGCAGGGCCAAAAGCCCGGGCATTATCCGGACCGGCGGGTCTTCAGCCGAAAAGCCTTGGGCGCGGCACCGCTGTAATCGCGAAAAGCGCGCGAGAAATGGTTGGGATCGGGATAGCCCACCGCATAGGCCACCGCCGACACCCGCATGTCGGTATGGGCCAGCAACGCACGGGCCTCGGCCATGCGCCGTTCGCGGATCACCACCTGGGCCGATACCCCGCAGACCCCCCGGCACACCCGGCTGAGATGGGTCGGCGACACGGCCAACCGTTCGGCATAATCGGCCACGCCCAGCGGCTCGGCCAGATGCCGGTCAACCATGTCGATAAGGCGCTGGAACAACACCCGCGCGCTGTCCAACCGGCCTGCCGCCCCCCCGACTGCGGCGCGCGTGATCCGCAGGCGGATCAACTGGGCCAGCGCCAGCAACGCGGTGGCCCGACCGGGCGCACGGCCTAGATACTCGGCCTCAAGATCGCGGATATGCGCGTCCAGCCCGGTATCCAGTGGCACGACGATCGCCCCATCAGCCATGCGCCCGGCGCCATCGCTGCCCTGATCGGGGCCGAACGGCAGCGACACGATGATCCCCCGCGTTCCACTGTGAAAACGATAGCCGTGGATCAGACCCGCAGGCACGAGAATGGCGACATTGGCGCCAAACATCCGGGTTTCACCACCGGCGGCCAGTTCGCCCCCCCCCTCGAACACGGCCAGAACCTGCCAGATCCCGGCATGGCGATGCAACGCGATCGCCCAGTCATACAAGGGCGCCCGCGCCGAGACCCGTTCGCAATGCAGAACATCGGCAAAGCTGCGATCTTCGCCGAACAGCCCATATGTCGGAACGTCCCTCTGCTTCACGGCCCGTTTCCCCATGTTCGATATATCCAGATATTAGCGCAATCCGATCCCTTGGCGAAAGCGTTAATCTGGGGATGCTGGGCACAACTGGGAACGGGAGGGTACCAATGAAGACACAGGTGGCGATCATCGGCGGCGGGCCGGCCGGTCTGTTTCTGTCACGGCTTCTGGAAATGGACGGCATCGACACCGTCATCCTGGAACGCAGAAGCCGGGATTACGTCCTGTCCCGCATCCGGGCCGGTGTGCTGGAAGGCGGCAGCGTCGAGATGCTGCGCCGTGTCGGGGCCGGGGCCCGCATGGATCGCGAAGGCTTTCCCCATGAAGGCGTGTTCCTGTCTGCGGCGAACCGCCAGTTCCGGGTCGATTTCAAGGATCTGGTGAACAAGGAGGTCATGGTCTACGGCCAAACCGAGGTCACCCACGATCTGTATGCCGCCCATGATGCGGCCGGCACCACGATCATCGACGAGGCCGAGGATGTCGCCCTGCACGATGTCACCAGCGCCGCGCCCTATGTGACCTATCGCAAGAACGGCAAGGAGCACCGCATCGACTGTGCTGTGATCGCCGGGTGTGACGGCTTCCACGGGGTCAGCCGCCAGACGATCCCGGCCGATCAGCGCGCTGAGTTTGAAAAGGTCTACCCCTTCGGCTGGCTGGGCGTCCTGTCGGAAACGCCGCCAGTGTCGCACGAGTTGATCTACTGCAACCACGCACGCGGCTTTGCCCTGGCCTCGATGCGCAACGGTCATCTGTCGCGCTACTATCTGCAGGTGCCGCTGGACAACAAGATCGAGGACTGGTCCGATGACCGTTTCTGGGAAGAACTGCGCCGTCGCCTGCCCCATGAGGCCGCCGATCGTCTGATCACCGGCCCGTCCATTGAAAAGTCCATCGCGCCGCTGCGCAGCTTCGTGTGTGAAACCATGCAGCACGGGCGGCTGTTCCTGTGCGGCGATGCCGCCCATATCGTGCCCCCCACCGGCGCCAAGGGGCTGAACCTGGCGGTCAGCGATGTCTACTATCTGCATGAAACGCTGAAGGCCTTTTTCGGCTCGGGTAATGAAAGCGATCTGGCCGGCTATTCCGCCCGCGCCTTGCCGCGTGTCTGGAAATCCATTCGTTTCAGCTGGGAAATCACCTCGATGATGCACCGCTTCCCGGATCAGTCGGATTTCGACCAGAAGATCCAGGAAAGCACGCTGGACTTCCTGTCCCAGTCCCGTGCCGCCAAGACGACCTTCGCCGAAAACTATGTCGGCCTGCCGTTCTGAACGAAACCGGCGCGACATCGCGACAGCTTGCACATGGCCTGGGGCGGGTATCCTATACCCGGGCCCGGCCAAGGCACAGAAACGAGACAAACATGCACTTCACCCAGATTGACGGCACCCCCTTTCACCTGTCCCGGACCCCGGGGACAGGTCGGCCGATCGTGTTCCTCAACTCGCTGGGCACCGATCTGCGGATCTGGGATGCGGTGGCCGAGGCCCTGCCCGGCCGGCCCCTTCTGCGCTATGACAAGCGCGGCCATGGGCTGAGCGGCGGTGCCAGCGACGACATGGCCCGCCACGTGGACGATGCCATCGCCCTGATCACCCAGGCGGGGCTGGACCGGCCCTTGCTGTGTGGCGTGTCCGTGGGCGGGCTGATCGCCATCGGCGTGGCCGGCAAACGCCCCGATCTGGTGGGCGGGCTGGTCCTGTGCAACACCGCCGCGCGCATCGGTGCGGCCGACAGCTGGGCCGACCGGATTGCCGCGATCCGCAAGGCCGGCATCGCCAGCATCGCCGAGGCCACGATGGAGCGCTGGTTCTCGCCCGGCTTCCGCGCGGACAAACCCGTTGATCTGGCCGGCTGGCAGACCATGCTGACCCGATCCGACCTTGAGGGCTATATCGGGGTCTGCGCGGCCATTCGCGACACCGATTTCACCGCCCTTGCCCAGGCCATCACAGTGCCCACCCAGGTGGTTGGCGGTTCCGCCGATCTGGCCACCCCACCCGATATCGTCACCGGGCTGGCCGACACCATCCCCGGCGCGACCCTGACCATGATCGAAGGCTGCGGCCACCTGCCCTGCATCGAGGCCCCCGCCGCCCTTCTGCCCGTCATTCACACCGCCCTGGAGGAGATGGAGAAATGAGCAATCAGACCCGCTACGATCAGGGCATGGCAACCCGCCGCAAGGTTCTGGGCGATGCCCATGTCAACCGCGCCGAGGCCGCCAAGACCCCGTTTGACGAACCCTTTCAGACCCTGATCACCGAGGCCGCCTGGGGCCATGTCTGGTCGCGCCCCGACTGGACCAAGGCGCAGCGCTCGGTGATGACCCTGGCGCTGCTGGCAGCCCTGGGCCACTGGGAGGAATTCGCCATGCATATCCGCGCCACCGCCAATACCGGCGCGACCCCCGAGGATATTCGCGAAGCCATGTTGCATGTCGCGATATACGCCGGCGTTCCGGCGGCCAATCACGGCCTGAAGATCGCCAAGGACACGCTAGCTGAAATGGAGGAAAAGGTATGAGAAACACTCTCGCGCCAGCGTCGCCGTTTTTCGGTCGGGACTGGTCGATCCAGCCCCCGGCCTATACGCCGAGATACAAGACCAGCGTGGCGCGCTCGCCGCAGCGGGCTTTGATCTCGTTTCCGAACTCGCTGTCGGAAATCACCGGGCCGGTGTTCGGCCACAACATGCTCGGGCCCCTCGATCATGACATGATCCTGAACTACGCCAAGCCCGGCGAGATGGCCATCGGCCCGCGGATCATGGTTCATGGCCGGGTGCTGGACGAAGAGGGCCGCGGCATCCCCGGCCTTCTGGTCGAGGTCTGGCAGGCCAATGCCGGCGGTCGCTATCGCCACAAGAAAGACGGCTACCTGGCCGCGCTGGATCCGAATTTCGGTGGCTGCGGACGCTGCATCACCGGCGAGGATGGGTCCTATGCGTTCAACACCATCCAGCCGGGGGCCTATCCTTGGCCGAACGGGCTGAACGACTGGCGCCCCGCGCATATCCACTTTTCGATCTTCGGCTCGGGCTTTGCCCAGCGGCTGATCAGCCAGATGTATTTCGAGGGCGACCCGCATATCCCGCTTTGCCCGATCGTCTCGACGATCCCGGATCAGGGCGCCATCGACCGGCTGGTCGCCAAGCTGGACATGGGCAACACCATCCCCATGGACACCCGCGCCTATCGCTGGGACATCGTGCTGCGCGGCCGCCGTGCCACGTATTTCGAGAACAAGACCGAGGGAACCTGAACCATGGCTTACGAATATCCGTACCGCGAAACCGCGTCCCAGACCGGTGGTCCCTACGTCCATATCGGCTGTGTGCCGACCTTCGCCGGTGTCGAAGGCGTCTACCCCGAGGATCTGGGCAAGACGATGCTCACCGATGCCGTCAAGGGCGAGCGCATCGCCATTGAAGGCCGCGTCATCGACGGCACCGGGGCGCCCCTGCGCGATGCCCTGCTGGAGATCTGGCAGGCCGATGCCGCCGGGCTGTACAACCACCCGGCCGAACCGCGTGGCAAGGCCGATCCGGCGTTCAAGGGCTGGGGTCGTCAGCCCACCGATGGCGACACTGGCGTCTACCGGTTCGAAACCATCAAGCCGGGCCGGGCCCCCTGGCCGGACGGGCGCCTGCAGGCCCCGCATCTGACCATGTGGATCGTCGCGCGCGGGATCAATATCGGGCTGTGCACCCGGGTCTATTTCAGCGACGAGGAAGCGGCCAATGCCGAAGATCCGCTGCTGACCCGGATCGAACATCAGAACCGTGTGCCGACCCTGATTGCCAAACGCGACGGGGATGTCTACCGTTTCGACATCCATCTTCAGGGGCCCGATGAAACGATCTTCTTCGATATCTGAGCACACGGGATGAGCCTCACGGCACATCCCTGGCTCGGGGGGCTGTTCGGCGACGCGGAAACTGCGGCGCTGCTGTCCCCCGAGCGCGAAATCCGCACCATGCTGCGGATCGAGGCGGCCCATGCCCGCGCGCTTGGCGCTGTCGGTCGGGTCGACCCCACGCTGGCCCAAGAGGCCGCGACCGCAATTTTGGCCCATGTCCCCGATATGACCGCCCTGCACCAGGGTACGGCACAGGATGGTGTGGTCATCCCGGCACTGGTCGCCGGATTGAAGGCCGATCTGCCAGAGAGGCTGCACCCGGCCCTGCACAAGCCCCTGACCTCACAGGACGTGATCGACACGGCCCTGTGCATCGCCTTGCAGGGCGTGGTGGATCTGTTTCTCACCCGAATCGACGGGCTGACCG
Source organism: Qingshengfaniella sp. (assembly GCA_047971485.1). GTDB lineage: Bacteria > Pseudomonadota > Alphaproteobacteria > Rhodobacterales > Rhodobacteraceae > JBKDZR01. Next base: position 28,925 of record JBKDZR010000006.1, on the reverse strand, counting down.
CCACGCTGGACGGGCTGGAGGGCCGGTTCGGCGACCAGCCCCTGATGGCACGCACCCGGATGCAGGCCGCCCTGCCCTCAACCGTCGGCGCCCGGCTGCGGGCTTGGCGCGCGCCCCTGGACCGGCATCGCGCCCGGGTCACCGCCCTGCGCCCCCTGATCGGGGTGATCCAGCTGGGCGGAGCGGTCGGCGACAGGCGCGGCTGGGGCGATGAGGCGGGACAAGTGGCTGACAGCATGGCCAAAGAGCTGGGTCTGATCGCCGTACCGTGCTGGCAGACCGAGCGGGACCGAATGGCCGGGCTGGCCGCTGCCCTGGCCGCCCTGACAGGCAGTCTGGGCAAGATCGGTCAGGATGTCGCGCTGATGGCCGAATTGAGCCCCGCCGAGGTCAGGCTGGCCGGCGGCGGGGCCTCATCCGCCATGCCGCACAAATCGAACCCAGTTCTCGCCGAGTTGCTGGTCGCCCTGGCCCGCCATACGGCAACCCTGTCGGGTGGCATGCAGCAGGCAATGATCCATGAACAGGAACGCTCTGGCGCGGCCTGGACGCTGGAATGGCTGACCCTGCCCGATCTGGTCCAGACCGCAGGCAGGGCCCTGACGGCGGCGGCAGAGATGCTGGACCGGGTCGAGGGATTAGGGACGCCCCGGGCCTGATCCGGGTCCTGGTCCGCGTGCCCTGTGCGGAGGTCCCGGCACCCGACACACTGCACGCCCCACCCATTCCCGTTTGAACGCGCCCAGAGATGGCCTTAAAAGCCTTGCAAACGGTCACGAGCGGAGAAAACCCATGGCAGCCTATCAATACGTCTATCACATGGACGGTGTCTCCAAGACCTATCCAGGCGGCAAGAAGACGTTTGAAAATATCCGCCTGTCCTTCCTGCCCGGGGTCAAGATCGGTGTTGTCGGTGTCAACGGCGCCGGGAAATCCACGCTGCTGCGCATCATGGCCGGGATCGACAAGGATTTCAGCGGCGAGGCCTGGGCCGCCGAGGGCGCCCATGTCGGCTATCTGCCCCAGGAACCGGATCTGGATCCGGCGCTGGATGTGCGCGGCAATGTCATGGAAGGCGTGAAGGCCAAGAAGGACATCCTGGATCGCTATAACGAGCTGGCGATGAACTACTCTGATGAAACCGCCGAGGAACTGGCCAGCCTGCAGGACGTGATCGACAGCCAGAACCTCTGGGATCTGGACGCCCAGATCGACATCGCCATGGAGGCCTTGCGCTGCCCCCCCGACGATGCCGCCGTCGACAGCCTGTCTGGTGGGGAAAAGCGCCGGGTGGCGCTGTGCAAGCTGCTGCTGGAAGCGCCCGACATGCTGCTGCTTGATGAGCCCACCAACCACCTGGACGCGGAAACCATCGCCTGGCTGCAACAGCACCTGATCGACTACAAGGGCACGATCCTGATCGTCACCCATGATCGCTATTTTCTGGATGACATCACCGGCTGGATCCTGGAACTGGATCGCGGCCGCGGTATTCCCTATGAAGGCAATTATTCCAGCTGGCTGGAACAAAAGGCCAAGCGCCTGGCGCAAGAGGCCCGCGAAGACAAATCCCGCCAGAAAACCCTGGAACGGGAACTGGACTGGATCCGTCAGGGCGCCAAGGCCCGGCAGGCCAAGCAGAAGGCCCGGATCAACGCCTATAACGAGCTGGCCAATCAGTCCGAGCGCGAAAAACTGTCCCGCGCCCAGATCATCATTCCCAATGGTCCACGCCTGGGATCCAAGGTGATCGAGGTCGAGGGGCTGAAAAAGGCCATGGGGGACAAGCTGTTGGTGGAAGACCTCAGCTTCGCCCTGCCGCCCGGCGGCATTGTTGGCGTTATCGGGCCGACCGGCGCCGGCAAGACCACATTGTTCCGCATGTTGACCGGCCAGGAACAGCCCGATGGCGGCGCCATCACCTATGGCGACACGGTGGATCTGGCCTATGTCGATCAAAGCCGCGATGCGCTGAACCCCGACAAGACCGTGTGGGAGGAAATCTCGGATGGGCTGGACGTGATCGCCCTGGGCGATGCGGAAATGAACAGCCGCGCCTATTGCTCGGCCTTCAACTTCAAGGGCGGCGATCAGCAGAAAAAGGTCGGCATGCTGTCCGGAGGGGAACGCAACCGGGTGCACATGGCCAAGCTGCTGCGCGCCGGTGGCAACGTGCTGCTGCTCGACGAACCAACCAACGATCTGGACGTGGAAACCCTGCGCGCGCTGGAAGATGCACTGGTCGATTTCGCCGGCTGCGCGGTGGTCATTTCCCACGACCGGTTCTTCCTCGATCGGATCTGCACCCACATCCTGGCCTTCGAAGGCGAGGCCCATGTGGAATGGTTCCAGGGCAATTTCGAGGATTACGAGGAAGACAAGAAGCGCCGCCTTGGCCCGGACGCCGTGGAACCCAAGCGGATCAAGTACAAAAAATTCACCCGCTGACAGCACCGCTCTGTCCGGCACGGACCGCCCTTTTCCACCGGAAGAGGGCGGCGCCCGTCAGACAAGATCCAGACCGGGCAGCGCCTCGGCCCTTTTGGGCCAGACATTATCCAAAAATTAGAACATCATCTGCGAAATAGGGCGGAACGCGGCGCTAACCTGAACCGGGCTTGATCCGGCAGGGCATGTCGATCATTGCTGCATTTTGCGGCAGTCATCGGATGGAATGCCGCAGTTATGACCACAAAGGAGAGCCCAAAGTGCTTGTTCTGCGCCTGTCAAAGGTCGCCATCGTCGCCGCCATCGCGTTTTTCGCCTCGCTGGTCGCCTTTGGAAACGCCACGGACTATGGAACCAACTTCCAGTTCGTCTATCACGTGATGTCGATGGACACGGTTTTTCCGGATTCGGCGATCAAATACCGGGCGATCACCTCGCCCTTCCTCCACAACGCCTTTTACATCGCGATCATCATTGCCGAGGGGCTGACAGCCCTGCTGTGCTGGATCGGCGCGTTGCGGCTGTTGGCCAATCTGCGCAGCAGCGCCGAAACGTTCAACGCGGCGAAATCCGTGTCGGTCGCCGGGCTGACCCTGGGCTTTCTGGTCTGGCAAGTGGGCTTCATGTCCGTGGGTGGCGAATGGTTCGGCATGTGGATGTCCCCCACCTGGAACGGCGTGCCCGACGCCTTCCGCTTTTTCATCACCATTCTCATGGTGCTGATCTTCGTCGTCATGAAAGACGACGAATTGGACTGACCCCCGGCGCCGGCGCCACGACAGGCGCCGGCCCCCTTCCCGGCCCGTTCAGACCCGGCCAACCCCCAGCAGCGTCCCATCCGCCGAGAACCGGCAGCCGATGGTGCGCTGTACATTTACCGTCGCATAGGTCCCACTGACCGAATAGCCCCCCGACGTATCACGCACAGCCGGCTGCATCAGGATGTTCCCCTCCAACTGGGCGTATCGTGCCGCTGCTGCGTGGCGACAGGCCTGGGGCATGGCGGCAACCGGGACAAGCGCCGGATGATCCGACGTTGGGATGGCACCGGAATAGGGCTGACAGCCCGCTACAAGGGCAAGGGACAACAGAACGATCATACGGAACATGGCCGCACTCCTTTTCCACAAGACGGGACCGTGCCGCATTCATCGCTGTGATCGAGACAGGCCCTCATACCAATGGCCTGAAGGGCTGGCCGTTTGCAACCGTCGGCTTTTTGCAACCGTCGGCTGGGCGAAAGACCGTTGCTGCGCCCCCATCGCCCAAACCGTGTATCGACGGACGCGGGCGTCTTGTTCCCTGCCTGTACAGGGCCAAAGTTGTCTTCGCCGCCTTACCCAGCCTCTGGTCCGCTGCGCAGGCCTGCGAACAGGGCCCTGCCCGGTCTCCTCCTGATGACAGCCCCCGAGCCCCTGATCAGTGGGCAGATTTGCGCCCCTTGATCCGCCCGGCCAGTGGCGCCAGCACATAGGCCACGACCGGCACCAGCATCAGCCCCAGCCCGAAGCCGAGGATGGCCGACATCACCGCGCTGGCCAGCCACTCTGCCAGGCCATGGGCCACGGGCATCGCATGGCCAACCGCTACGGCCCAGCCGTGCAACAGATGGGCCAGCGCACCAAAGCCCAGTTCCTCACTGCCATGCAGGACAATGCCGCCCCCAACGAACAGCATGGCGATGGTACCGACAATGGACAGCAGATGCAGCACCGTGGGCATCGCCTCGACCAGCCAGTAGCCAAAGACACGCCCCATGCGCCGGCCCAGGGACGGGCCTTCGCGTTCCGCCAGGGCCACACCGATATCATCGGCCTTCACGATCAGCGCCACCGCCCCATAGACCAACAGGGTAATTCCCACCGCCACCACCGCCAGGGCCAGCGCCTGTTCCCAAAGCGGACCCGGCGGCAAGGCGGCAAGGGTGATCGCCATGATCTCGGCCGAGAGGATAAGGTCGGTCTTGATGGCGCTGGCGACGCGGCGGTCCTCGGCATCTTTGGGGGTGCCGATTTCCTCCTCGCGGGCGGCCTCATCGCTGTCATGATGCAGGCCCAGCCATTCCAGAACCTTCTCGGCCCCCTCGAAACACAGGAACAGCCCGCCCATCATCAGCAGCGGCGCAATCATCCAAGGGGCAAAGGCCGACAGCGCCAGGGCGGCCGGCAACAGGAAGATCAGCTTGTTGCGCAACGATCCCTTGGTGATGCGAATGATGATCGGCAATTCACGCTTGGCGGCAAACCCCACCACATAGCGGGGGGTCACCGCCGCATCGTCAATGACCACACCGGCGGATTTGGCCCCAGCCTTCACCGCCATGCCGGTTACGTCGTCAACGGATGCGGCCGCCACCTTGGCCAGAGCGGCAACATCATCCAGCAGCGCAAGCAACCCGGAACTCATGACGATACTCCACCCTTCGTCCCTTTGCCCAACGCTTACCCCCGTCCCAGCCGACGGGCAATGGCCCGCCCGCCGAAGGATCCGATCAACCCGGATCCCGGTCCAGCGCGGTCAACTGATCCGGTGTGTCGATATCGGCCAGGGCCCCAGGGGGCACCCGGATCAGGGCCCCGGGCGGCAAATCGCCCAAAAGGGTCCGGGCGCCCCTGTCACCGGTGATCAGGGACAGGGCTGGGAAATAGGGGGCGGCAAAAAAGGCCGGGGGCATGGGCCGCACCCCATCACTGGATCCGGCCGCCCCCAGCCGCCGCCCCAGCGCCATCACCGCGCACAGATGCGGGGCATCAATCCGGGGCATATCGGCCAGACCAAGCAGCACACCGCTGGCCCCAGCCACCACCGCCGCCGCGATCCCGGCGCGCAGGCTGGCGGACTGATCCGTGCCGTCCGGCGGGACGATGACGAAACCGTTAAACAACGCCGCGACCGCCGGATCCGCGACCACCGCAATCAGGGGACCTGGCGCAGCCTGACGCATGGCCGCCGCAGCATGACAGGCAAGCGGCCGCCCGGCCAGCGGTGCCAACAGCTTGTTGGCCGGCCCGAACCGCCGCGACTGGCCAGCGGCCAGAACGATGCCCGCACATCCCGCAGCCGCCATCAGCCCAGCCCCCCGCCCATGGGCACGGTTTCGGCGACGACCTCGGCCAGCACGCTGAGAAAACGGCGATGCGGTGCCGAGGGCAGCCAATCCTCGGACAAGGTGACACCGATCTCGCGCCGGGTGTCGTGCAGGGGAAAGGGGATGCGGACCAGTTGACCAAGGCGGATCTCGCGTTCGACCTGAGCAGCGGAAATCACCGTCAGCCGGTCGCTGCGCATCAGAAGGCCGCGCATCACCTCATGCGCGCCGGTCTCGATCGGGCGGGGCACGCCGGCGGGGATCTCAAGGCTGGCCATCAGATCCTCGAAATAGGCGCGCGCCGGGGCCCCCAGGCGCGGTGCGACCCAGGGATAGATCGACAGATCCGCCGCCGCCGCTGTTCCGGTATCGGCCAGCGGATGCCCCGGGCGCGCCACCAGGACCAGGCTGTCATTGAACAGGGGCCGCTGCACCAGACCATCAGGCAGGTCATGGCTGCGCAAGGCCCCGATCACCATGTCCAGTTCCCCCTCGCGCAACCCCCGCGCCAGACTGGCATACAACCCGTCAATCACCTGCGGCGCCACATTCGGAAATTCCGGGGCGAACCGCACCAGAGCTTCGGGCAGGATCATCGGCTGAACCAGGGGCAGACACCCGATGGCCAGCCGTCCCTCATAGCGGCCCTGCCACCCCTGGATGTCATCCAGCGCCTGGCGCACCTCGCGTATCGCCAGCTTGGCCAGCCGTGCCATGCGTTCGGCCTGTAGCGTCGGGCGCATCCCGGCCGAGGTCTTTTCCAGCAGCGGCGCGGCACAATTCTGTTCCAGATCCCGGAACGCCCGGCTGACACTGGAGGGTTCCACCCCCAGGGCCGAGGCCGCCGCGCGAAACCCACCGTGATCGACCACCGCCCCCAGCGCCCGCATCTGACCCAGCGTTGCCAGACGCGCCAGATTGGGCTGACCGGCCATGTCCCCCGCCCGGTGCAGGAAGCCGATACCCCGCCGCAACCGGTCGACGAACAGCCGCCCCGGATCGGTCAGCGCCATGCCCCGGCTGGACCGGCGGAACATGGCCATCCCCAACCGCGATTCGATCTTGGCGATTCCCTGGGTCAGCGCGGGCTGCGACAAGTTGACCACATCGGCCGCCGCCGACAGCGTCCCTTGATCAGCGATCGCAACAATCCCCAGAAGATGGCGCAGATTTGGCAGGCCGCTTGCTGTATCCATCCCCCTTTTGTTGCATAAAACGAATAGGGGCGACAAGGCGACCCTGCCAATCGAATTGGCGTTTTTGCTGGTGTCCTGCGCAATATCCGGTTTTGTGAACACGCCGGGGTCGGCCCGCCGCCCCCGTCCGATAGTCAGATCTGGAGGGATCAGCATGTTCAAGACAATGGCCGCAACCGCGGCGCTTGCCCTGGCGGCCCTATCGCCGGCCATGGCCCAGGACCGGGTGTCGATCGGCACCGGCGGCACGGGTGGCGTGTTTTACGCCGTGGGGGCCGGCATGGCCGATATCCTGTCGCGCCAGCTGGACGGCGTGACCGCCAATGCCGAAGTCACCGGCGCCTCGATCGAGAACATCCGCCGCGTCTCGGCCGGTGAGATGACCATGGGCTTTTCCTCGGCGTCGACCCTTTACGAAGGCAAGAACGGCCAGGGCCCGTTCGATGGCGATCCGCAAAACGTGGCCGCCATTGCCTATCTCTATCCGGCTGTTCTGCAAATCGCGGCCACCGATAAAAGCGGCGCGGCCAGCCTGGACGATCTGGCCGATCTGAAAGTGTCGATCGGCCCTCCGGGGTCCAACTCGGCGCAATTCGCCGAACGCCTGCTGACCGCCTATGACGCGTTCAAGATGAACCGGGTTTCCTTTTTGTCCTACGGTGAAGCAACAGCCGCGCTGAAAAACGGGCAGTTGGACGGTTCCATCATTCTGGCAGGCACCCCGGCGGCGGCCTTTATCGAATTGTTCACCACCGAGGATGTCCACCTGGTCCCCGTCGATCCCACCCGGGTCGAGGGCCTGCTGGCCGACTATCCCTTCTATGAGGTGATCGAAATCCCCGGCGGCACCTATGAGGGCGAGGCCAATCCGGTGACGGCCATGGGCGATCCGGCGATCCTGTTCACCGCCGCCGATGCCGACCCCGAACTGGTCTATGAAATCACCAAGGCCCTGTTCGGCGATATCGGGGCCTTGCAAGCGGTCCATCCGTCTGCAGCCCATATCAGCCTGGAAAAGGCCGGACAGGCGCCGATCGCGCTGCACGAAGGCGCCCAACGCTTTTTCGACGAACAATAATCAATGGGCGGGGTCGCACACGGCCCCGCCCATCGGTCCGGACGGGCACCCTGACCCGGATGCACGACGGGGTCGCCCCCCGGACATCGGCAAGCCGACCCGGATCTTATCACCGGGATCTCAGACAGGCAGGATCAACACGTGGCAGAGTTTAAAACCGTTCTTCCCGGGGATCATCTTTCCCGTCCCGAACATTTCATCGTCACCCTGGCCTTCTCCGCGCTGTCGGTGGCCGCTGTGGCCCTGGTCGTTCATTCGGCCTGGTATGGCAGCCTGACAGCCCTGATCCTGCGGGCGACCTTTTTCTCGCTGATGGTGTCTGCCGGGCTGCTGTATGTGGCCTGCGCGCGGCCCAACCCGATCTGGCGACTGGTGCTGTATGTTCTGGCGGCCGGGGTGTTGATCCCTGGGCCCTATCTGTGGACCAATTACATGAACATCATCCGCTCGGGCGGCATTGCCGGGCAGACGGATGTGGTGCTGTTCTGCGTGGCCACCGTGGCGGCGCTGGTCCTGGCCCGCTATCTGATCGGCTGGGTGATGGTCGCCCTGGGCGCCCTGGCGCTGGCTTATGCCTTCTGGGGCAGCATGATCCCCGGGGATTACGGCCATGCCGGCTATAGCCTGGCGCGGGTCACCTCGAACCTGTTTCTGCGCACCGAGGGGCTGTTCGGTCTGCCCATGGGGGTGGCGGCCCAGTATATCCTGCTGTTTTCCCTGCTGGGGGGGCTGCTGCTGCGCACCGGGCTGGGGCAGGTTTTCGTCGATCTGGCCCATGCGCTGACCGGGCGGGTACAGGGCGGGCCGGCCCTGACAGCGGTGATTTCGTCAACCATGTTCTCGTCGATCAACGGATCCGCCGTGGCTGGTGTGGTCACGACCGGCACCTTTACCATCCCGCTGATGAAGCGCACCGGCTATCGCCCCAAGGTGGCCGCCGCGATCGAGGCCGCCGCCTCATCCGCCGGTCAGATCATGCCACCGGTCATGGGCGCCGCCGCCTTCCTGATGGCGGAACTGACCCAGACGCCCTATGCGGTGATCGCCGCTGCCGCCCTGATCCCGGCCTTGCTGTATGTCTTTGCCCTGCTGGTCGCGGTGCGCGAAGAGGCCGGCAAGTTCGATCTGGGCCGCGCCAACCCCGAGGACATCCCCGCCCTGCGCGAGGTGCTGTTCAAGCGCGGGCTGATGCTGCTGCCGCTGGTGGCGCTGATCGTGTTCCTGGCCTTCGGTTACACGCCCTCGGCCGCCGCTGTGCTGTGCCTGATCGCAACGCTGGTTGTATCGACCTTCAGAAAAGAGTCCCGCATCGGTCCCCTTGGCCTGATCGAGGTGTGCATGGAAACCGTGCGCAATGTCCTGCCGATCATCGCCGCAGTGGCCGTGGCCGGCATGCTGATCGGGGTTCTGACCCTGACCGGGCTGGCGCTGAAAATGTCCACGCTGATCCTGGACCTGGGCAGCGGCAACCTGTTTCTCGTGTTGATCCTGACGATGATCGCCAGCTTCATCCTGGGGCTGGGAATGCCGACCTCGGCGGCCTATCTGTTGCTGGCCATCCTGATCGCGCCGGCGCTGGTCAAGTTCGGCCTGCCGGTGATCGCGGCGCATATGTTCATCTTCTACTATGGGCTGCTGTCGGCGATCACACCCCCGGTGGCGCTGGCCGCCTATGCCGGGGCTTCGATCGCCGGGTCCAGTCCGAATGAGACGGCGGTGGAATCGATCCGGCTGGGCTTCGTCAAGGTGGTGGCGCCGTTCCTGTTCGTCTACGCGCCGGAACTGCTGCTGATCGGCACGCCCTGGACCATCGCCCTGGCCACCATCGCCGCCTTTGTCGGGGTGTTCGCCGCCGGCACGGCCATGACCGGCTGGTTCATCCGCCCCCTCAGCGGGATGCATATCGCCGGCTTCTGGGCCGGGGCCGCCCTGCTGACCGCAGCCCTGATCCTGCCTGTCGGCGGCGCGACCAGCCTGGCCTGTACCCTGGCCGGTCTGCTGGTCACCGGCGCCATCTGCTACGTGAACTGGAGAGCCCATGCAGATTGATCCCCCCACCTGGCATCCTTCCCCGAAAAAGCCGGGCTATACCCCGCCGCCCGGTGCGGTGGATGCCCATTGCCATGTTTTCGGCCCCGGCGATCGGTTTCCCTATGCGCCGGAACGCAAGTACACCCCCTCGGATGCCACACGCGAGATGCTGGTTGCCCTGCGCGATCACCTGGGCTTTGCGCGTAATGTCATCGTGCAGGCCAGTTGCCATGGCCGCGATAATGCCGCGTTGATGGATGCCCTGCGCACCGATCCCGAGAATTGCCGGGGCATCGCCGTGGTCGACCCCGAGATCACCGATGCCGAGCTGCAGGAAATGGATGCCGCCGGTGTGCGCGGCGTGCGCTTCAACTTCGTCCGTCGGCTGGTGAACCCCGATCCCACGGACATCTCGGCCAAGCTGGCCGCGCGGGTGGCGGACCTGGGCTGGCACGTGGTGGTCTATTTCGAGGCCCCCGATCTTGAGGAACTGGCCCCCTTCCTGAAGGATCTGCCCTGCGATGTGATCATTGACCATATGGGCCGGCCCGATGTGGCCGCCGGTGCGGACAGTGCCGGGTTCAAGGCCTTCCAGCGGCTGATGGAAGACGAGAAATTCTGGGTCAAGGTCGGCTGCCCGGAACGGCTGACCCTGGCCGGACCGCCCTATGACGATGTGGCGCCGTTCTCCCGCGCGCTGATCGACGGGTTCCCCGATCGGGTTCTCTGGGGCACGGACTGGCCGCATCCGAACATGAAAAGCCACAAACCCGATGACGGGTTGCTGGTGGATCGGATCCCGGTCATCGCCCCGACCGAGGCCCTGCGCCAGAAGCTGCTGGTGGACAACCCGATGCGGCTGTACTGGGCGCGGTAAGGCGGCGCCCCCTGCGGCACCGCCGACAAAGCCGCGCATCGGCCGGCCGCAGTGCGGCGATCCAACCTTGGGTCGGGTGTACGTTATGGTGGCAAGGTCATCTTACGCCCGAGGGATCGCGCTACCCCCAGCCAATCGCCGTACCGGGGGGCAGCCCGGCGATGCGCGGCTGCCCTTCGGGCCTTGCCCCGCGCAGACGCAGAACAACCGGCAAGATGAAAGCAAAACACCTGTCCACCGGAGCGCAGCATCCTGCCCCACCCTTTGGATAAGACGCCAGACCAGCATACCGGACCGGCGCATGTTCTATTCGCGATCCGCCCTGCCCTGAACCGCAGATCCGATCAGCCGAAGACCACCCCATCCATCAGCTTGCGCGCCGTGCGCAGGATGGCAGCGCGGCTGACCTGACCGTCCTCAACCGTGGCGATCACCGTCATCTCGCCGGTGGGGTGTTCCACCGACAAGGTCTTTTCCGCGCCCTCGGGCACCTGGGCCAGCGCAGCGGCCGGACCTTCGGGCAGCAGGCAGGCCGTGGCCACGCTGACCGCCCCCAACACCCCGATGGTCTTGTGACAACGATGCGGGATGAAGGTGCGGGTGGAAATCGCACCGCCATTGCGGGCCTTGGAAACCATGGTCATCTTGGGCACGGATTTCTCGGCCACATCGCCCAGGTTCATCAGCGGGCCCGCCTGCAGGCGGATCGCTTCCAGCCGTTGACGCAGGGCATCATTGGCTTCCAGATCCTCGGGCGTTTCCGTGCCCTCAACCCCCAGATCGGCAGCGGTCATGACCACGCAGGGCATGCCATTGTCGATCAGCGTACAGGCCACACCCCCGATCACATCCACCGCATTGCCGGTGGGCAACAGCGCCCCGCAGCTGGACCCGGCCGTATCCTGAAAAGCAATGGGCACCGGTGCGGCATGGCCCGGCACACCGTCGATGCGTGCATCCCCGGCATAGCTGACCTTGCCCCCCGGCGTTTCCACCGTGGCGACCGCGATCTGGCCGGTGTTTTCCATGTAGATGCGCACCTCGGTCCGGCCCGGCTGGGCCTGGATCAAACCCCGTTCCAAAGCGAAGGGACCAACACCCGCCAGGATGTTGCCGCAGTTCTGGGCATCGGTCACGATAGCCTGATCGACGAAAACCTGCAGGAACAGGTAATCCACATCGACACCGGGGCGGTCGGACTTGCGCACCACCGCGACCTTCGAGGTCAGCGGATCGGCGCCGCCCATCCCGTCGATTTGCCGGGGATCGGGCGACCCCATGACCCCCAGCAGAAAGGCATCGCGCGCAGCGGTGTCAGCGGGCAGGTCCCCGGCCAGGAAATACCCGCCCTTTGAGGTCCCGCCACGCATCCACATGCAGCAGATGCCATCACTCATATTTCAGGCCTTTTTCGGCCAGGCGCCCGCGCATGTCATAGAGATCGAGGCCAAGAACGCCATCCGCCAGCTTCTGGCGCTTCATTTCCTCGTTTTCGGATCGCTTCTGCGCGGCGGCCAGAACCTCGGCCGCCTTGGCCCGCGGTACGACACAGACGCCATCATCATCGGCGATGATCACGTCACCGGCCTCAATATAGGCGCCAGCGCACACCACGGGCACGTTGACCGAGCCGATGGTTTCCTTGACCGTGCCAGCGGAAAAGACCGCCTTGGACCAGACCGGGAATTCCATTTCGGTCAGGTCGCGCACGTCACGCACACCGCTGTTCAACACGGCGCCAGCCGCGCCCCGCGCCTTGGCCGAAGTCGCCAGAAGATCGCCGAAATAGCCATCTTCGCAGGGGCTGGTCGGGGCCAGAACCAGGATGTCACCGGGTTTGACCTGCTCGATTGCCACATGGAACATCCAGTTGTCCCCCGGAGGCGCCGAGATGGTCAGCGCCGAGCCGGCAATGGACGCACCGGGATAGATGGGCCGCATGTAGCTGGCCAACAGGCCCTTGCGCCCCTGGGCCTCGTGCACCGTAGCCACGCCAGCCTTGGCCAGCCCGGCGATCACATCGGCATCGGCCCGTTCGATCTTGGTTTTGACAACGCCGCTCATAGCTCATCCACCGTTCTGGGGAAGATCGACTGGAACCCTTCGGCATAACGGCAATCGCGCCCGCCTGCCTGACCACCGGAATTGCGACGGAAATGGTTGCCGCGGTTTTCGGCGACATTGGTGTAGTAATCCCACAGGTGCTGCTGGCCAGCCATGCATTCGATGGCCGCGCGCTTCTTGTCCCAGACCGGGGTGATGTCGAGGAACGTGTCGGGCTTCCAGCCCATCTGTTCTGTCTGATGAGGTTCGAACAGGTACAGCTGCGGGGCACCCAGCACCTTTTCACCCGGGTTGTGGCCCCAGGCCTGGGCGATCATCCGGGCCTCCAGCGCCACCTGCGTGGCATACATGTGGTCGGTGTTGTACGGGTCGAATTTCGAGTGGCTCAGCATGAACGAGGGCTGCACCGCGCGGATCACATCGACCAGCCGGTATTTGGCATCGCGATCCAGTTCCAGCGGGTAATCCCCCAGATCGAGGAACTGGATGTCATGCACATCCAGCGCGGCAGCGGCCTGTTCGGCCTCTTTCTGGCGGGCGGCCTTGACCTTGTCCAGGGTCATGCCCTCTTGCTTCCACAGCTTGGCGCTTTCGCCACGCTCGCCATAGGAAAGGCACACGACAGTGACCTCATACCCCTTTTTCTGATGCAGCGCGATGGCGCCGCCGCAGCGCCAGACGAAATCGGCGGAATGGGCACTGATGACCAGCGCAGTCTTCTTCGACATGGGATTTCCTTCCTCCTGCGGGGGTCAGCCGGCCGGTTGCACCGGGACCCATCGCAGGAAGCGTAGAAAGCCCGGCCGTCAAAGACAAATGCGTTTGCCGGCCGGGACATTCATTTTGCGCATCACGTAGCCGCCCGCCGGGATCATTCCCCGGCAGGGGCTGACGGCTGGGCCCCGGAATGCGCGGCGCTGGTCTTGCGCACGAAGATCCGGTTCACGACGACGAAGAACACCGGCACGAAGAGGATGCCCAGCACGGTCGAGGACAGGGTTCCGCCCAGCACGCCCGAGCCGATGGCCGTCCGTCCGCCGGACCCGGCCCCGGAACTCAGCACCAGCGGCAGCACGCCCAGCGAAAACGCCATCGAGGTCATGACGATCGGGCGGAACCGCTGACGCGCGGCTTCCTTGACCGCCACATGCAGTTCCTCACCCATCTCATACCGGTCGCGGGCGAATTCGACGATCAGAATGGCGTTCTTGCCGGTCAGACCGATCACCGTCAGCAGCCCCACCTGGAAGAAGACCCCGTTTTCAAAGCCCCCCAGCCAGGCCCCGAGCAACGCCCCCAGCACGCCAATGGGCATGGCCAGCATCACGGCGAAGGGGATCGACCAGCTTTCATACAGCGCGGCCAGCGACAGGAACACCGCCGCCAGGGACAGCGCATAGAGCAACGGGGCCTGGCTGCCGGATTCGACCTCTTCCAGCGACAGACCGGTCCAGGCCAGGTTGAAGCCATCCAACTGGCTGGCCAGGCGTTCCATCTCGGCCATCGCCTCACCGGTGCTGACCCCGGGCGCGGGCGAGCCTTGGATCTGCATCGCCGGCACACCGTTATAGCGGTACAACCCCTGTGGTCCCTGGCTCCAACTGCCGGTGGCAAAGTTCGAGAACGGCACCAGCCCACCGGAATCGTTGCGCACGCGCCATTTTTCAATATCCGAGGGCACGGCGCGGGATTCAGCCTCGCCCTGGATATAGACGCGCTTGATCCGGCCCTGATCGACGAAATCGTTCACGTACCGTCCCGCCCAGGCGATGGACAACAGGTTGCCGACATCGGTTGCCGTCACCCCCATCGCGCCGGCTTCGCGCCAGTCGATATCCAGCTTGAACTGTGACGCCGCCTCCAGCCCGCTGGGCCGGACCGATGTCACCATGTCTGACTGCGCCGCCATGCCCAGCAACTGGTTGCGGGCCTGCAACAGTTCGTCGTTGGACTGGCCACCCCGCGCCTGCAGGTAGAAATCAAAACCCGAAACGTTGCCCAGCTCGATCACCGCCGGGGGCACGATCGGGAAGACCATGGCGTCGCGGATCTGGCTGAGCGCGCCAAAGGCCCGCCCGGCCAGAGCCTGCACACTTTGGCCGGCACCAAGGCGTTCATCCCAGTCCTTCAGCTTGACGAAGACCAGACCCATGTTCTGCCCCTGCCCCGAGAAGCTGAAGCCGGTCACCGAGAAGACGGATTCGATCATTTCACCCTCAGCCTCGGAGAAATAGGTTTCCACCTGCTGCACCACATCGAGGGTACGTTCCACGGTGGACCCGGTCGGGGCCTGGATCATGGTGAACAGGATGCCCTGATCCTCATCGGGCAGGAAACCGGTGGGCGTGCGCACGAAGAGCAGCGCCATGGCCACCGCGAGCCCCAGATAGATCAGCCCGACCCGAAGGGGACGGCGGATCGACCAGCCGACCGTTCCGGCATAGCCGTTCTGCACCCCGTCGAAGCCGCGGTTGAACAGGCCGAACAGGCCGCGCCGCTTGGCATGGTCGTTCTTGCGCAGCATCGTCGCACACAGCGCCGGGCTGAGCGTCAGGGCCACAACCACCGACAGCACCATGGCCGAGACGATGGTGATGGCGAATTGCTGATAGATGACACCGGTTGAACCACCGAAGAAGGCCATCGGCACGAACACCGCCGACAACACCATGGCGATCCCGATCAGCGCGCCGGTGATCTGGCCCATGGATTTGCGCGTCGCTTCGCGTGGATCCAGACCTTCCTCATGCATCACGCGCTCGACATTTTCGACCACGACGATCGCGTCATCCACCAGCAGACCGATGGCCAGCACCATGGCCAGCATGGTCAGCGTGTTGATACTGAACCCAAAGGCCGCAAGGATCCCAAAGGTCCCCAGCAACACCACGGGCACAGCCAGGGTGGGAATGATCGTGGCGCGGATGTTCTGCAGGAACAGATACATCACCAGGAACACAAGGATGATGGCCTCGAACAGCGTCTTGACCACCTCTTCGATCGAGATCTGAACGAAGGGGGTCGTGTCATAGGGCACGACATAGCGCACACCGTCAGGGAAGAACGGCTCGAATTCGGCCAGCTTTTCCTTGACCAGCACCGAGGTATCCAGCGCATTGGCCCCCGGCGCCAGGCTGATCGCCAGACCGGCCGAGGGATTACCGTCATAGCGCGACACGAACTGATAGTTCTCGGCCCCCAGCTCCACCTCGGCCACATCGCCCAGCAGAACCAGCCCGCCACCGGTTTCGGCGCGCAGTACGATCTGGCGGAAATCCTCGGGCGTGGAAAGCAGCGACTGGGCGGTGATCGTGGCGTTCAGCTGCTGGCCGTCCGGGGTCGGCAGCGTGCCGAACGACCCCGCAGAGATCTGGGCGTTTTCGGCCGACACGGCCGCCGCGACATCCCCCGGCGTCAGTTCATAGGCGGCCAGTTTCGACGGATCCAGCCAGATCCGCATGGCGTATTTGCCACCGAACACCTGAACGCTGCCGACACCGGGAATGCGGCTCAGTTCATCGTTGAGGTTCGAGATCATGTAATCGGCCAGGTCGGTCTGGGTATAGGCACCGTCGTCGGAAATCAGCGCCACAACCATCAGAAAGCCCGCAGCGGATTTCTCGACCCGGACACCCTGTCGCTGAACCGTGTCGGGCAACAGCGGCAGGGCCCCGGACAACTTGTTCTGCACCTGCACCTGGGCAATGTCCGGATCGGTCCCCGTTTCAAAGGTCAGCGCAACGCTGGCCGTACCGGCCGAGGTCGAACTGGACGAGATATAGCGCAATCCGTCCAATCCGGTCATCTGTTGCTCGATGACTTGGGTCACGGTGTTGGCAACGGTTTCCGCCGAGGCACCGGGATATGTCGCCCGCACGGTCACCGAAGGGGGGGCAATCTGGGGATACTGGGCAACCGGCAAGGTGGTGATCGCCAGCAACCCCACCCCCATGATCAGGATCGAGATCACCCATGCGAAAACCGGCCGGTCGATGAAGAAACGTGCCATGACGCGTTACCTTTACTCTGTGGGGGCGATCACTGGCCGGCCGCGGGGGCGGCAGCAGGGGCCTCGGTGCGTTCCTCGGGGGTGACAGTGGCCCCCGGCGCGATGCGCTGGAACCCGGCCACGACCATCCGGTCGCCCGGGGCCAAACCATCGCTGACGATCCAGAAATGACTGCTGTCATCCAGAATGGTCAGTTGGCGCGCCTCAATCACGTTCTCGCTGTTGACGACATAGGCCGTGGGCACACCACGCCGGTCGCGGGTCACACCCTCTTGCGGGGCAAGGAACACGTCACGGGCGACCCCGGTTGGCATATCGACCTGCACATACATGCCCGGCAGCAACAGCTTGTCGGGGTTTTCGAACTGCATGCGCAACACAACCACCCCGGTCTGTTCATCAACATGGGGTTCGGCCGCGGTCAGCGACCCTTTTTCATCGTAGGGCGTGCCATCGGCCAGAACCAGCGTTACGTTGCCATGGGTGTCTGACAGCAGCGATTGCGCCAGCCCCCGGCGCCAGGCCAGCATGTCCGCCGCCGCCTGGGTCACATCGACATAGACCGGATCGATATTGCGGATGACGGCCAGCGGCTGGGCCTGCCCCGAGGTCACCAGCGCCCCCCGGCTGGTCTGCGACAGGCCGATTTCGCCAGACAGCCGCGCGCGGATCGTGGTGCGTTCCAGTTCAAGCCCGGCCGCCGTCAATTGCGCCTTTGCCAGTTGCAGCGCGGCATGCGCCGATTCCCGGGCCGTCGTCGCATCATCGGCCGATTGCTGGCTGGTCACATTGCGGCTGCGCAATTCCTCGACCCGCGCGAAATCACGCTCGGCCGCGCGCAGTTGCGCCTCGGCCTGGGTCACGGCGGCCTCGGCCTGCTGCACCGCCGCCTCATAGGTCGCAGGGTCGATCGTATACAACGCATCGCCGGCCTGAACGGTGCTGCCCTCGCGGAACAAGCGTTCGGTGATGATGCCAGCCACCTGGGGACGCACCTCGGCCTCGGCCGAGGCCTTGATCCGGCCGGGCAACGTTGCGGTCAGCGTCACATCCTGGGGGTGCAGCGTCACCACCGTCACGCTGGGGGGTTGCCCCGGCCCGCCAGGCCCGGCGCCCTGGGCCCCCGCGCACGACGCGGCAGCAAGAAGAAAGAAGGCAGCGGCGCCACCGTGACGCAGAAAGTCTGTCCGTATCATGATCCGGGCTTTCCTGACAGGCACAGCTTGCAAAGCCATGCGCGGCTATAATATGAAACTCAAACGTTTCATAAATGCAGATCCGAACAAGTTGCAAGACAATGCTGCGTTACAGAAAAAGAAATCGTCGCACTTGGGGCACAGTGACGCTTTGACAGGCTGTGCTGATCCCCAAGGCAGCCGCAACCGCGGCCGCCCGATGACGATCTCGGTCGCGCGCCGCCGTGAACTGATTCTCGACGCGCTGGACGCCGTGTTTCACGATACGGGCAGCAGCGGCACCACCATGGAGGCCGTGGCCCGCAAGGCCGGCATGTCCAAGCGCACCGTCTATGCCCAGTTCGCCGATCGCCATGAATTGTTCTGCGCCTATATCGCCCGGTTCCGCGGCACGATGATTCGCCCCCTCGATGCGGACGAGATCCGGCTGCCGCTGGAAGACCGCCTGCGCCAGCTGCTCAGACCGCGCGAAACCCGCTTTTCCGACGATCTGGCCGTAGCCGCCCTGCGCGCCGCAATTGCCGAAAGCCTGACCGATTGCGCACGCGCGCGGCAGTTCTGGCAGGACGGCTTTGAACAGATCGTCGGGTTGATCCGGGATGAACTGGACCGGGGCAACACCCGCGGCGAAATCCACGTCGCCGATACGGAAATGGCCGCCATCCTTCTCAAGGACATGGCGTTTTGCAGCCCGATGGACATCCTGCTGATCGGCCGGACCGCCCCCGACCTGGCCTACCGGCAAGCCCGTTTCGAACTGGCGCTGACCACCTTTCTGCACGGTCTGCCCCCCGGCCATGCCCCGGCCATGCCCGTTTCCACCGGGTCGGGCGTTCAACCATAGGCGCATCGCCCAATCCGGGTTATCCTTGCGTAAACCCGCAAGGAGCGTGCGATCATGGCCGAGACATCCCCGCAGGACCGCAGCTTTACCCTTGGTCTGACGATGGCCGGTGCGGTCTCGGCCGGGGCTTATACGGCGGGGGTGCTGGATGTGCTGTTCTCGGCCCTGGCCAATCAGGACAACCGCCCGGCCGAGGACGGGGACCTGCGCGTGGTGCTCAAGACCATGAGCGGGACCTCCGCCGGCGGGGTCTGCACTGCGCTGGCCGTTCCCGCCTTGCTGGATGGGCTGGGCCCCTTTCGTACGGACGCCCCCGCCCTGCGCGTGCTGCATGCGCTTTGGGTCAAGGAGCTGGACCTGCGCGGATCGCCGGGCCGGGCCGGGCTGTTGTCGAACAGTGATCTCAAGGGCCCCCATCTGCTGTCCCTGTTGAACGGCGAGGCCATCGCCAGCGCCGCCGAACGGGTCTTGCAGGGGATCGCGTGGCAGGGCCAGCCGCTGCCCTATATCGCCGACGAGCTGGATCTTTTCGTCACCTGCACCAATATCACCGGCCTGTCCTACCGCGTGCTGTTCAACGCCGCCCATCCCGAAAGCGGCCATTTGATGGCCAATCACGCCCATGTCAGCCATTTCCGGGTCAACGGCCTGGGCAGCGCGCCGATCGGGTCAGCCTGGCTGGACCTGTGGCGCGATGCCGGCCAATCCCTGCCCCTGACGCACGGCCAAACCCAGCCCATCGATTTTCTGACCCCGGGCAGCCCCTGGAGCGCGCTGCGCGCCATGGGGATCGTGACCGGCGCCTTTCCACTAGGCCTGGCCGCCCAAAGCGTGGCGATCACCGGCAGCGACCTGGGCCTGCCCGCCCCCGAAGCGGGCGCGGTGCGCCAAGGGGGCGCCTGGCCGCTGGACATTCCCCCCTCCGCGCGCCCGCACCCGTTAGGCGAAGAGGGGCTGAATCCCCACACCCCCATCGCGTTTGTCGGGGTCGATGGCGGGGTCTGCAACAACGAACCCTTCGAATACGCCCGCTTCACCCTGCGCCCCGGCCCCGAACCGGACCATCCCGCCTGGCAGTTGCCGCCCAATCCGCGCGCACCGGAACAGGCCGATCGTGCCGTGATCATGATCGATCCCTTCCCCGAAGGCCCCGACACCCCGATCAAGGCCACCTTGCGCGACGCCGAGCGCGCCTTTCTGCCGATCCTCTTCGGGTTGAAGGGTGCCCTGCTTGATCAGGCCCGGTTCAAGCCGGCGGAACTGGTGGCCGCTGCGGGCACGGCATCCCGGTCCCGCTTTCTGATCGCACCGTCGCGCAAGTCGCCCAACGGCAACACCCGGCTGGAGGGCGGCGATGCGCTGGCCAGCGGATTTCTGGGTGGGTTCGGAGGGTTCTTCTGGGAACCCTTCCGCCAGCACGATTTCGACCTGGGCCGGTCCAACGCCCAGTCCTTTCTGCGGGACCACTTCAACCTGGCCGAGGCGCATGCGACATTCGGGCACCTGCCCGGTGGCCGCGAAATCGACGGCCAGCGCGAAGCCCCAATCCTGCGCCTGACCGGCGCCCTGACCGAGAAGATCCCCGAACCCGTCTGGCCGCGCATTCCCGCCGCCGAGATCGAGGATATCGTCAAGCAATCCCGTACGCGCATCGCCAAAGTCTCGGCGCGGGCCATCCGCGATCGCTGGCAGGGCTGGCTGGGCAAGCTGGCCGCCGAAAAAGGCTGGGCCATGGTCATCCGCCCCAAGCTGACCACATGGATGCGGCGCACCGTAACCGCCGATCTGATTGCCCGCGATCAGGTGGCCGAACTGGCTGATCGCAGCCCCGAGGAACGTCTGATCCTGGCCGCACTGATGATGCCGGGGCCCCAGTTACGCACCGCACTTGGCCTGTCCGCCCAGACCGGGCTGGCAGAACATGTGGTCGAGGCCACGCTGAAACGGGCCGTTGCCGAACCGGCGATGAAACAGGCCGAAATCTGGCGAGGCCCCCTGCGCAAAGGGCACAGGACCTATGCCCTGAACAGCGACCGCCCCCTGATGGCCGAACGACTGCCCCTGGTCGGCGCCCTCTTTGCCAAGGCCCTTGGCGGGATGACCGATGACCTGTCAGGGCAGGGCGACGCGAGAGGGTTTTGATCCTTCCCCATTGCTGCCCCCTTACCTGTCCTGCGGATACTGAGGACTGTCTTCGGTTTGAAAACCGGCTTGGCCCCTTGTCCGGATCCTCGGGCGGAAGATGACCTGACAGCCATAAACTGCACCCGCAGCAGCCCTGGATCGCCGTCCCGCAGCCCTTGGAAACGCGGCCTGGTTCGGTTGATTTCAAACCAAGACAGGACCTGATGCGACATCAGCTTGACGGGATCGAGCATGCCGCCACCCCCGACAGGCGGACTGGTTTTCAGCTTTCCTCGTGCCCCGGGCATGTCTAAAAGACCGGCATGCTGATGCGCGCCCTCCACCTTGCCCTGATGCTCGGGGTGATCCTCGGGATCGTCGCGCCGAAAAGCTCGGCCGCGCTGGCCGAGTTGGGCCTGATCAACGCCGAGGTGGTGGTGATCTGCACCGGGCAGGGCTGGGAAACCATCACCATCGGCGCCGATGGCACACCCGTCCACATGGACGACAGCCCCGATCACTGCGCCCAGGTCAAGGCCCTCGCCACGGCACCTACCCCGGCCCCTGTGCCACGCCCACTGCGCCCCCTGCGCATGGACGCGCCAGCCCCGGTTCTGGCCCGCCTTGGGGCATTCCCTTTCTCCAGCCGATTTGCACGGGCCCCGCCGGCGGCCTGATCCACCCCTTCCCATTGCAAACGACGAACAAACCGATCCGCGCCCGTAACAGCGCCCCGGTTCCTTATGGAGATCAAAGATGAAAAAACTTGCCCCTCTTGCCGCCCTCTGCGCCCTTCTGCCAAGCTTGGCACTGGCCCATGGCTTCACCATCGGCACGCTGGAGATCCACCACCCCTACGCTTTTGAAACCGCCCCCGCCGTGCAAAGCGGCGGCGGCTATATGAGCATCACCAACACCGGCGATGAGGCCGATGCCCTGATCGACGTAAAAGCCGATTTCCCCCGCGTCATGCTGCACCTGTCCGAAGAAAAAGACGGCGTGGCCACCATGCGCCACGCCGACCGGATCGAGATTCCCGCCGGCGCCACGATTGATCTGGCCCCGGGCGGCTATCACGTGATGTTCATGGGGTTGGACGAGGATGGACTGGACGCCGGTGAGAAAATCCCCGCCACGCTGGTCTTCGAAAAGGCCGGCGCGGTTGAGGTGACTTTTAACGTCGAGGCCCGCGAAGATGCGGCAGAAGAAATGGATCATTCCGGCCACGGCCACTGACCCCATCGGTACGGGGCCGGGCCTGTCCCGGCGCGGCCCCGTACCAGCCCCCAGACCCGGAGACATCCCGGGCGCAGGCAGTGGCGACTTGCCAACCCCTTCTCTTTCTTGATCTAAGCAAAGACAAGAAGGAGACAGGACCATGGTCGACATCGCTACCCGGGTCTACGATCACAAGTGGAAGATCGATCCGATCATCCGCTCATTGATCGACACGGATTTCTACAAGCTGCTGATGTGTCAGTCGGTGTTTCGCAATCGGCCGGACACCCAGGTCACCTTCAGTCTGATCAACCGCTCCAGCGCCATTCGTCTGGCCGATCTGATTGATGAGGGCGAGTTGCGCGAACAGCTGGATCATATTCGTGGTCTGTCGCTGTCGCGCGGGGAATCCACCTGGCTGCGCGGCAACACATTTTACGGCAAGCGCCAGATGTTCCGCCCTGACTTCATGGAATGGTTCGAAAACCTGCGCCTGCCCCCCTATCACCTGGAAAAGCGCGATGGCCAGTATGAGCTGACCTTCGAAGGCCTGTGGCCCGAGGTCATGCTGTGGGAAATCCCGGCGCTGGCGGTGCTGATGGAACTGCGGGGCCGGGCGGTTCTGAAGGACATGGGGCGCTTCGAGCTGAAGGTCCTCTATGCCCGGGCCATGGCCAAGCTGTGGGAAAAGATCGAGATGCTGCGCCGCCTCGATGGCCTGAAGATTGCCGATTTCGGCACCCGCCGGCGGCACGGTTTTCTGTGGCAGGACTGGTGCGTGCAAGCGATGATGGAGGGGCTTGGACCGGCCTTTATCGGCACCTCGAACTGCCTGATCGCCATGCGCCGCGACATCGAGGCGATCGGCACAAACGCCCATGAACTGCCGATGATCTATTCCGCCCTGGCCGAAACCGATGAGGACCTGCGCCAGGCCCCCTACCGGGTTCTGGCCGACTGGCATGAAGAACATGTCGGCAACCTGCGCATCATTCTGCCCGACACCTATGGCACCAAGCGGTTCCTGGACCACGCGCCGGATTGGCTGGCCCGCTGGACAGGCATCCGGATCGACAGCGGCGATCCGGCCGAAGGTGCCGAGGCGGCCATCGCCTGGTGGATTTCCAGGGGGGAGGACCCCCGCGACAAGCTGGTGATCTTTTCCGATGGGCTGGATGTGGACCGGATCGCGGAACTGCATGAACAGTTTCACGGTCGGGTGCGGGCGTCCTTCGGCTGGGGCACGTTGCTGACCAACGATTTCCGCGGGCTGGTTCCCGAGGACCGGCTGGCACCGTTCAGCCTGGTCTGCAAAGCGGTCAGCGCCAATGGCCGGCCAACGGTCAAATTGTCGGACAATCCGAACAAGGCGATGGGACCCGAGGCCGAGGTCGCGCGCTACAAACGGGTCTTCGCCATCGGGGAACAGACACCGATGGAGGTCGTGGTCTGACCCAGCCGACCTGCACGGTCGGGCCACCCAAAGATGTGCTGGGGGGCGTATGATCCTGCCAAGGTTCGCCCCGAAAACCGCCCCAACTCTGGGATACCCGGCCAAGAGCACACCGCACAAAAACCGTAAAGCGGGGACGGCACATGCCCGCCAGACTGTTCGCGCCATGACCAAGCCCTGGACCGTCGGGACAGAGCAGATGGCACAACCCAGCCCTGGGTCCCAGGAAACGGGAACTCCCGCACGTCTTCGACACCTGCGGCGTCTCATCCCTTTGGGCCGCGCCGCGCGCTTAGCACGCGGCGGTGGCACCGGACAGCAGGGTTGCGCCCAGCTGCACTGGCCATACCACCAACGCGCGGACCTTAGCCCCAGATCCGGGCGCGCCGCGCAAGCGGCGCACGGCCCAACCGCTTGCGCCGCACCAGCGGCGCCAGTGGGCGGGAGGGCCCCGTCCTCCCCCTGAAATCTGGACAACGCCCTCCTTTTTCCCTTGACGTCCGTCAGCGGGTTTTCTAACCACGCCCCACTCTTGGCGGAGTAGCTCAGTTGGTTAGAGCAGAGGAATCATAATCCTTGTGTCGGGGGTTCAAATCCCTCCTCCGCTACCATTTCCTTCCAGACAACCACATAAGGCAGCATCCTCTGCCCGTTCCTGGGTGGTCGCCCCTTGGCATGATTCCTGCCCTGGTCATTGATCCTTGCAAATCTTCTCGGATCCGCCTATGTGACGACTCAACAGCGGTGTCGGGGGAAACCAAGGCGCCACCGGAAAGATCACACGGGCCGCTGGCCCGTTTTTTTGTACCGACCGAAGCCCATGAAGCAGGAGGGGCGCCAGAACCCATGAGCGACCTCATCGCCAAAGCTGCCATCGACCGTCGCCTGGCCGCGATCATCACCCCGGTGATTGAGGATTTGGGCTTTGAACTGGTGCGCGTACGTCTGATGGGCGGCAAGACCAAGACGATGCAGATCATGGCCGACCGGCCCGATGGCGGGATCGAGGTTGATGATTGCGCCAGGATCTCCACTGCGATTTCGGCCACCCTGGATGTCGAGGACCCGCTGGACGATGCCTACACGCTGGAAGTCTCCAGCCCCGGCATCGACCGCCCGCTGACCCGGCTGAAGGATTTCGAGGCCTGGGCCGGCTATGAGGCGAAGATCGAGACCACCGAAATGATCGACGGCCGCCGTCGCTTTCGCGGCACCCTGGCCGGGGTTGAGGACGGCGAGGTTCTGATCGAGATCGACAGCCAGGGCGCCGGCACCAACCCGATCACCATCGGGTTGCAATTCGACTGGCTGTCCGATGCCAAGCTGGTTCTGACCGATGATCTGATCACCGAAATGCTGCGTCAGCGCAAGGCGCCGGGCATTGTCGATGAAAGCCAATTCGACGACATTCTGACAGAGGGCGACGCGCCCGCCAATGACACAGGTTCAGGCGCGGATGACGCGCCCAGGGCCACCCCCGGACAGGAGGACTGATCCCGATGGCCATTACCAGCGCCAACCAGCTTGAACTGTTGCAGACCGCCGACGCCGTCGCACGCGAGAAGATGATCGACCCCGGTCTGGTGATCGAGGCGATGGAAGACAGCCTCGCCCGTGCCGCCAAGTCGCGCTACGGCAGCGAAATGGACATCCGTGTGTCGATCGACCGCAAGACCGGCGTGGCCACCTTCACCCGGGTCCGCACGGTGGTGGCCGATGAGGAACTGGAAAACTACCAGGCCGAAATGACTGTCGAAACCGCCCGGCAGTACATGGAAAACCCCCAGATCGGCGACGTGTTCAGCGAACAGGTGCCCGCGGTCGAACTGGGCCGGATCGCCGCCCAAAGCGCCAAGCAGGTGATCCTGCAAAAGGTACGTGAAGCCGAGCGCGAGCGCCAGTACGAGGAATTCAAGGACCGCGCCGGTACGATCATCAACGGTCTGGTCAAGCGCGAGGAATACGGCAACATCATCGTCGATATCGGCCGGGGCGAGGCCGTGCTGCGCCGCAACGAAAAGATCGGCCGCGAAAGCTATCGCCCCAACGATCGGATCCGCGTCTACATCAAGGATGTGCGCCGCGAACCCCGTGGCCCGCAGATCTTCCTGTCGCGCACCGCACCGGAATTCATGGCTGAACTGTTCAAGATGGAAGTGCCGGAAATCTACGACGGCATCATCGAGATCAAGGCCGTGGCCCGCGATCCCGGCAGCCGCGCCAAGATCGCCGTGGTCAGCTATGACAGCTCGATCGACCCGGTGGGCGCCTGTGTGGGGATGCGGGGGTCGCGCGTGCAGGCCGTGGTCAACGAACTGCAAGGTGAAAAGATCGACATCATCCCGTGGAACGAAGATGTGCCGACCTTCCTGGTCAATGCGCTGCAGCCGGCCGAGGTCAGCAAGGTTGTCCTTGATGAGGATGCCGAACGCATCGAGGTGGTCGTGCCTGATGATCAGCTCAGTCTGGCCATTGGCCGGCGCGGTCAGAACGTGCGGCTGGCCAGCCAGCTGACCGGGCTGGACATCGACATCATGACCGATGCCCAGGAAAGCGAACGCCGCCAGAAAGAATTCGCCGAGCGCACGCAACTGTTCATGGATGCGCTGGATCTGGACGAATTCTTCGCGCAACTGCTTGTATCCGAAGGCTTCTCGAACCTCGAAGAGGTAGCCTATGTCGATCTCGACGAATTGCTGGGCATCGACGGGGTGGACGAAGACACCGCCCAGGAACTGCAGGCCCGCGCCCGCGACCATATCGAAGCGCTGAACCAGGCCGCGCTGGCCAAGGCCCGCGAGATGGGCGCCGAGGAACAGCTGATCGACTTCCAGGGGCTCACCCCGCAAATGATCGTGGCCCTGGCCGAAGATGGCGTGAAAACGCTGGAAGACTTCGCCACCTGCGCCGATTGGGAACTGGCCGGCGGCTGGACCACGGTGGATGGCCAGCGGGTCAAGGATGACGGCATTCTCGAACCCTACGATGTCAGCCTGCAAGAGGCCCAGGATCTGGTAATGTCGGCGCGTGTGGCGCTGGGGTGGGTCGACCCCGAGGAAGTGGCCGCCATGCAGGCCGCCGAAGAGGCCGGCCTTGACGAGGAAACCGACACAGAGGAAACACCCGCCTGATTTTCAGCCGGGTGGGATGGCTGGAATGTCGCGTGGCGGACGTGTTAAGAATCGGGACGAACCGGAGCGCCGGTGCCTGGTGACCGGGGAAACCGGCCCAAAGGCCGGTTTGATCCGGTTTGTCGCCGGCCCTGGCGACGTGGTGGTGCCCGATCTTCTGGGCAAGCTGCCGGGGCGGGGCTTTTACGTGACCGCCGAGCGCGGCGTTCTGGACCGGGCCGTGGCCAAGCGGGTCTTTGCCCGGGGGGCAAAGCGGCCGGTGACGGTGTCGGGCGCTCTGGCCGACGAGATCGAGGCGGCGCTGGCGCAACGGGTTGTTGAACTGGTGTCCCTGGCCCGCAAGGCCGGTCTGGCGATCGCGGGATACGAGAAGACGAAGGCCCTGCTGGTCGCCGGGGAGGCAGCGGTGCTGTTACAGGCCAGCGACGGGTCGGAACGGGGAAAGACGAAACTGCGTCCGCCAGAGGGCGAGGGCTGCCACATCACGGTTTTGACCGCGGCAGAGCTTGGGCTGGCATTCGGACGCGAAAGTGTAATACATGGCGCTCTGGCGGCTGGCGGACTCACGACACGTGTTGTAGAGGAAGCCGCACGGCTGCGAGGGCTGCGCGCGGATGTTGGCGGCGCCGGCTCCGACGGGAAAGGTACGACGACCACATGAGCGATACGGACGGTAAAAAACCCCTTGGACTTCGCGGCGGCGCCCGCTCGGGTCAGGTGAAGCAAAGCTTCAGCCATGGCCGGACAAAGAATGTCGTCGTGGAAACCAAGCGCAAGCGGGTCGTGGTTCCCAAGCCGGGCGGCAAATCCGCCTCCGGCGCGGGAGGCGATGCCTCACGGCGTCCCGGTGGCATCACCGACACGGAAATGGAACGCCGCCTGCGCGCCCTGCAGGTCGCCAAGGCCCGCGAGGCCGAAGATGCCAAGGCCCGCGCCGATGAAGAAAAGCGCCGCGCCGAGGACCGCGAACGACGCCGGGCCGAAATTGAGGCCAAGGAGCGCGAGGAACGCGAACGCGAAGAGGCGTTGAAGGCCCGGGCCGAGGAAGAAGAGCGCCAGAAACGCGAAGCCGTAGAAGAGGCCCGCCGCAAGGCCGCCGAAGAGGCCCGCCAGAAAGACGCGGCCGCCAGCGGCACACCCGATCCGGTTCAGCGCGCCCAGCCGTCGAAACCCCTGCCGCCGCCCCCGTCGCGCAAGCAGGAACGCGAACAGGAACGCGAAGGCCGTGGCAAAGGCGCGAAGGATAACCGCCGCTCCGGCAAGCTGACCCTGAACCAGGCCCTTTCGGGCGGCGAAGGCGGGGGGCGGCAGCGGTCCCTCGCTTCAATGCGACGCAAGCAGGAACGCGATCGCCGCAAGCACATGGGCGGTCAGGACAGCCGCGAAAAGATCGTGCGCGAGGTGCAGTTGCCGGAAACCATCGTGGTCTCCGAACTGGCCAACCGCATGGCCGAACGGGTGGCCGATGTCGTCAAGGCGCTGATGCAGAACGGCATGATGGTTACCCAGAACCAGGCCATCGACGCCGATACTGCCGAACTGATCATCGAGGAATTCGGCCACCGCGTGCAGCGTGTGTCTGATGCCGATGTGGAACAGGTCATCGACTCGGTCGAAGACAAGGCCGAGGATCTGGAGGCCCGCCCGCCGGTCATCACCGTCATGGGCCATGTCGACCACGGCAAGACCTCGCTGCTGGATGCGATTCGCAAGACCAAAGTCGTCTCCGGCGAGGCTGGCGGCATTACCCAGCATATCGGCGCCTATCAGGTGAAGACCGATGGCGGGCAGGTACTGACCTTCCTCGATACACCGGGCCACGCCGCCTTTACCTCGATGCGGGCGCGTGGGGCGCAGGTCACCGATATCGTCATTCTGGTGGTTGCCGCCGATGACGCGGTGATGCCCCAGACGGTCGAGGCGATCAGCCATGCCAAGGCCGCCGGCGTACCGATGATCGTGGCGATCAACAAGATCGACAAGCCGGGCGCCAACCCCACCAAGGTGCGCACCGACCTGCTGCAACACGAAGTCATCGTCGAGGCCTTGTCCGGCGACGTTCAGGATGTCGAGGTTTCGGCCACCACTGGCCAGGGGCTCGATGCGTTGCTGGAAGCGGTCAGCTTGCAGGCCGAGGTTCTGGAACTGACGGCCAACCCCAAGCGCGC
>JBKDZR010000005.1:0-10100 GCA_047971485.1 Qingshengfaniella sp. | reverse complement strand
TTACAGCCAAACGACACGATCAGTCGTGATCGCGGGGCGGCACCCCAATCAGCACCCCGCCACGGTCCAGTGACTGCACCAGACGCTGATACTGACCAAGCCAGCCCTCATGCGCAGCCAGCCTTGGATCCATATCCTCCAGGCGGGCCTGCATCTCATCGGCATCAATCAACAGATCCAGCCGCCGCCCAGCGACATCTATGCGGATCCTGTCCCCGTCGCGCACGGCGGCAATCGGCCCGCCGGTCGCTGCCTCAGGCATGACCTGACCAACCACGATCCCCCGGTTCAACCCCGAAAGCTGCCCATCGGTAATCAGCGCAGTCTTGCCAGCCAGCGCACTGCCCGCCAGCGCTGCCGCGAACCAGGACGCCGAGGCCACCCCCGGGCCGCCGCGTGCCCCCAGCCCCCGCAAGACCACGACGTCACCGGGCTGGATGCGGCCGGCCCCAAGGGCTTCCAGCGCAGCACTCTGCGCTTCGAACACCCGTGCCGGGCCCTCATGCACCAGATCCGGGCTGGTCGATGCCCCCAGTTTCATGATTGCCCCGGCTGGCGCCAGCGTACCGCGCAGGATCGACAAAGACGGACCCGGCGCAATGGGCCTGTCCAGCGTCGCGATCCCCGGCCCGGCCTCGGGGCCATCCGCAAGCATCTCATCCAGGGTTTCGCCCAGGCAGTTTACCGCCGCCGGATCCAGCAACGACCGCAGCCGGCCAAGCACGGCACGCGCCCCCCCGGCCGCATCGAGATCGTCAATATGATCCGGCCCGTTCGGCTTGATCGCCGCCAGGACCGGAACCACCCCATCCAGCCCGGCGAAAACCCGATAGATATCAAGATCCAGCCTCGCCTCTTCGATCACCCCTTGCAGATGGCGCATGACATTGATCGAGCAGGACAAAGACAGGGCCAGCGTGGCCGCATTGCGAAAAGCCTCCGGTGTCATGATCCGTGAGGGCCGCAGATCCTCGGCGATCATCGCCACGATCCGCTGTCCGGCTGCCGCCGCATTGGCGAACATGCGTTCGGAATTGGCCGCGACAGGGGCACTGCCGGGAATGGTCATGCCCAGGGCCTCGGCCATCAGGTGCATGCTGTTGGCCGTTCCCATCCCCGCACAGACCCCCGGACTGCGGATCGCACCACGCGCCATGCAGCCGAGGGCCTCGGGATCAAGGCCAGCACCCAACTTGCCGACGCTTTCGAAGACATCCTCGATATCCACGGGCGCACCCTTGTACACGCCCCGGGCCTGATACCCGCCAATCACCAGGATCGTCGGAATATCGAGCCGCGCCGCAGCCATCAACTGGGCCGGTGCCGTCTTGTCGCAAGAGGCCAGACAAACCATGCCATCCAGCTGCGGCCCTTCCACCGCCACCTCGATATCGTTGACCATCAGGTCGCGTGAAGAGAGGATATAGCCCCCCGCCGCCCCGGCACAGTGAATGAAATCGCTGGGCGCCGTTGTCTTGACCTCAAAAGGCAGCCCCCCGGCGGCGCGGATGGCCTGCTTCACGGTGGCGGTCACCCCATCGAGATGAGAATAGCACGAGGACAGTTCCGACGAGGCATTGATCACCGCGATCTTCGGCTTGTCCATATCCGCCTCGGCAATCCCCAGTGCCGTCCATTGGGCCAGGCGCAATGCCCAAAGCGTGCTGCCCTTTTCAAAATTGCTGCGCAGTTTCAATGACTCATCTCCAAGGGATTGGCTGGATCGACGAAGCAAGGCGGGCTGTCGCCCAGAACAGCCCCGCCCGCCACCAGCGCCGCCCGCAATGCGCCGGGATCCAGATCGCGCGGCACCAGACCCGCCGACGCCGCCAAAGCCGCCGCTGTTCCCGCCGCCTGCCCCAAGGCAAAACAGGTGCCCGCCACCCGCACCGAAGCCTGGGCAACATGGGTTGCTGACAGACACCGCCCGGCGATCAGCAGCCCCGTGATCCCCACCGGCAACAGGCAGCGATAGGGGATCTGGTAATAGGTGCCATCAGGCAGCCACACCCATTTCGTGGCCCGCCCGGCGCCGTGTTCCTCAACCGGCCAGGCACAGGCCGCAATGGCATCAGGCATACGGACAGCCCCCAGGACATCGGCCTCGGTCAGCACGTAATCCCCCAGGATCCGACGGCTTTCCCGCACCCCGATCTGCATGCCCGTATCCAGAAGCCAGGCACCGGCAAAGCCCGGCACATGGGCGCGGAAAGCCTGCAAATAGCGCTCGGCCAATTGCCGGCCCGCCGCTTCCGCCGCCGACATGTCCTGTACCGACAACGGGTTCGGGGTGCGTCCATCCAAAGCAACGCGGGTCACGTTCAGATGCACGATCCCCGGCCCGGCGGCGAACAGCCCCCCCGCCGTGCGGGGCAGATCAAAGCCCGCCCGGTTGGCCACCTCCAGACAGCGTTTCAGCTGATCGCGGTGGATCGTGTCGGCACCGGCCTCAACCCCGCCGAAGCGCAGCATCGTCGTCGGAAACTGAATCTCGGCCGGATCGCATTGCCACCTGGCCCCGGCCAGTACGGCGATCTGGCCATCGCCGGTGCAATCGACAACCACGCTGGCGCGCACAGCCCAGCGGCCATCAATGCTTTCAAACACGGCCCCGTCAAGCCGGGCCTTGTCCTGCAGAACGGCGACCGCCAGGCTATGCAACACCACCGTCACCCCGGCCTCGGCCAGCAGTTCATCAAGGGTGATCTTCATCGCCTCTGGATCATAGGGCAGCGAGGCCGTGCTCAGCCATTTCAACGGATCGCCCACTCCCTTGTGCCGGCGCAAGCGCGCAATGATCCGGTCGGCAACACCGCCCACCAGCTTCAGGATCCGGTCACCGTCCAGACCATACAGGCCACAGATGCTGCCCAAGGTCACCGCCGTCAGCGTACCGCCCAGAAAGCCATAACGCTCAACCAGAACGACGCGCGCGCCCGCCTCTGCCGCAGCCAGGGCCGCCGCCACCCCGCTGGCCCCGCCCCCAACCACCAACACATCGCACTCATGGCGCAGGGGCGTTGCGCGCGGGGCCTCATGGATCATCACCCCGGTCACAGCCGCGGCCCTCCGTCATCGGAAAACAGATCGTCCCGCGGTGTCCCCCGCGCGTGCAACCAGGGGCGCAGGACCATGAAATAGAAGAAGACGACAATCATCAGCAGGAAGAAAATGCTGTCCGGGCTGGTCAGGAAGATGCTCGGGTCGCCATTGGAGATGGACAGGCTGCGGCGCATGTAGACCTCAAGGTCCGGGCCAAGCAGATACCCCAGCAGGAAAGACACGATGGGATAGCCGCTGCGATGCATCATGTAGGCCACGATCCCCACCGCCAGGGCCAACCCCATCTGCAGGATGGAGAAAGTCGACACATAGGCCCCGGCCATGGCCACAAGCGCGATGGTGGAAAACAGAACGCCCCGGTTCAACGTCACCAGCCGCAG
Source organism: Qingshengfaniella sp. (assembly GCA_047971485.1). Taxonomy (GTDB): domain Bacteria; phylum Pseudomonadota; class Alphaproteobacteria; order Rhodobacterales; family Rhodobacteraceae; genus JBKDZR01. The sequence continues at coordinate 6,657 of JBKDZR010000005.1, read as the reverse complement.
GTAGAACGGCCCGAACAGCATCAGCGACAGCGGGATCAGCAGTGCCGAGACGAACAGCGCTGCCATCATCGGGGTGACAAGGGTGAACTGCTCGCTCATCAGTTGCGGGCCAGGGGTCAGCCCGTTGATGATCAGCACCCCCAGTATGACCGCTGCGGTGGTATCCCCCGGAATGCCAAAGGACAGCATCGGTACCAGCGACCCGCCGCACATGGCATTGTTGGCGCATTCCGTCGCCGATACCGCCTCAAGCGAGCCTTCCCCATACGCCTCGGGGGTCTTGCTGGCCCGGCGCGCCTCGGCATAGCTGATAAAGGAGGCACTGGATCCCCCGGCCCCCGGCAACACACCAATGAAATGGCCGATAATGGCGAATTTCAGGTATTTGAACGCACCGAAAGCCCGAAAATCGGACAGACGCGGCATGAAATCCCGCACCGGGGCCCGCGCGGCGGATTTCGCGGCATCCAGCTTGAGATCGCCCTCACCCGCCTGAACGAACAGCTCACTGATCGCAAAAGCACCAATGATCACGGCCATCAGTTGAACCCCTTCGACCAGGCCCACATAGCCGAAGGTCTGGCGCGCCGCGGAACTGGCGACATCAATGCCGATCGTCCCGATCATCAGGCCGAATACGGTGGCGACGATCCCCTTGATCAGCGATCCCTCGCTGGAGAGGATGATCACGAAAAAGGCGAAGAGGATCAGGGAAAACTTGCCCGGCGTGCGTACATGCAGCGCCATTTCGGCAACGAAGGGCGAAAAGGCCATCAGCATGCCCGCCCCCAGCACCCCGCCGATCATCGAGGCCAGCGCCGCAGCACGCAGCGCGCCAACCCCCTGCCCCTTGCGCATCAGCTTGTTGCCCTCATAGGCCGTCATGACCGCACAGGGTGCCCCGGGAATATTCACGGTAATCGCCGTGATGCTGCCCCCATACTGCCCCCCCATGAAGATCGAGGCACACATGACCAAGGCCGAGGTGACATCCATGGAAAAGGTCATTGGCAGCAACAGGGCGATGGCCAGCGTCCCGGTCAGCCCCGGGACCGCCGCGAAAATCGTGCCGATCAGGAAACCGCCGACCATCGCCAGGAACACCCCCGGCGCGGCAAGGGCGGCAAAGCCCTGTCCTATGGCGATAAGCTGTTCCATCAGGCCAGGATCCCCGCCGGCAGTTTCACCGAGAAAAAGGTGGTGAAGAACAGATAGACCAGTCCGGCAATCCCCGCCGACAGGACGGCCCGCATCAGCACCCCGCGCAGCCGGCCATCCGCCCAGACGCCAAAGACCGTAAGCAGTGCGAACACATAAAACGTCCCGGCGACCAGAAACCCCAGAATCTTCAGCAGCAACACCAGCGCCAGCGTCGCCCCGGCAATCCACAGCGGCGCCAGGCTGATCTCAGCCCCGCTTGTGGCCTCAGCCCGGTGTCGAAGGATGCCAATGACCTCCTGCACGATGACCACCGTCAGCCCGGCAAACATGATCCCCGACAGAACGACCGGCATGAACGACGCCCCCGGCAGCCCATAGCGGAACAGCTTACCCGCCGAGAGGGCGTCTTGCAGATAGGCTGCCGTGAAAAGCAGCAGCAGACAGGGCAGGACCAACGGCCTGTAGCGGGCTATACTGGCTGGAAGTCGCATGACAGTCCTCGCATTCTGGGTCTCAACCCCGGGGAGATTGCCCCGCAGGGCGGCCCATCGCGCCACTTGGATCAGAAGGCTGCGGGCGGGGCAGATCAGACGCCCCGCCCGCAGGCAATCATTCGATCACACCACGTTCGGTCAGGTCAGTCAGGATGCCAAAGATATCTGACTGATACTGGCGGGTGAAGGCGGTCACGTCCTCGGCATTCATCCAGGATGCGGCCACCCCGACCTGCGCGGTCCAGTCCTGGAACTCATCGCTTTTCCAGGCGGTCTCAATGGCAGATGCCAGCAGATCGGCGGCGGCCGCCGGCGTGCCGGCAGGCACGGCGAACAGCATGAACGAGCCGTTCACCAGATCCAGCCCGAAATCGGCACTGATCGGAACGTCGGGAAAGCCCTGATTTCTGGCATCGCTGAACTCGACCAGACCCTTGGCATCCCCCGAACTCAGCAGGGGCGCGAAATCCCCCAGGCTGGTGACAACGGCCTCGACCTCACCCGACAAGATGGCCTCCCGCTGGGCACCGCTGCCACCGGGATAGGTCACGGTGCGGAATTTGACATCCATCGCATCCTCCAGCTGAAGAAGCGAGATATGGGTCATCGAGCCCAGCCCCTGGATGCCCACCTTGATCTCGCCCGGCGCCGCCTTGGCCGCCGCGATGACCTCATCAAACGTGTCATAGGTTCCACGCCCGACCATCAGCGCATTAGGTTCGGACGTGACCAGCGCCAGCATGTCCAGCCGGTCCAGGCTATAGCCGGGCAGGATCTTTTCCCAGGGCACGGTCACCACGCTGTCATAGGTCAGCGCCCCTACCGTATACCCATCCGCCGGGGCAGCCATCAGCGCATTCACCCCGATCGACGTCACGCCCCCTTCCAGGTTTTCGACATAGATCGAAACCGGCAGCTCACGTTCCGCGATGCTCATGATCTTGCGCCCGATCGCGTCGGCGCCACCGCCCGCCCCCCATGGCACAATCACACGAATATCGCGTTCGGGGAATTCGGCGAAAGCCGGCGACGTGGCCACACATAGCGCAGCAAGCGCGGCGAGCCCTGCAAATCTGTTCATTCCAGTCCCTCCCATTGGACGTTCAAGCCGTCTTCACGCGGCACGGACCCGGCCGGCCCTGAAGACCACGCTTCTTGCCTGTGCTGCCGGGCGCCCTTCTGCGGGGGATCCCCGTTCTTATTGGCCCAAGCCTCTTTTTCCTCCATCCGGAACCGAGTCTTCCCGCTGGGCTTCCGGGTGACAACCGACTTTAAGTTAACCTCACTTCAGTTTTTGTTATCCAAGTGATCCCCTCCCGGGCAAGACGAATCCCCGGGCATCTTCAGGTCGCCGGCATTCCCCGCCTTGACCCGGCCCCCTTCCGGCCGCAAGACAGGGCATGGCACAAGCGACCCTGACAATTGATCTGAGCGCCCTTGCGGAAAACTGGCATGCCCTGAACCGGCTGAGCGGCGATGCAGAAGCTGCGGCCGTGATCAAGGCAGATGCCTACGGGTTGGGCGCGGCCCAGGTGGCCCGCCATCTGGCCAATGCCGGGGCGCGCAGCTTTTTCGTCGCCCTGGCCGAAGAGGGCGCCGCCGTGCGGGCAGCCATCGGCCCCGGGCCGGTGATTGCCGTATTGTCGGGCCATATGAAGGGCGATGCCGCCACGTTGCGCGATCACGCCCTGACCCCGATGCTGAACAGCCCCGAACAAATCGCCCGTCATGCCCAGACCTTGCCGGGCCATCCGTTCGGCATTCAGCTGGACAGCGGCATGAACCGGCTGGGGCTGGAACCGGCGGATTGGGCCGCCGCGCGCATGGCGCTGCCCGGTACGGCCTGGCTGGTCATGTCGCACCTTGCCTGCGCCGATGAACCGGGGCATCCGCAGAATACCGCCCAACTGACCTGCTTCCGCGAGATGACAGCCGGGCTGAGCAGCCGGCGGTCGCTGTCGGCAACGGGGGGAATCCTGCTGGGGCCGGCCTATCACTTTGACCTGACCCGCCCGGGAATCGGGCTTTATGGCGGCCTTCCCTTCACCGCAGCCCGCCCCGTTGTCCGGCTCAGCCTGCCTGTGATCCAATGTCGCACCCTGACCCAGGGCGAAACCGTGGGCTACGGGGCCAGTTTCCAGGCGCGCGGCACAACCCGAATCGCCACCCTGGCCTCGGGCTATGCCGATGGCATCCTGCGCGCCTTGTCGAACGGGATTTCCCTGTATGCCGACACCACGCCCTGCCCCCTGGCAGGACGTGTCTCGATGGATCTGCTGACCGTTGACATCACCGGGCTGGATCACGATCCTGACCATCTGGACCTGATCTGCCCGGAACAGGGCATCGACGCGGTGGGAACCGCCGCCGGCACCATCGGGTACGAAATCCTGACTGCGCTGGGGCCGCGCTACCGCCGCCTTCTTGCCCATGGCTGAGCCCCGCCGATCGCAGGGGGATGGCTCGACATTTCCGGCCAGCTTGCCTATGCCGCCCATGGGGCGGGCGCCATGCCGGGCCCCGGAACCGCGCCAATCGCCGCGCAAGAAGAGGGCCACATGAACCCGCTGACGCCTGTTGCACATCTGGGCCGCGCCACATTGGCGGCCATCGCCGCCATCGGTCGGGTCTCGATCTTTGCGGCCGCCACCCTACGGCACATGGTCACGCCGCCCTTCTATTTCCGCGAATTCGCCTCGGCACTGCTGACCATCGGCTGGCTGAGCCTGCCTGTCGTCGGCATGACGGCGCTGTTCACCGGCGGCGCGCTGGCGTTGCAGATCTATGCCGGCGGATCGCGGTTCAACGCCGAAACCTTCGTGCCCTCGATCGTCGCCATCGGCATGACCCGTGAATTGGGCCCGGTGCTGGGCGGGCTGATGGTGGCTGCGCGGGTCGCCTCGTCCATCGCGGCGGAACTGGGCACCATGAAGGTGACCGAGCAGATCGACGCCCTGGTCACCCTGTCCACCAACCCGATGAAATACCTCACCGTGCCCAAGGTGCTGGCGGCAACCCTTTCCCTGCCCTTCCTGGTTGGTGTCGGTGATATCATCGGCCTCATGGGCGGTTATCTGGTCGGCACTGCGCGGCTGGATCTCAATGGGGCAACTTACCTGGCCAACACCTTCAACTACCTTGAATTCTGGGATGTGGGATCGGGCCTGGTCAAGGGCGCGGCCTTCGGCTTCCTGATCTCGCTGATGGGGTGCTACTATGGCATGACCTCGGCACGGGGCGCGCAGGGTGTGGGCGCAGCCACCAAGGCCGCCGTTGTCGCCGCATCGGTGCTGATCCTGGCCTCGAACTACCTGCTGACAGAGGTGTTCTTCTCATCATGATTACGCTTCAGGATGTACACAAGGCCTTCGGCAACAATCGCGTCCTGCGCGGCGTGACCCTGACGGTGCCCAAGGGCGAAAGCATGGTCATCATCGGCGGCTCGGGGACCGGAAAATCGGTCCTTCTGAAAAGTGTTCTTGGCCTGGTTTTCCCTGACAGCGGCACGATCACCGTCGATGGAGAGGACATACGCAAGGCCGAGCGGGATGAATTTCTGTCCCATTTCGGCATGCTTTTTCAGGGCGGCGCGCTGTTTGACAGCATGAGTGTCTGGGAAAACGTCGCCTTTCGGCTGCGCCGTGGTCTGCTGAAGCGCCCGAAAGAAGAGGCCCGCGCCATTGCCATAGACAAACTGCGCCGCGTAGGCCTGCGCCCCGCCGTGGCCGATCAGTACCCGGCCGAACTGTCTGGCGGCATGCAGAAACGCGTCGGTCTGGCCCGGGCCATCGCCGCCGATCCAAAGATCATCTTCTTTGACGAACCGACCACCGGGCTAGACCCGATCATGTCCGGTGTGATCAACGATCTGATCCGGGAAATCGTGGTGGAAATGGGCGCCACGGCGATGACCATCACCCATGACATGTCCAGCGTGCGCGCCATCGCCGACAAGGTGGCCATGCTGCATGACGGGGTGATCCAATGGACCGGTCCGGTTGCCGATCTGGATACCACCGAAGACCCCTATGTCCGCCAGTTCATCACCGGCAGTGCCGAGGGCCCGATCGAGGCGGTTCGGTGACGCCCCCCAGACCCGGGCCCCGATGAAACGCGCCCTGGCCACGGCCCTTGCCCTGGCCAATCTGGGGCTGCTGATCGCCTTTCCCGTCGCCTGGTCCGCCCCGCTGATGCGCGCCGGTCTGCTGCCGTTTTTCAGCTTGTCGGAAATTTCGGTGTTTTCGGGCTTGGCCGCGCTGTGGGACAGCGACCGCCCCCTGGCAGTGCTGGTCGGGGGGCTGGCCATTGTCGCACCCTATGCCAAAACCCTGGCCCTGGCCGGCATCCAGTTCGGCTGGCTCGGCAGCCGCGCCCTGCCCTTGCTGAAGATCCTCGGGCGGCTAGCCTTTGCCGATATCTTTCTCATCGCGCTTTACGTGGTCGTCGCCAAGGGGGTTGGCATTGGCCGGATCGAAATCGCCTGGGGGTTCTGGCTGTTCACCACCTGCGTGATCCTGTCCTACGGGCTGAGCCTGGCGGGACCAGCCCGCCCAAGATGAGGCGCGGGCGCGGCTTGCTCTGCAGGTGTGACGCCACAAAGCCCCAAACCTGCGAACCACACAGAGAAGACAGATCATTCACCAATGATCATCCCCCTCTCATATAGCCAAACAACTTTATTTTGATCATTTTGTTTGGCTGTAACCTTATTATTCTACGCTGATGCTGCGCTAATTTGATGATCAAATCAGCTTCCGTCAGTTATACCAACGGCCCTGAGGATTGATCGTTGGCAACAGTCGGCTTTGCGGGCGAAGCGGCCGTTACCACCAGCAGACCAAGCCGCGCCAGTGCCGGACCCGGGACTGGCGCACCCAACCCGCCCGCTACGCGATTTATGGCAGCCGTGGTAGCGCGATATTCCAGCTTCGCGCTTACATCAGCCATAGCGCCAGACCGGTGGGCCGCCCCAGTGATGGCGCGGCGCCCGTTCCGGGCTTGT
>JBKDZR010000004.1:0-11157 GCA_047971485.1 Qingshengfaniella sp. | reverse complement strand
GCCACCCGCGCGGCCGTTTCCCGGGCCGAGGATCGCCCCCCACCCCGATAATCCCGGATGCCGTATTTCTGCCAATAGGTGATATCGGCATGGCCGGGGCGGAACTTGCTGGCGATGTCGCCGTAATCCTTGGAGCGTTGATCGGTGTTGCGGATCATCAGCTGGATCGGCGTGCCGGTGGATTGGCCCTCGAACACGCCGGACAGGATTTCAACGGCATCGGCCTCGCGTCGCTGGGTGGTATAGCGGTTCTGCCCGGGCTTGCGCCGGTCCAGCCAGGGCTGGATCACCTCGGGGCTGAGCGGCACTCCCGGCGGGCAGCCATCCACGGTGGCGCCAAGGGCGGGGCCATGGCTTTCGCCCCAGGTGGTGACACGAAACAGGTGGCCGAAACTGTTGATCGACATGGGCGGGCTCCTTTCCAACGGGGTCTATCCGGGGTGGCGGCGGGGCTCAAGTCCAGGCAGTTTCAGGGAAAGAGGCCGATCCGCGCAAAAGAAAACGCGCCCCGGTCTGGGGCGCGTTTCGATCTGCAGGGGGAAAAGATTATTCCGCCGGTGTACCCGTGGCTTTTGCCTTGTCCTTCACCGGTTTCCAGATCCGCTTGTTGGTCATGAACAACAGCCCAGTCAGGATCACCAGAAACACCACGGCGGTAAAGCCGACCTGTTTGCGGGCCATCATCTTGGGTTCCGCCGTCCACATCAGGAAGGCCGACACATCTTCGGCCATCGAGGCGACGTCGTTGGCATGGCCATCGGCAAACTCGACCTGGCCATCTTCCAACGGCGGGGCCATGGCGATCAGGCCACCGGCGAAGGCCGTGTTCTCATAAAAGAGGGATCCGGCCTGTTCGTGGGTTTCCCCGCTATAGCCTGTCAGGATCGAGGCAATGTATTCTGGCCCGCCGATGCCGTTGAACAGCTGGTTCAGCCCGGTGCCGTAGGGGCCGTGGAAACCGGACCGCGCTTTGGCCATCAAGGACAGATCAGGGGCGTTGTCCTGTTGCGGGCCGGGGAAATGATCGGTCGGCGTGCGGGGACGGTAATCGTCCAGCTCGGCGTCGAAGATTTCCATCTGCGCGGCATAGGCGCGGACCTGATCCTCGGGCAGATGCGGGCCGCCTTCGTCCGCAAGGGTCCGCAGCGGCACGAATTTCAGACCATGGCAGGCGGCGCAGACCTCGGTATAGACCTGAAGGCCGCGCTGCAGCTGGTGCTCATCATAGCGCCCGAAGGGCCCCTCGAAGGAGAAATCCACGTCACGGACGTGGGATTCCCCTTCGGCAGCCAGACCTGCGCTGGCCGAAAAAGCAAGTGCCGCGATGGCCGAAAGGGTGAGTGTCTTGAGTGTCACGTGATCGTCCTTTCTCACTCGGCCGGGGTCGTCGCGGCGGATTTTCCGGTGCCCTCGGCATGGCCGTAATGGGCATTGAAATCGGCCTCGATGGTGGCGGGCGGTGCCAGCGGTTTCTCGATCACGCCCAGAAGGGGCAGGATGATCAGGAAATAGGCGAACCAATAGGCCGCACCGATCAGCGCGATATAGGGATAGATCCCTTCGGCAGGCATGGCGCCGGCCCACATCAGCACCATGAAATCGACGCACAGCAGGGCGAACCACCACTTGAACATCGGCCGGAACCGGCCCGAGCGCACCCGCGACGTATCCAGCCAGGGCACCACGGCCATCACCGCGATGGCGCCGAACATGGCGATCACCCCGAAGAATTTGGCGTCGATGATGCCGAAGCTGACGAAATTGGCCAGTTGCACCACCCAGACCTCGGAATCGAAGGCCCGCAGGATCGCGTAGAACGGCAGGAAGTACCATTCCGGCACGATATGGGCCGGCGTGGACAGGGGGTTGGCCTCGATATAGTTGTCGGGGTGGCCCAGATAGTTGGGCATGAAGCCGACGATGGCGAAGAACACTACCAGTACTACGGCCAGTGCGAACAGGTCCTTGATGACGAAATAGGGCCAGAAGGGCAGGGTGTCGGCCTCGGCCTCGGCCTTCGATCCGCGGCGCACCTCAACCCCGGTGGGGTTGTTGTTGCCGGTGCTGTGGAAGGCCCACACATGCACGATCACCAGCCCTGCGATGACGAAGGGCAGCAGATAGTGCAGCGAGAAGAACCGGTTCAGCGTGGCATTGTCCACCGCCGGTCCGCCCAGCAACCAAGTCTGGATCGGCTCGCCGATGAAGGGAATGGCGCCGAACAGGCCGGTGATCACGGTTGCGCCCCAGAAGGACATCTGACCCCAGGGCAGCACATAGCCCATGAAGGCGGTGCCCATCATCATCAGATAGATCAGCATGCCGATGATCCAGGTCACTTCGCGCGGGGCCTTGTAGGACCCGTAATAGAGACCGCGGAACAGGTGCAGGTAGACGGCAGCGAAGAACAGCGAGGCGCCGTTGGCGTGCAGATAGCGCAGCATATAGCCGCCATTCACGTCGCGCATGATATGCTCGACCGAGGCAAAGGCCGCGTCGGCCGAAGGCGTGTAATGCATCACCAGAACCACGCCGGTGGCGATCTGCAGCGCCAGGCAGAAGACCAGAATGATCCCCCAGATCCACATCCAGTTCAGGTTCTTGGGGGTCGGGATCATCAGCGTATCATAAAGCAGCCCGACAACATTCAGCCGCGAGGCCAGCCATTTCTCGATCCCGGTCTTGGGCTCGTAGTGGTCGTGTGGAATACCAGCCATCTTATCCTCCCTCAGCCGAGAACGATTGTTGTGTCATCGGCGAATTGCGCCACGGGCACCGGCAGGTTGCGCGGTGCAGGTCCCCGACGGATGCGGCCGGACGTGTCGTAATGCGATCCGTGGCACGGGCAGAACCAGCCGTCGAAATCGCCGGCCTCGCCCAGGGGCACGCAGCCCAGATGGGTGCAGACGCCGATCATCACCAGCCATTCGCCGGCTTCATCGAGGGTCCGGTTTTCATCGGTGGCGGGGGCGTCGGCCGGCAGGTTGGCATTTTCGGCGCCGGTGTCGACCAGATCTGACAGCGGCACGGCGCGGCCTTCCTCGATCTCGGCTTCAGTGCGGCGGCGGATGAACACCGGCTTGCCCTGCCATTTCACCGTCAGCTGGGTGCCGGTCTCGATCGCGGACACATCCACCCGGATCGAGGACAGCGCCTGCACATCGGCACTGGGGTTCATCTGATTGACCAGGGGCCAGACCGCAGCCCCCGTTGCGACCGCGCCGGCCCCAGCCGTCGCATAATACAGGAAATCGCGGCGCGTACCTTCGTGTTCTTCTGCGTGGGACACGGATGTCTCTCCAATCTTCTCGCCAGGATCGCTGACGCCTTCACAACCCAAGGGAAAGCCCCTTCGGCAATATGTCACTTTCCTAGACGCGGGCGCCGGAACCGTCCAGTGGACAATCCAATGCAGCTAGGATCTGTCGCCGCAGAGTTGCCCCCGTGACAAAATGCAATCAACCGCGAAGGTCATAAACGGTCACAAAACCGTGCGCAACGTTGGCGCCGGTGACACATTCGCAACAGCGGGGCGTGGATCTTAACGATTTTCCGGGCAGGGTTGTATTATCTTTTGCAAGAGCAGAAGAATCCGGTCGATTCCCGGTGTTTCGGAGGCCCTTGTCATGGTCCGTACCTTTTTCGCGTTCGCCTTCGTCGCGCTCATGTTCGCTGTGCCGGCCTGGGCCGAATTCGAACTCAGCGTCTATACCGGGGTGCAGACATCGCCGCACAGCACGGTCGAGGGCCATGAAAAGGGCGGGATGGGCAAGTTCGATTTTACCGCCGGCTGGGAAGGCCGGTCTGGTGAAATGCCGCCCTATTACGGGTTCCGTGGCACATGGTGGCGGTCGGACAACTGGGGGATCGCCCTGGAATTCAACCATGCCAAGGTCTATGCCGATGACGATACGCTGGATGATAACGGCTTTGAACGGCTTGAATTTACCGATGGCCTGAACCTGATCACCGCCAACCTGTTCCGCCGCTTTCCCAAGGAAAGCCGCCGCTGGACACCTTATGTCGGCGGCGGGCTGGGGGTCGCTGTGCCCCATGTGGATGTCAAGACGAACGACAGCAAAACCTTCGAATATCAGCTGACTGGCCCGGCCATGCAGATCGTTGCCGGGGTTACCTATCCGGTGACCGAAAGCTGGTCGATCTTCGGGGAATACAAGGGCAGCTATTCGATCAACAAGGCCGAGCTGGATGGCGGCGGCGAGTTGAAGACCAACATCGTGACAAATGCCGTCAACGTCGGCGTCAGCTTTAATTTCTGAGCCGCGTTTTTCGGCCCGGTCGGTGGGTGTGCCCGGGTCAGGCGACTGTCAGGTGATCCCCGGACGCGGCTGAAATCCGGGCTGTCACGATCTGGCCCTCGGTTTGGGGTTGCGCGAATCGGACCTCGGCGAATTGCTCGGTTCGGCCCATCGTCGGGCTTTCCATCAAAATCCGATGTGTGCGGCCGATCTGCGCGGTCAGATGACGGGTGACGGCAGCATCCCCGGCAGCGCGGAGAAGGGCGGCGCGTGCTTTGATCGCGCGGCCATTGACCTGAGGCATCCGGGCCGCCGGTGTGCCGGGCCGCGGCGAATAGGGAAAGACATGCAGCCAGGTCAGGCCGCAATCCTCGACAAGTTGCAGGGAATTGGCGAACATAGCCTCGGTTTCTGTCGGAAACCCGGCGATGATATCGGCGCCAAACGTCATGTCTGGGCGCAGGCGCCGTGCCTCCTGGCAAAAAGCGATGGCGTCGTCGCGCAAATGCCGCCGCTTCATCCGTTTGAGAATCAGGTCATCGCCGGCCTGTAGCGACAGATGCAGATGCGGCATCAGCCGTGATTCGCTGGCGATGGCTTCCATCAGGTCGGGATCGGCCTCGATCGAATCGATCGAGGACAGGCGCAGACGCGGCAGATCGGGTACCAGTTTCAGGATCCGGCGGACCAGATTGCCCAACGGGGGCTGGCCGGGCAGATCGCCGCCCCAGCTGGTCAGATCGACCCCGGTCAGAACGACCTCATTATACCCGCGATCCACCAGCCGCCGGATTTGATCCACCACCACGCCCGCAGGAACGGACCGGGAATTGCCGCGCCCATAGGGGATGATGCAGAAGGTGCAGCGATGGTCGCAGCCGTTCTGGATTTGCACATAGGCGCGTGACCGGGTGCCGAAGCCGTCGATCAGATGGCCGGCGGTTTCGCGTACCGACATGATGTCGTCGACCATCACTGCTGCGTCGCTGGTGCCCCCGGCCAGGGCCATCCAGGTGCCGGCCTGCATCTTCTCGGAATTGCCGATGACGCGATCGACCTCGGGCATGGCGGCAAAGCTGTCCGGATCGGTCTGGGCTGCGCAGCCCGTGACGATGACATGTGCGCCGGGGTTTTCGCGGCGCAGGCGGCGGATGTCCTGGCGGGCCTTGCGCACGGCCTCGGCGGTGACGGCGCAGGTGTTGACGATCACCGCATCGCCCAGCCCTGCCTCGCGGGCCAGGGCTTTCATCGCCTCGGTTTCATAGGCGTTCAGACGGCACCCCTGGGTTGCAAAGACCGGTGGTCGGGTGGTCATGCCGGGACCTCGGCCAAGCCGGGATCCAGCAGGCCATCAAAGACCCGCGCTGTTGGGCCGGTCATCCAGACCCCGTCGGCGCGCCAGTCGATGAACAGCGATCCGCCATCCAGGATAATCTCGGACTGTCGGCTGGCCAGCCCCCGGCGCTGGGCGGCCACGGCCACGGCGCAGGCGCCCGAGCCGCAGGCCTGGGTCATCCCGGTTCCGCGTTCCCAGACCCGGGTACGCAGCCGGTCTGGGCCGATCACCTGAACGAACTCGACATTGGTGCGGGCGGGAAACAGCGGGTCATGTTCCACCTTGGGGCCGTCGCTGTCCAGAATGATCGCGTCGAGATCCTCGACGAAGAAGATGCAATGCGGGTTGCCCATGCCCACGGCCGAGGGGGCGCCGGCCAGGGGCAGGGCATCCAGATCGGCGGCCTTGGCCAGGGGGATGTCCTGCCAGTCCAGCTGGGGCTGCCCCATATTGACGCGAATCAGCCCCTTTCCGGCGGTTTGCGCGATCAGGGGGCCGCGCTCGGTTTTCAGAACCACCGAATCGGTCCCGGTTTCGTCCAGAACCAGGGCCGCCACACAGCGTGTCGCGTTCCCGCAGGCACCGGACCGCGTTCCATCGGCATTCCAGAAGTCCAGCGACAAGGCATCGGGCGTACCGTGCAGTTCGGCCAGTTGATCAAAGCCCACGCCCCGGTGCCGATCTCCCAGTGTACGGGCCAGTTCCGGCGAGACACACGGCGCCCGTCCACGTGAGTCGATGATCACGAAGTCATTTCCAAGGCCGTGCATCTTCACGAAGGGCAGGCGGGTGTCCGGGACGTTCTGAGACATGGCGGGCATATAAGGCGGGGGCACGGCAAAATCCAGCACCGTCGAAAAAACGCAAGGGGGGCCTTGACCGCCCCGAACTGTCTGTTTAGACGGGCGTCCTGCGTGGGCCGTTAGCTCAGTTGGTAGAGCAACTGACTTTTAATCAGTGGGTCGCAGGTTCGAATCCTGCACGGCTCACCACTGATCATGAATTATCCTGTATCTGCTTGCGGTTGGTGTCAGATTTGACGAACCTGCCGGGCGGTTCGCCAAATGACGCTTGGCGCAACCGCCACGGCCGCGGCCGGGTTTGGTCTGTTTGAGCCATGTCAATGCGGTGGTCGCAGCATTGCCCAGACTGGGCGGATGGCGCAACGAGCAGGTGACAGGTGTGATGTCCAAGACCAAGACGAAACTCCGAGCCGGGATATCCGGGTCGCCGCGCGTGCCCGTGCCGGTGACCCCGCCGCAGCACGTGGCCGCCGAGGAACCCCTGGGGCAAGAGGCCTTCGCCGCGCTGGACCGCATGTCCGAGGCGATGATCGGTCAGGCCACGGGCGGGTTTTCGCCGGCGGCGGCGACGCTGGCCATGTCGGATTGGGGGCTGCATTTGGCTGCCGCGCCCGGCAAGCGGATGGAACTGGCCAACAAAGCGGCGCGCAAGGGGGCGCGTATGATGGCGCATCTGTGGGCCTCGACCTTCGATGCCTCGGCGCCGCCGGCGATTGAGCCGCTGCCGGGCGACCGCCGTTTCGCCCATGAGGGCTGGGAAAAACCGCCGTTTTCCTGGCTGGCCCAAGGCTTTTTGATGCAGCAGCAACTGTGGCACAACGCGACCCACGAGGTGCCGGGTGTTACGCAGCATCATACCGATGTGGTGTCCTTCGCGGCGCGGCAGTTGCTGGACATGTTCGCCCCGTCAAATACGCCTTTCACCAATCCCGAGATCCTCAGCCGGACGCTGGCGACGGGGGGGATGAATGCCGTTCTGGGCTGGATGAACTGGGTGCAGGATGTCACACGCCGGGCTACCGGTCAGCCCCCGGTCGGGGCCGAGGCTTTTCGCCCGGGGCACGAAGTGGCGGTCACGCCGGGTCAGGTCATCTATCGCAACCACCGGATCGAGCTGATCCAGTACAGCCCGACCACCGACACGGTGCACCCGGAACCTGTGCTGATCGTGCCGGCTTGGATCATGAAGTACTATATTCTTGATCTGTCGCCGGAAAATTCGCTGATCCGCTGGCTGGTGTCCCAGGGGCACACGGTTTTTGCCATTTCCTGGCGCAATCCCGATGCCGGGGATCGTGATCTGGCCATGGACGATTACCGTCGGCTGGGGATCATGGCGGGGCTGGATGCGATTTCGGCGATTGTGCCGGATCAGCGGGTTCATGCGACGGGCTATTGCCTGGGGGGCACGCTCTTGTCGATTACGGCTGCGGCGATGGCGCAAGCGCGGGATGCCCGGCTGGCCAGTGTATCGCTGCTGGCCGCGCAGGTCGATTTCACCGAACCGGGTGAGTTGGCGCTGTTCATCGATTCCAGCCAGTTGCACTTCCTGCAAAGCATGATGTGGAACCGGGGCTACCTGTCCGCCGATCAGATGTCGGGGGCGTTCCAGTTGTTGAACTCGAACGATCTGATCTGGTCGCGGCTGACCCATGAATATCTGATGGGGGAGCGCACGCCGATGATTGATCTGATGGCGTGGAATGCCGACAGCACACGCATGCCCTATCGGATGCATGCGGAATATCTGCAGCGGCTGTATCTGGACAACGAATTGTCCACCGGCCGTTTCGTGGTCGAGGGGCGTCCGGTCGTGTTACAGAACCTGCGTGCGCCGATTTTTGCCGTGGGGACGGAGCGGGACCATGTGGCGCCCTGGACATCGGTCTACAAGATCCACCAGGTGACGGATACCGAGGTGACCTTCGTTCTGACCTCGGGGGGGCACAATGCCGGGATCGTCAGTGAACCGGGGCATCCGCGGCGCCATTACCGCATCGGGACCCACCGGCTGGGGGAGGATCTGCCCATGGCGGCGGATTGGCAGGCGGGACACGACCCCCAGGCCGGGTCCTGGTGGCCGGCCTGGGGCGACTGGTTGGTGGCCCAGGGCAGCGGTGACCGGTGCGCGCCGCCGACGATGGGGGCCCCGGGCAAGGGGCTGCCGGTGCTGTGCGAGGCGCCGGGTCACTATGTGCTGCAGAGATGACGGAGAAAGGTGTGGGGATGCGTGACGGGATAAAGGCCCGGCTGGGATGGGCCGTGGCGGTGGGCGTTCTGGTCGTTGTAGGATGGCTGGCCTGGCAGAACAGCACGGCCGAAACACTGCCTGCCGGAATTGCCGCCGGCAATGGCCGGATCGAGGCGACCGAGATTGATATCGCCGCCCTGTCCGCTGGCCGTATCGCCGAGATCCGCGCCGAAGAGGGACAGGTCGTGCGCCAGGGCGATGTGCTGGTGCAGATGGATGTGCTGCAACTGAGCGCCCAGAAACGCCAGGCCGAGGCCCAGTTGCGCCGGGCCCGGATCGGCGTGGAGACCGCCCAAAGCCTTGCGTTGCAGGCCGAGGCCCAGCAGCGGGCCGCCGATGCCGAGGTCGAACAGGCCCGTGCCGCCGCCGATGTTGCCGCTGCCCGGCTGGCCCGGAACGAGGAACTGGCCCGGGGCAACGTCGTGTCCCAGCAGGTGCTTGATGATGCCCGCGCGGTGGGGCGCCAGACCCAGGCCGGGTTGGCGCTGGCCCAGGCCAGCCTGGCCGCTGCCGAGGCCGGGATCAGTTCCGCCCGCGCCCAGATCGTCGATGCCGAGGCGGCCGTGGATGCCGCCCTGGCGGCGATCGAAGCGGTGGATGTGCTGATCAATGATGCCAGCCTGACATCGCCCCGCGACGGGCGGGTTCAGTATCGCATCGCCCAGGAGGGCGAGATCGTCGCGCCGGGCGGGCGGATCCTGAACCTTGTCGATCTGGAGGACGTCTATATGACGTTTTTCCTGCCCACCTCGCAGGCGGGGCGGGTCGAGGTCGGCTCTGAGGTGCGGTTGGTCATGGATGCGGCGCGCGATTATGTCGTGCCGGCGCGGGTGTCCTATGTCGCGGATGTGGCACAGTTTACCCCCAAGACGGTTGAAACGGCGGATGAACGCGAGAAGCTGATGTTCCGTGTGCGCGCCCGGATCGACCCGGACCTTTTGCGCAAATACAGAGATTATGTGAAAACCGGTCTGCCTGGCATGGCCTATCTGCGGATCGACCCGGACACCCCATGGCCCGACAGCCTGTCCAATCTGGTGCCATGAGCGGCGTGCCGGGCCAGATTGCCCGGGTTTCAGGGGTCGGGCTGCGCTATCGGCAGACGGTGGCGCTGGCGGATGTGACGCTGGATATTCCGGCGGGCTGCATGGTTGGGCTGATCGGGCCCGATGGTGTGGGCAAGTCCAGCCTTCTGTCGCTGTTGGCCGGGGCGCGGGTGATCCAGCAGGGGCGTATCGAGGTTCTGGGTGGCGACATCGCAGAGGCCGGGCATCGTGGCCGCATCTGCCCGCAGGTGGCCTATATGCCGCAGGGGCTGGGCAAGAACCTGTATCCGACATTGTCGGTGGCCGAGAACCTTGAATTCTTCGGCAGCCTTTTCGGCCATGACGCCGAGGAATGCACCCGGCGCATTGCCATGTTGCTGGCCGCGACAGGCCTGAGCCCGTTTCGCGACCGCCCCGCCGCCAAGTTGTCTGGCGGCATGAAGCAAAAGCTGGGCCTGTGCTGTGCGCTGATCCATGATCCCGACCTGTTGATCCTGGATGAGCCGACCACCGGTGTCGATCCGTTGTCGCGCCGCCAGTTCTGGGACCTGATTGATCGCATCCGTGTCGACCGCCCGGGAATGAGCGTGATCACCGCCACCGCCTATATGGAAGAGGCGGCGCGCTTTGACTGGCTGGTGGCGATGGACGGTGGCCGGGTGCTGGCCACGGGCAGCCCGGCCGATCTTCTGGACCGGACCGGCACGGCGGATCTGGACCGGGCGTTCATCGCGCTGCTGCCTGATACGGAGGGCCGTGATCTTGATCCGGTCACCATCCCGCCGCGCCCCGAAGGGGGCGCCGAGGTGGCCATCGCGGCCCAGAATCTGACCATGCGGTTTGGCGATTTCACCGCCGTCGATGATGTCAGCTTTCGCATCCGCAAGGGTGAGATCTTCGGCTTTCTGGGATCGAACGGCTGTGGCAAGACCACGACGATGAAGATGCTGACCGGCCTGCTGACCCCTACCCAGGGCAGTGCAGCGCTGTTCGGCGCGCCAATCGACCCGCGCGACATGGCCGTGCGCCGGCGCGTTGGCTTCATGTCACAGGCCTTTTCGCTGTATTCCGAACTGACTGTGCGGCAGAATCTGGACCTGCACGCCCGTCTTTTCGACATGCCCCCGGATGCGATCCCGGCCCGGGTGGCTGAGATGATCGACCGGTTCGATCTGGCCGATGTGGCGGGTCAGTTGCCCGAGGCCCTGCCGTTGGGCATCCGTCAGCGCCTGTCGTTGGCGGTGGCGATGATCCACGGCCCCGAGATGCTGACCCTGGATGAACCCACCTCGGGCGTCGATCCGCTGGCGCGCGATGATTTCTGGCGCATTCTGGGGGATCTGTCGCGCAAGGACGGGGTCACGATCTTTGTCTCGACCCATTTCATGAACGAAGCCGCGCTTTGTGATCGGATTTCGCTGATGCATGCGGGCAAGGTCCTGATCAGCGACACGGCCGAGGC
>JBKDZR010000003.1:0-19922 GCA_047971485.1 Qingshengfaniella sp. | reverse complement strand
CTTTGGGCAACCCGACCGGCTTTCACCTGACACCTGGACAGGCCTGTGATCTGGACGGAGCCGATGTGCTGATTGACGAAATCGACGCTGATATCCTGATCGCCGATAAGGGGTACGACGCGGATCAACGCGTGATCGACAGGCTGGAAGCCGCAGGGATCATTCCCGTTATCCCATCAAAATCCAACCGCAAAGCGTCCCGAAACTATGACAAGGCGCTCTACAAGACGTGACACCTGATCGAGAACTTCTTTGAAAGGCTCAAGCATTACAGAGCAATCGCAACACGATACGACAAAACCGCCGCCGCATTCCTCGGCGCAATCCACCTCGCAGCAGCCGTCATATGGGTCAATTGATAACACCGCCTAGTCTGCGTTTCCTGAGATTCGACGGTTCTGCCAGCTACCAGTGCTTTTTGCTTTATGTGCGGGCGTGGCATGATCTGTCGCCGGCGGCGGTTACCTTTCTTGAGGTGGCTCGCCGTGAGGGGTCGGACGGGGCGATGCGCTGAGGGGCGTGTCGGCGGGCAGGGCGTGGAAAGGCGAGAATGGAATCGGCTTGCTGCGGAGGGCCGACAGGATGAAACTGGCGTCATGAATGACACGAAACATCACACTGAACTCTGCCATGTCTGCGGCAAGGCCTTTCCATTGCACGCGCTGCGGCCTTGGGTGGCCGTGCGACCCGGGGTTGGGCGGCTCATCGAGGCGGAGCATCCCGGTTGGCAAGAGGGCCGTTTCATTTGCGAGGCTGATCTGGCCACCGCCCGCCGCGCCTATGTTGAATCCCTGCTAGAAGAGGAACGCGGCGAGTTGGGGGTGATCGAACGTCAGGTTCTGGACGCCATGGGCAGCCAGCAGACCGTCTCCCAGCCCATAGAGGAAACCTATAGCGAGGGGGCAGGCCTTGGGGACCGGGTCGCGGATCGGGTGGCCTCATTCGGGGGCAGCTGGACCTTCATCCTCGGTTTCCTGTCGGTTCTGGTGATCTGGATGGGGGTCAATGCGCTGCACGTCCTTCAGCGGCCCTTCGATCCCTATCCGTTCATTCTGCTCAATCTGATGCTGTCGTCCCTGGCCGCATTTCAGGCGCCGATCATCATGATGAGCCAGCGGCGCCAGGAAGAAAAGGATCGTCTGCGGGCCGAGAACGACTATCGCGTCAACCTGAAGGCCGAGCTGGAGATCCGCCAGCTGCATGAGAAGATCGATCATCAACTGTCGCGCCAGTGGGAAAAACTGGCTGAGTTGCAGAAGATCCAGATCGACTTGCTGGAAGAGAAAACCCCGGGTCAGGGCGTTGAAGCCGCTGGAAAGGACCGGTCATGATCGTCAACTATGCGGATCACTCGGCCAATGAACGCACCTTTCTGGCCTGGGTGCGCACGGTGATCGCCATCGAGGGGTTCGGCATCGGTGCCGCCCGGCTGGGGCCGGGGGCTGCCGCGTTGTGGACCGAGGTCATGATGCTGGTGGCTGGCGGTGTGGTGGTGTTATTGGCCCATCTGCGGATGCGGCGTTTGCGTCTGCGGATCGATCGGGCCGAGCGTTTTGACGATGAAGGTAAGCCGGCCGATGCGATGCTGCTGCTGGTGATCGCCGCGCTGTTTGCTCTGATCGGCAGCTTTGCCTTGCATGTCAGCTGATCGGATCGGGTGACAGGCGGGCTTTGGTCAAATATTTTAATTTAAAATCATATCGTTAAATGACGGGCTTCGTTCTTTGTGGCCTGACTGTCCGCTTAACGTTTCAGGATCCGCATCCCTCGGTCGATCCCGTCCAGCGTCATCGGCACCATGCGATCGGGGAAGATTTCGCTGATCATGGCGATCGACTGGGTATAGCGCCACTGCTGTTCCGGCACCGGGTTCAGCCACAGCGTATCGGGCCATTGTTCCCGCGCCCGGCGCAGCCAGGTGTCGCCGGCCTCGGCATTCCAGTGCTCACTGGCGCCGCCGGGGTGGAAGATCTCATAGGGTGACATCGAGGCATCGCCGACAAAGATGCATTTGTAATCGCTGCCATAGGTGTGCAGCACATCCCAGGTCGGGGTCTGCTGGTCCCAGCGCCGGGCATTGTCGCGCCACACGCCTTCATACAGGCAGTTGTGGAAATAGTAGTGTTCCAGGTGCTTGAACTCGGCCCGGGCCGCCGAGAACAGTTCCTCGACCACCTGCACATGATCATCCATGGATCCGCCGATATCGAGAAACAGCAGCACCTTGACGGCGTTGCGTCGCTCGGGGCGGGTCTGGACATCCAGATAGCCGTGCTCGGCTGTGGCCCGGATCGTGCCGTTCAGGTCCAGTTCCTCCTCGGCGCCGGTCCGGGCCCATTGGCGCAGGCGTTTCAGGGCCACCTTGATGTTGCGGGTGCCCAGTTCGATGCTGTCATCGAGATTGCGGAACTCGCGCCGATCCCAGACCTTGACGGCGCGGCGATGGCGGCTTTCATCCTGGCCGATGCGCACCCCTTCGGGGTTGTAGCCATAGGCCCCGAAGGGCGAGGTGCCGGCCGTCCCGATCCATTTTGATCCCCCCTGATGGCGCCCCTGCTGTTCCTTGAGGCGCTCCTTCAGGGTCTCGATCAGTTTCTCGAACCCGCCCAGGGCCTCGATCTCGGCCTTTTCTTCCGCGCTGAGATGCTTTTCGGCCATCTTTTCCAGCCAGTCGCGGGGCAGGTCCATGGCGTTCAGCACATCGTCCAGAGCGATCGTTTCGATCCCCTTGAAGGCCTCGGCGAAGGCGCGGTCATAGCGATCGAGAAAGCGCTCGTCCTTGACCATGGCGGCGCGGGCCAGGGTGTAGAACCCTTCGACATCGTAGAGCACCAGCCCGGCCTGCATCGCTTCCAGAAAGGTCAGGTATTCGCGCAGGGTGACCGGCACGCCATGACTGCGCAGGATCTGGAAAAAGCGCAGGAACATCCGGGTCAGAGGCTCCGTTCAAGAATGATGGTGATCATCAGCCCGACCAGGGCAAAGATGATGAAATGGACGGTGGCATATTGCGCAATGTCCTTGCCGTTGCCGGCGCGTGCCCGGGCCCGCCAGGCCCCGAAGAGGCCCCCGATCAGTCCTGTCAGTATGATGATCATGTCTGTCCTTTCGGCGCCGGTGCAGGGGGTGGCGGCAGGGTGGCGATTTCGGCCATGCGCGCGCGCAACTCTTCTTCGGATCGCAGTGCATAACGGCCCCAGCCCATGGCGTCCAGTCGTGCCTGCCCGGCCGCCTGCGGATCGCCCATGCTGTCCAGGGCGGTGGCGCGCAGAAGCAGGAAATCGGTCAGAAGCGCGGCGTTTTCGGCCCGTCGGGCAATGGGCGTGAAATGGGTGGCGATCCGCAGAACGGCGTCATTCTGTCCCGCCGCCAGAGCGAAAGCCGCGATCTGGACGGCGACCGTGGCGGCCTGAACCTGGGTGGTGTCGCGCGCGCCGTAAACATCGGCGGCCCCCAGAAAGGCGCTGAGCGCCAGTTCCGTATCGGTGGATCTGGCCAGCCGCCCGGTGGTCAGCAGAGACAGGCCCAGCCGGTTCCCGGTCCAGCCCTCGGCCCGCGCGATATCCAGCGCCTGGCGTGCGGCGCGGCGGCGCGTGGCCGGAAAGCGGTTCGGGGTCAGCGCGCGTTCAATGGCCTGGGCCCATTCACGCGGGCTGGGCTGATAAGGATGGCTGGCATAGCGGGCCCCGCCCGGGTTCAGCCGCGCCAGGATGCCGGGCAGGGCAGCGGCGACCTGGGCCTTCGTCATCCCGTTTTCCAGCGCCGGATCATAGAGGGTCCGCAGCACCAGCATGTCAAAGCCGGTCAGGATCGACTGCATGTTGTCGTCGTTGAAGACCGAATCCTCCAGCCGATACAGATCGTTCAGCGGCCCCAGGGCCTGAGCGATTTCTTCATGCAGGCAATCGCGGATTTCCTGGGGGCTGGCATCGGCGGGGATGAAGATGCTGGCGTAATCGCGCCGGCGCAGTTGCGTCCAGTCCAGTCCTTTCTGGCGTGGATTGGTGCTGAACTCGGACCAGCTGATCCGGGCGGGCAGCACGAAACAGGCCGCTGCGGGCACGATCCGCTGCATTTCATGGCGGGTGATGCCGGTGACGGTGATCGCGGCATCGGGGGCATCATTGGCCAGCCGGGTGATCGGGATCCGTGCCTCACTGCGCAAACGTGCGATCAAACGGTCCAGTTCCAGGTCAAAGATCGTTGAATGCCGTCCGGTCAGCGTCAGGGTGACAGGGGTATCAAAGCGGGTCAGCACCGGCAGTTCCGCGCCGCTTTCCAGATAGAAGGTCAGGTCGATGATATCCCGGGCGATATCCTCGTTCGATCGCATCGGCGGCTGGGGATCGGTGGGG
Source organism: Qingshengfaniella sp. (assembly GCA_047971485.1). Taxonomy (GTDB): domain Bacteria; phylum Pseudomonadota; class Alphaproteobacteria; order Rhodobacterales; family Rhodobacteraceae; genus JBKDZR01. Next base: position 15,567 of record JBKDZR010000003.1, on the reverse strand, counting down.
CCGAAGCGGTGCATCGGTGGCAAGGGTAATGCCGGCCCGGTCGGGGTGGCGGCCGGCGATGTCGCTGGCGGAACCATTGCGAGAGGGGTGCAGCCGGCCATGGCAAACACCCCGAAAACACCCGCGACCCGGGCGAACGGGCCCATATCAGCGCCTCGGGAACAGGGCCGGAGGGACCGGGCGGGGCATGGTCATCGCTGTCCCCGTGCCAGAAAGGCCAGCCGTTCGAACAGGTGCACATCCTGTTCGTTCTTCAGCAGGGCGCCATGCAACCGGGGCAGGGCGTTCGCCCCCTCCTGCTTCAGATCTCCGGGGGCCAGATCTTCGGCCAGCAGCAGTTTCAACCAATCCAAGACCTCGGAGGTCGAGGGCTTTTTCTTCAGACCCGGGGTTTCCCGGATCTCGTAGAAGCGGGTCAGTGCCGCAGTCAGCAACGCGTCCTTGATGCCGGGATAGTGAACCTCGACGATCTGGCGCAGCGTGGTTTCATCGGGAAAGCGGATGTAATGGAAGAAACAGCGGCGCAGAAAGGCGTCGGGCAGTTCCTTTTCATTGTTCGAGGTGATGATGACGATGGGGCGGTTCTGGGCGCGGATCGTTTCGCCGGTTTCGTAGACGAAGAACTCCATCCGGTCGAGTTCCTGCAGCAAATCGTTGGGAAACTCGATATCGGCCTTGTCGATCTCGTCGATCAGCAGCACGACCTTGCCTTCGGCGCCAAAGGCCTGCCACAGCTTGCCCTTGCGAATATAGTGCTGGACGTCATTGACCTTGGGATCACCCAGCTGGCTGTCGCGCAGGCGGCTGACGGCATCGTATTCGTACAGGCCCTGCTGGGCCTTGGTCGTGGATTTGATCGACCACTCGATCATCGGCAGGTTCAGCGCCTGGGCCACCTGGCGGGCCAGTTCGGTCTTGCCGGTGCCCGGTTCGCCCTTGACCAGAAGCGGCCGTTCCAGCGCAACGGCGGCGTTTACGGCCACTGTCAGATCCTCGCCAGCCACATAGCTGTCCGTGCCTTCAAACTTCATGCGGGTCCCCGTGCACATCTTGTCATCAGCGCGACCCTAGCACAGCATCGCCCGGCTTCAACCCGGCGCGATTTTGGCGTGAATCAGCGTGACATAGGGGAAACCATGGGATACATCACGCGCCGTAAGGGCTGCGGTTGCCCTGCGTGCCGGTCTCTGGGCCGGGGCGGCCTCTCAGCAGAAGTCGGAGTGAGTATGGGAGCAGAAATGAAAGCCGAAGTGTTCATTCCCGACGATTATCGTCCCGCCGAGGACGAGCCCTTCATGAACGATCGCCAGCTGGAATATTTCCGGCGCAAGCTGATGGCGTGGAAAACCGACCTTCTGGCCGAAAGCCGGGACACGATCGAAGGGTTGCAGGATAGCAGCCGCAATTTCCCCGATGTCGCCGATCGCGCCTCGGAGGAAACGGACCGTGCGCTGGAACTGCGTACCCGGGATCGGCAGCGCAAGCTGGTAACAAAGATCGACGCGGCGCTGCGCCGTATCGAGAATGGTGAATACGGCTATTGCGAAGCGACCGGGGAACCGATTTCGTTGAAACGGCTGGATGCCCGGCCGATTGCCACGCTCAGCCTGGAGGCCCAGGAACGCCATGAACGGCGCGAGCGTGTCCATCGCGACGATTGAGGCGCAATCCGGCAAGGCAGGGGGTGCTGCTTCGGGTCGTGTCCCCATACACACAGATCTGACCATAGCCGGCACGGATCGGGGCGTTGTTTCGGGCCCCGTTTGCGGTGCTATACGCCTACTGGTGCGTTTATCCGGATGTTGATCGGACGGCACATCGCCGTGGCCGGTGGCGGTGTCGGGGGTATCGCTGCTGCCTTGGCCTTGGCCTTGCGCGGGGCCCAGGTCGATCTGTTCGAACGGGCCCCCGACCTGTCCGAGATCGGTGCCGGTCTTCAGATCAGCCCCAATGGCATGGCGGTTTTGCGCGCCCTGGGCGTTGCCGAGAGGATCGCAGAGCGGGCCGTTTCCGCCCGCGCCGTGCATCTGTGCGATGGGGCGCGGGGCCGGATCGTCACTACCCTGCCGCTGACCCGGCTGGCGGATGCCGGTCCATGGCTTCTGGTCCATCGCGCCGATCTGGTGGCCGCGCTGGCAGGCGCAGCGCGGGCGGCGGGGGTTGCTTTCCATCTGGGGCGCCGGGTGGAGGGGGCGCAGAACGCGTCGGACGGGGTACGCCTGAGCGGGCCTTCTGGTGGCCCTTCCTATGATCTGCTGGTCGCGGCGGATGGCGTGCGTTCCGTTCTGCGCCCGATGGTGGACCGGGGACCGGCGGCCAGTTTTACCGGCCAGGTTGCCTGGCGGGCCCTTGTGCCGCTGGACCAGGCGATTTCGCCCGAGGTTGCGGTCCATATGGGCCCCGGGCGGCATCTGGTGGCCTATCCGCTGCGTGATCGGTGCCTGCTGAATATTGTCGCTGTTGAAGAACGCGCGGCATGGACCCCCGAGGGCTGGACCCATCGCGACGATCCGGAAAATCTGCGCCGGGCTTTTGCCGGGTTTTCACCGCAGGTACGGGGGTGGCTGGATCAAGTGGATGAGGTTGCCTTGTGGGGCCTGTTCCGCCATCCGGTTGCTTGTCCCTGGCAGGCAGGGCGGGTGGCGTTGTTGGGCGATGCGGTCCATCCGACCCTGCCGTTCCTGGCCCAAGGCGCCTGCATGGCACTGGAGGATGCCTGGGTCCTGTCCGCCAGCCTGTCTGCCGCCGACAGTGTTGCGGCGGGGCTGGCCAGCTATCAGGCGGCGCGCCATGATCGCTGTGTCCGGATCGTGAAATCATCCACGTTCAATGCCTTCGCCTATCACCTTCGTCCCGGCCCGCTGCGGGGCCTGGCCCATCTGGGCCTGGGGGTCCTGGGAAGGATCGCCCCGGGCGCAGCCCTGGCAAAGTTCGATTGGCTTTATCGCCACGATGTGACGGGGTGATTGCTTAAAGCGCCAAATCAACCCAGACCGGCACGTGATCCGAAGGCTTTTCACCGCCGCGCACCTCGCGGTCGATCTGACAGTCCTGCAACAGGTCAGCGGCCTGGGGTGTCAACAACAGATGGTCGATCCGAATGCCGTTGTTGCGGTTCCAGGCGCCGGCCTGGTAATCCCAGAAGCTGTAGTCGCCGGGTGGTGGCGCTGGCGGGTTGTGCGGGTGCACAGCGCGGAACGCATCCGTCAGGCCCAAGTGGATCAGCCGGCGAAAGGCTTGACGTGTCTGGGGGCGAAACAGCGCATCCTCGGTCCAGGATTCGGGCTTGGTGGCATCTTCTTTCTGGGGGATTACGTTGTAATCTCCGCATATTATGGCAGATTCTTCGCCTTGTATCAGGGCTTTCGTCCGGGCCTCCAGGCGGGCCATCCAGGCCAGCTTGTAATCGTATTTCGGTCCCGGGGCCGGGTTGCCATTGGGCAGGTACAGGCCGCAAATCCGGACGCTGCCCGTCTGACCGCTGACAGTGGCCTCGATCCAGCGGGCCTGTTCATCGGTCTCATCGCCGGGCAGACCCCGGCTGACATCCTCTAGGGGCAGCCGGGACAGGATCGCCACGCCGTTGAAGGATTTCTGCCCGTGGGTGACGACATTATAACCCATGTCCTCGAATATCTCGGTCGGAAAATTCTCGTCCACCGACTTGATTTCCTGCAGCACGGCGACGTCGGGCCGGGCCTCTTCCAGCCAGCGGATCAGCGACTCGGCACGGGCCTTGATGCCATTGATGTTGAAGGTCGCGATTTTCATCGTGGTTTCCTTGTGCCGGGTGCGCCGCGCATGTCGGGGTAAGGGACCCAGGCCCTACATGGCAAAGCTGGTGCCGCAGCCACAAGATGAGGCGGCATTGGGGTTCTCGATGGTGAAGCGCGCGCCGATCAATTCTTCAGTAAAGTCGATCACCGCGTTCTCCAGAAACGGCAGAGAGAGGGTATCGACCACAACCTTCTGACCGCCGCTTTCCAGGACCAGATCGTCCTCAGCGGGATCGTCCAGCCGGATGTCATACTGAAATCCGGAACAGCCGCCCCCTTCCACGGCGATGCGCAGGGCCTTGGGGGGATCGCTGTCCTCATTGATCTCGGCCAGTCGGGCAAAGGCCCGGGGCGTGACTTTGGGGGGCAGGGCGAGGGTCATGGCCTCATGTCCTTTCGCGACAATCTGCCCCAGATATAGGGGTGCCGGCCGGCCGGGGGCAAGGGCGTGGCCTCTTGTTTGTTTGCCGGGCCAACATGGCCTACATGGGCAGCAGACCCAAGAAGGCCGCGGATTCGATGCTACAGCCCTTTGCCTGCCACCCCGACCAGTCGCGCGGGCGCCTTTACCCCGAAAACAGCAGCACCTTTCGCAGCTGTTTTCAGCGTGATCGCGACCGGATCATCCATGCCAGCGCCTTTCGCCGCCTCAAGCACAAGACCCAGGTCTTTGTCGAACATGAAGGTGATTATTTCCGCACCCGTCTGACCCACTCGATTGAGGTCGGGCAGGTGGCGCGGACCATCGCCGGTGAACTTGGTCTGAACATCGAACTGACCGAGGCGGTGGCCCTGGCCCATGATCTGGGTCATCCCCCTTTCGGCCATACCGGTGAAGATGCGTTGAACGAACTGATGGCCCCCTATGGGGGGTTTGATCACAACGCCCAGGCGCTGCGGATCGTCACGTCGCTGGAACGTCACTATGCCGATTTCGACGGGCTGAATCTGACCTGGGAAACCCTGGAAGGGATTGCCAAGCACAACGGCCCGGTGACCGGCGATCTGCCCTATGCGCTGGCCGAGTATAACGCCCAGCATGATCTGGAACTGGCCACTTATGCAAGCGCCGAGGCCCAGGTGGCCGCCGTGGCCGATGATATCGCCTATAACAACCACGACCTGCATGACGGGCTGCGGGCGGAGCTGTTTTCCACCGACGATCTGGCAGATTTGCCAATCCTGCGCGATTGTTTCGCGGAGGTGGATCGCCTGCATCCCGGTCTCAACTACTATCGCCGCCGGCATGAGGCCCTGCGCCGCTTTTTCGGTGTCCTGGTCGAGGATGTGATGGCCCAGGCCAAGGCGCGGCTGGGGGCGATCGGCCCTGTGACGGCCCATGATATTCGCCATGCCGGGCAGCCTATGGTTCAGTTCTCCAGTGGTTTGTGGAGTGATCTTAAAGTAATCCGCACCTTCCTGTTCCACCGCATGTACCGGGCACCGGGCGTGGTTGAGATGCGCCGGCAACTGACCCGGGTGGTCATGGATCTGTTCCCGCTGTTCATGGAGCGCACGGATCTGCTGCCCAAGCAATGGCGCAAGGATGTGGCCGAGGCCGCAGATGAAACTGCCCTGGCCCGGATCGTGGCGGATTATATCTCGGGGATGACGGACCGTTTCGCCATTCAGTGTCATGACCAGCATATTGGCGGCGCCGGCCCGTTTGAGGCGCTGCGTTAGGTTCTGTGGCCGGTAAGGCCCGGCAATGGATTGAACCGCCGCGCCGGTCTGGCTACACCCGCCCCAGATCAAGAGGTGCAAGATGAACCTGTTCGAGGATATTCGTGGTGCGGTCCTGGCCGAGCTGACGGGGCTGACCGTTGCCGGTGTGTTGCCCGAGGGGCTGGATTTCGCCAATGTCACGGTGGAACCGCCGCGCGATGCGGCCCATGGCGACATGGCCACCAACGCCGCCATGGTGTTGGCCAAACCCGCGGGCAAGAAACCGCGCGACATTGCCGAGGCTCTGGCCAGCCGCCTTGCCGGCGATCCACGGATCGCCAGCGCCGAGGTGGCCGGCCCGGGCTTTCTGAACCTGCGCCTGATGCCAGAGGTCTGGGTCGGGCTGGTCACGGGCATTCTGGGGGATGCGGCCGGCTATGGGCGCGCGCAGCTGGGGGCGGGCAAGCGGGTGAATGTCGAATATGTGTCGGCCAACCCCACCGGTCCCCTGCATGTCGGCCACACCCGGGGTGCGGTGTTTGGCGATGCGCTGGCGGCGCTGCTGGAATTTGCCGGCTTCGATGTGACACGCGAATACTACCTCAACGATGGCGGCGCGCAGGTCGATGTTCTGGCCCGTTCGGTCTATCTGCGTTACCTTGAGGCCCATGGTCAGGAGGTGGCATTTGAGGATGGCACCTATCCTGGCGATTATCTGATCGAGGTCGGTGAGGCGCTGAAGGCCAAGGTCGGCGATCGCTATGTCGGGCAGCCGGAATCCGTTTGGCTGGCCGAGATCCGCAGCTTCGCCACCGAGGCGATGATTGATCTGATCCGGGCCGATCTGGCCGCGCTTGGCGTGACGATGGATCGCTTTTTCTCGGAGAAATCGCTTTATGGCACGGGGCTGATCGAGGCGGCGCTGAAAACCCTGGATGACAAGGGCCTGATCTATGAGGGCGTGCTGGAGCCGCCCAAGGGCAAGGTTCCCGAGGATTGGGAGCCGCGTGAACAGACGCTTTTCCGGTCCACGGCCCATGGCGACGATGTGGACCGGCCGGTGAAGAAATCCGATGGCAGCTGGACGTATTTCGCCCCCGATATCGCCTATCATTACGATAAGGTGACCCGGGGCTACGACCTGCTGATCGACGTGTTCGGCGCTGATCACGGCGGCTATGTCAAGCGGATGAAGGCAGCGGTTTCGGCCCTGTCGGGTGGCAAGGTGGCGCTGGACATCAAGCTGACGCAGCTGGTCAAGCTGTTCAAGAATGGCGCGCCCTTCAAGATGTCCAAGCGGGCAGGGACCTTCGTGACCCTGCGGGACGTGATCGACCAGGTTGGCCCCGATGTGACCCGTTTCGTCATGTTGACCCGCAAGAACGATGCGCCGTTGGATTTCGATTTCGACAAGGTGCTGGAACAATCGCGCGAAAACCCGGTCTTCTATGTGCAATACGCCCATGCCCGGATTTGCAGCGTGCTGCGCAAGGCCGAAGCCGCCGGGATTGACGTGACCGAGGCGACCCGGCCGATGCTGGAGGATCCCGCCGAGATCGCCCTGGCCGCCAAGCTGGCGGAATGGCCGCGTCTGGTGGAAATCGCCGCCCGGGGAAATGAACCCCATCGCGTGGCCTTTTATCTCTATGAACTGGCCAGCGATTTTCATTCGCTTTGGAACAAGGGCAACGACAATCCCGAGCTTCGTTTCCTGCACGAGAACAATCCTGCAACATCCTTGGGCAAAATGGCGCTTCCCCGGGCGGTTGCCGTTGTTATTTCGTCCGGACTTGCTATCCTTGGGGTAACGCCACTGGAAGAAATGCGCTGACAAGGCAGGCAAACTGCTGACAGGCGCGTCCGGATGGTGCGAGCAGGCAAAAGACCCCGGCGGCCCGTCTGCCCGGGGAAATGAGGCAAAAATGGCAGTTTCTGAACCGTTGGCCTATTCGGGGGCCATTGAAGACGCGCCTTTGCGCTTGTCCCGGGTGGCAGGCTGGATGGGCGCGATGACATCGGTGGCCCTGGTGGGCGGGCTGGTCTGGTGGACAGCCGATATCGCGATGCGGGACGCGCGGGCTGTGCCGGTGGTGCGGGCAATGGACGGCCCGGCCCGGGTGGCACCTGCCGATCCGGGTGGGTTCGAGGCTGCGCATCAGGGCTATGCCGTGAACCGGATCGCATCGGAGAAAACCGATGCGCCCCTGTCCGAACGTGTGGTGCTGGCGCCTGAGCCAACGGGTCTGGCGCCCGAGGATATCGCCGCCCAGGATACGGTCCGGGCCGGCGCCTCGACCGAAGACGCCCTGCGCTCTGCGGTGGGGGCTGCGTTGCTGGAGGCGATCGGCGGTGAGGTGGGCACGGCGTCCCCGCCGCAGCAGGTCGGGGCCCCTGCGTCGCCCCGGCCCCGTCAGCGTCCTGAACTGGAACTGGCCACCCGGGCGGTTGTCACCCAGGCATCTTTCGGGATGCCTTTGGACCGGCCCGAGGAAATCGCTGCTGCCGGTATCCCCGCCGGGACACGCCTGGTGCAACTGGGGGCTTATGACAGCCGCGATGCGGCTCTGGCGGACTGGGCGCGATTGTCGGCGAAGTTCGGGAACTACATGTCCGACAAATCCCGGGTCGTTGAACAGGCAGTCATGGCCGATGGCACAGTCTGGCGGCTGCGGGCCCATGGCTTCAACTCGCTGTCCGATGCCCGCAGCTTCTGTGCCGTTCTGGTTTCGGCCCAGGCGGATTGCATTCCGGTCCTGACGCGCTAGGGCATGGGACCACGCGCCGCGATCTTCGGCTGTTCGGGGCCGGTCCTGACAGCGGAAGAGGCCCGGTTTTTTGCTGGCGCCAATCCTTTCGGATTCATCCTCTTTGCCCGCAATATCGAGACGCCGGATCAAGTGCGTCGGTTGACGGCCGATTTGCGTGCATGTGTCGGTCGTGATGCGCCCATCCTGATCGACCAAGAGGGCGGCCGGGTTCAGCGTTTGCGGGCGCCGCTCTGGCGCGACTGGCTGCCCCCGCTGGATGAGGTGCGCTTGGCTGGGCCATCGGCCGAACGGGCCATGTACCTGCGGTACCGCCTGATCGGGGCTGAGCTGCGCGCTTGTGGCATTGATGTGAACTGTGCCCCGGTCGGCGATATTGTCTGTGCCGGGACCCACCCCTTTCTGCGCAACCGGTGCTATGCCGATACGGCCGATGCGGTGGCCCGCCTGGCCCGTGCCGTGGCGCAGGGACTGTTGGATGCAGGGGTTCTGCCGGTGATCAAGCATTTGCCTGGCCATGGCCGGGCCCGGGCGGACAGTCATCTTGATCTGCCCCGGGTGGATGCTCCGCTGGACATCCTGCGCGCCACGGATTTCGCCGCCTTCCGCCCGCTGGCAGATCTGCCGATGGCGATGACGGCCCATATCGTCTATACAGCCCTGGATGCCGATCACCCGGCGACATTGTCCCGCCCGGGGATACGGGTGATCCGCGACGAGATCGGCTGTGACGGGCTTTTGATGACCGACGATATATCCATGGGCGCGCTCAGCGGGGATATGGGCGGGCGGGTGCATGCGGCGCTTGCAGCGGGCTGTGATCTGGTCCTGCATTGCAATGGCATGATGGATGAGATGAAGATCGTCTTGGATGCTTCTGATATAATGTCGAAAGATGCCCTGCGCAGGGGCGATGCCGCCTTGGCCTGCCGCCGACCGCCCGTCGGCGATGTCGGCCTGTGCGCCGCAGACTATGCCGCGCTTGCGGCTGGATACGGGGGCGCCGATGTCTGACTGGTCCGAGGACGGCAATGTCACGGCGCTGGAGGCCCGGCTGGCCGCCGAGGCGCTGGTGGTCGATGTCGACGGGTTTGAGGGGCCGCTGGATCTGTTGCTGTCACTGTCGCGCACCCAAAAGGTCGACTTGCGCCGGATCAGCGTTCTGGCTCTGGCCGAGCAATATCTGGCCTTTGTGGAAAAGGCCCGCAGCCTGCGCATTGAACTGGCGGCCGATTATCTGGTCATGGCCGCCTGGCTGGCCTTTCTCAAATCACGTCTGCTGTTGCCCCCGGACCCGGCAGATGAGGGGCCTTCGGGGGAAGATCTGGCCGCGCATCTGGCCTTTCAGCTGCAGCGTCTTGAGGCAATGCGCGATGTCGCCGCCCAGTTGATGGGCCGCGATCGGCTGGGGCGTGACGTGTTTGGCCGGGGCCAGACCGAGACGGTGGAACGCCGGCGCACCACACGCTTCACCGCGACCTTGCTGGATCTGATGCAGGCCTATGCGCGGATCCGCACCCGCGATGAATTCCGTCCCTTTGTCATGGATCGCAACGCGATCCTCAGCATGGAGGAGGCGCTGGAACGGCTGCGGCCGCTGATCGGCTTTGCCGGCGACTGGACGGATCTGACATCTTATTTGCCGGTGGGCTGGGACAGCGACCCCGCCCGGCGCCGCTCTGCCACGGCGGCGACATTCGCGGCCTCGCTGGAACTGGCCAAGGCCGGGCTGGTCGAATTGCGCCAAAGCGACACCTTTGCCCCGATCCAGTTGCGCAAGCGTCCGGAGCGTCCGGCATGACCCGGCCCGAGGATCAGGACCGCGAGGCCAGCCTGTTCGAGGCCCCACCTCTGGGCGAACAGGAGCGCATGGTCGAGGCCATTCTTTTTGCTGCGGCTGAGCCGGTCACCCTGCGCGATCTGATGGGCCGCATGCCCCATGGCTGCGATCCCGAGGCGGCCCTGGAGGGGCTGCAACGCCGCTATGAAGGGCGGGGGGTGCGGCTGCTTCGGATCGGTGGGGCCTGGGCCTTCCGCACAGCGCCGGATCTGGGCTTTCTGATGCGCCGCGAACAGGTCGAAACCCGCAAGCTGAGCCGCGCGGCAGTCGAGACCCTGGCGATCATCGCCTATCATCAGCCTGTTACCCGCGCCGAGATTGAAGAAATTCGCGGTGTCGGGGTTAGCCGTGGTACGATCGACCAATTGCTGGAAATGGATTGGATCCGGCTGGGGCGGCGGCGGATGACACCGGGACGGCCGGTGACCTTTGTGGTGACCGAGACCTTTCTGGATCATTTCAGCCTGGAATCTGCCCGTGATCTGCCGGGCCTGAAGGAATTGCGTGCAGCCGGCCTGCTGGACAACCGCCCGCCGCCGGGGACGCTGGCTGAAGACGAGGCCACCGATGACGGCCAGGGCGAGATGTTCGAGGGCCGGCCGCCGGCTGCTGATCCGGACTGATCGGGTGGATCAGAGCGGCCGGAAGTGCTTCGACAGTTTCAGGCCCTGGCCCTGATAGTTCGATGCGATACCCGCGCCGTACAGAACCTCCGGGCGCGCCGCCATCCGTTCATAGATCAACCGTCCGACCCGCTGGCCGTGTTCCAGAACAAACGGTGCCTCATGGCATCGGACCTCCAGCACACCGCGGGCACCGGCCCCGCCGGCGGCGGCATGGCCGAAACCGGGGTCGAAAAACCCGGCGTAATGGACGCGAAATTCGCCGACCAGGGCCAGATAGGGGGCCATTTCGGCGGCGCAATCGGGCGGGATATGCACGGCTTCGCGACTGACCAGAATATAGAAGGCGCCGGGGTCAAGGATGATCTGACCATCCCGGGCATGAACCGGATCCCAGAAGTCCAGGGGATCATAGGCACCGATCCGATCCAGATCGATCACCCCTGTATGGGCACGGGCGCGAAACCCGACGATGCCATCGGCCGTGGGCCGAAGATCGACGGAAAAGCCGACGCCGTCATCAATATGGGCCGCGCCCCCGGCAACCAGCCCCAGATCGGCATGCAACTGGCGCAAGGCACTGTCGTCGATCTGTGCGGTTCCCCGCCGCAGGCGCAACTGGTTCAGGCGCATGCCGGGGCGTACAAGGACGGAAAAACTGCGCGGGCAGATTTCGGCGTAAAGCGGACCGGTATAGCCCGGGACAAGACGGTCGAATTCCGTGCTGCCATCGGCGATGACCCGGGTCAGCAGATCCAGCCGCCCGGTGGAACTTTTGGCATTGGCCATGGCGTGCAGGTCGTCCGGCAGGGCGACGCGTTCCTGCAACTCGACCAGATAGACGCAGCCCTTTTCCAGCAGCACCCCATCATCGGTCAGGGTGATCTCATGCATCGCAAGAGGGGGCAGCTTGTCGGTGATGCGATGGCCGGCACCAGGCAGGAATGAGGCGCGAATCCGCCAGGCCCGGGCCCCGAGTCGCAAGTCCAGCGAAGCGGGCTGAAACTGGGCGTCCTCGATCCCGTTGGCAGCGCTCAGGATGCCCGAGGCGGTAAACCGGCGGAGATCCTGAATCGGCAGAATACCCACTGCGGTGGAGAGGGCGGTCGTGTCATCCATGGGCTGTTTTCCCCCTGCCTTGGTTGTCGCCGCTGCGGGCAGCGGACATGAAAAAGGCCCGCGCCGATAACGGCATGCGGGCCAGAATTCATGGTCGGGCTAGCAGGACTTGAACCTGCGGCCTTCCGTCCCCCAGACGGACGCGCTACCAGGCTGCGCCATAGCCCGACGTTCGGGTCATGTATCAAACTGGACCGGAGGGGCAAGCGAAAAAATGCGTCCCGCGCGGTTAAGCGGAGGGCGACACAAGGCTTTCAAGCCGGGCGACAAACCGGGCAATCGCATCACGGCCGCGCAGGACCTGTGGATCGGTCGGGTCAAGGCCGCGCAGATCAGCGCTGAAAGCAGGCAGGACGGGACCAGAGGGATCCTCGGGGTCGTCGGGGATCAGGTCAATCGGCGGCATGGCCGCAAGCGCCGCTGCAAGATCCGGGGCTGCCGTTGGGGCGGATGCCGGGGCTGCGGGGGCGGGGGCCGGGGCTGCGGGGGCGGGGGCCGGGTCCAGATCTTCTGTCGTATCGTCGAAATAGAAGCCGCCGCTGATCCGCTGCTGGCCCGTATCAGGGGCCGGCTTGGCTGGCGCGGGCACCTTTGCCTCGGCGCGATGGGGTAGGGCGGGCTTGGCCGGTATGTCTGGTTGGGCGGCCTCAGCGGTCGGGGCCGGGGCGGAGGACGGATCGGCATCGCCATCGGCGGGCAGGGCACAATGGGCGGCCACGGCGGCGGCCCCTTCGCTGGCCAGAAGTTCCTGAACAGCCTTGATCGTCCGCCCGTCCGTGTGCAGCAGGTGCTTTATTCCCCCCAGCAACTGCATGTCCTCGGGTCGGTAATAGCGTCGTCCGCCGGCCCCCTTGACTGGCGCGATTTTATCGAACCGGCTTTCCCAGAAGCGCAGGACATGGGCCGGTGTCTCCAGCCATCGGGCCACTTCGCTTATGGTGCGGAAGGCCTGGGGGGATTTTTTAACCGACGCCACGAAATCCTGTCCTACCGCTTGTTCCCTTGGGCGACGCGATCCTTCATCAGATGCGATGGCCGAAAGGTCAGCACACGGCGGGGATGGATCGGCACCTCTTCGCCCGTTTTCGGATTGCGCCCTATGCGGGCCGCCTTTTCGCGGACATTGAACGTGCCGAAGGATGAAATCTTGACCGACTCGCCCCGAACCAACGCGTCGCTCATATGGCCGAGGACCGCCTCGACAAGCTGCGCGCTTTCGTTGCGCGACAGGCCCACTTCACGGAACACAGCTTCGCTGAGATCCATGCGGGTCAGGGTTTTCGCGTTCATGTGTCCCTCCAAACTGTCCTGCAAGGTTAATCTGCAATAAAAAAACCTGTCAACAACGGGTTATGGACATGCTTACCAGCGCAGCACGACCGAGCCCCAGACCAGGCCGCCGCCGATCGCTTCAATCACCACCAGATCGTTTTCCTTGATCCGGCCGCTTTGCTTGCCGACGGACAGGGCCAACGGGATCGAGGCGGCCGAGGTGTTGCCGTGATCCTGAACGGTGACGATCACCCGATCCATGTCCACGCCCATGCGTCCGGCCGTGGCCTTGATGATCCGCAGATTGGCCTGGTGGGGCACGACCCAATCGACATCGGCGCTGGTCAGCCCGGCCTTGGCCAGGCTTTTTTCGGCGGTTCCTGCCAGCTTTTCAACGGCATGGCGGAAAACCTCTTTGCCCTGCATGCGGACATGGCCAGTGCTTTGGGTGGAAACGCCGCCATCGACATAGAGGATGTCGCGGAAGCGTCCGTCGGAATGGAGATCTGCGGCCAGAACCCCGCGTGCTTGCGGGCCGTCGCTGGGGGCGGCGGCCTCCAGGACCATTGCGCCGGCACCATCGCCGAACAGGACACAGGTGGCCCGATCCGACCAATCCAGGATCCTTGAAAACGTTTCGGCCCCGATGATCAGCACCCGGTTCGCCTGCCCCGAGACGATCAGCGCGTTGGCATTTGCCAAGGCAAAGACGAAGCCCGCACAGACCGCCTGCACATCGAAGGCAAAGCCCCCGGTCATGCCCAGATCGGCCTGGACCATCGTCGCGACGGACGGAAAGGTCAGATCGGCGGTCGAGGTTGCCACGATCAGGGCATCGATATCGTCCGCGCTCAGACCGGCATCGTCCAGGGCCGCCCGGGCTGCGCGTGCCGCGAGATCCGAAGTCGTCTGTCCCTCGGCGGCGAAATGGCGCCGCTCGATTCCCGAACGCGACCTGATCCATTCATCGCTGGTGTCCAGCGTCTGGGCAAATTCGTCGTTTTCGACGATTCGGGCGGGAAGATAATGGCCGACCCCGCGAACCACCGCGCGCTTTGTCATTTGTTCTATCGTTCTCCGCCGGTTGCGCTGTCACCTTGGCGCGCCCAAGTCAGGGATGCAACCCGCTCGGCGATCCGGTTGGTCAGATCTGCAGCACCAAGTTCGAAGGCCAGCTTGATCGCGGCCGAAACACCCGTCGGATCGGCCGAGCCATGGGATTTGACCACGGTTCCGTTCAACCCAAGAAACACACCGCCATTCACCCGCCGGGGATCGATCCGCTTGGTGAACCGCCGCAGCGAACCGAGCGCCAGAAGCGCGGCAAAACGGCTGAGGGGGGAATAGCGGAACGCCTGGCTCAGAAGATCGCGGATCAGCTTGGCAATGCCTTCGCCGGTCTTCAGCGCGATATTGCCGGTAAATCCGTCGGTCACGATCACATCCACTCGGTTGCCGGGGATGTCGCCGCCTTCGATATTTCCGACATAGTCGAAGCCGTTGGCCTCGGCTGCGGCGCTGATCAGATCATGGGCTGCGCGCAGTTCGGCGCGGCCCTTGTGGTCTTCGGTGCCGACATTCAGCAAGCCGACACGGGGACGGTCCAGCATCAGCCCGTTATGGGCGTAGGAGACCCCCATCAGTGCATATTGCAGCAGATCTTCGGCATCGGCGCGAATATCGGCGCCAACATCAAGCATCACGTTGAAACCACCGGGATTGCGTGAGGGCCAGAGGCAGGCGATGGCCGGACGATTGATGCCGGGCAGCTTGCGCAACCGAAGCATGGACAGGGCCATCAGTGCGCCCGTGTTGCCGCAGGACACGCAGACCTGTGCTTCGTTGTCGCGGACCGCGTCGATGGCGGCCCACATGGAACTGCCCTTGCCGTGCCGGATCGCAAGGCTGGGCTTGGCATCCATGGTGATCACGTCATCGGTATGGCGCAGGTCGCAGCGCCCGGCCAAGGCCCGTTTGCGGGCGATCAATGGGGCGATCTGGGCTTGGTCGCCGAAGACAATGAACCGGATATCGGGGTTGATCGCCGCGGATTTTTCCATCCCGGCGATCACAGGGGCCGGGCCAGAATCGCCGCCCATCGCATCAATCGAGATGACAACAGGCGCTTTGCGGGGGTGATGCCGCGTATCTGTGCTGCGCTCAGCCATCGCACCCCGCCATTATTGATCGTGCTGCCGGATCAGGCCGCGTCTTCGTCGAGGTCGATTTCGTCGACAATGGCCACGACTTCACGGTCAGCGTAATGACCGCAAGAGGGGCAGACGTGATGCGGGCGCTTCAGTTCGCCGCAATTGGGGCATTCATTCGGATTCGCGGCAACCAGCGCGTCATGCGCACGGCGCATGTTACGGCGGGACCGCGTGACTTTATTCTGGGGTACAGCCATGTCACAACCTCTGGTCTGCGGGCACGGGGCCCGTTTGGGCGGTTACGGTCAGCCTGTCCGGCACAGCATTGCTGGCCCTGAGGTACCGCATGAAAATGAA
>JBKDZR010000002.1:0-4123 GCA_047971485.1 Qingshengfaniella sp. | reverse complement strand
GCTCCGACGCCGCACGTTTCGCTTCCTCAGAACGCAAAACCGCCCGACCTTCAGAAACAGGCGCGCCATAGTCGCGAAGCAATGACTTCGCCTGATACTCGTGGATGTTCATAACGTGTGTTTCCTCCCGTTATCGTTCGTTCTGGTGTGTTCTGCCGGTAATCCCGGCTATTTGATGAGGGGCAGCAACGCCTTGAACTGTGGTGTTCCGGCCCGACCCATCCATTCGAAAATGACCATTTCTGTGGTCACGATGCCCGCGCCTGCGGCGCCGAGGCGTTGCAGGCAGGCCGCTTCGCTGTCCTGTGTGCGTGAGGCGGTGGCATCGGACACCACGAAAACCTCGATCCCGGCCTCGATCATGCTGGCGGCTGTCTGGACAACACAGATGTGCGCCTCCATGCCCGCGATCACGGCCTGTTTGCGTCCCAATGCCTGAAAGGCCCGGGCAAATCCGGGATCTTCCATGCAGGAGAAATGCATCTTGGGCAGGATCGGGGCATCCCCGGCGGCCTTGGCGATTTCCGGCATCGTGTGGCCCAGGCCATCGGGGTATTGTTCGGTCAGCAGCATCGGGACCTGCATCTCCCGCGCGGCGACCAGCAGATGGCGCGTATTGCGCAGGGTGACGGCGGGGGCCTGCATGGCGGGCACCAAGCGATCCTGCATGTCTATGACAATCAAGGCCGATTGATCTGATCTGATCAGCATGCGTTCCTCGTCGATCTTTTCGACTGGCCCCGAGAATCACCTGGGGCCTCTCCCTGATAACATGCTATATCGCGTCTCTTTCTGGTATACCAGATACCACATAAATTTTGGCGGTGCAGAGAATTTTCATGCGATTTCAGATATTTTTCTGCATGTGCGAAGAGGGTGGCTTTGCAAAACAGGCGTTGCCGGGCCGAAAGCTGTGGTCTATGGTATACCACGAAACGTCGAATCGCACTGAGGCGAACGGACGTGTGAGGGAGTGCCGCGGATGACGAATGACGGCATGAAGCTAAAGCCCATCGCGGCGAATTTTACGCTTAAGGACCACATCTTCGATGTTCTGCGTGATGCGATCCTCAACATGAATATCTATGACGTCGATGCCAATCTGCGGCTTGATGAGCGGACGATGGCGGACCAGTTGAACATTTCGCGTACGCCGCTGCGCGAGGCGCTGGTGCGGCTGGAGCATGAGGGGTTTGTCGAGATCCAGCCGCGCAAGGGCATCTTTGTGCGCCGCAAGACGTTGGATGAGATCTTGGAAATGATCGTCGTCTGGGCGGCGCTGGAAAGTATGGCGGCGCGGTTGGCGGCAGAACGGGCGACGGATGCGGGGCTGGCCAGCCTGCGCAAGCTGGCGGCCCGGCACAGTGCCAGCCAGGCGGGGGCGGATCTGGCTGAGTATTCCGAAGCGAATATCCATTTCCACCAGCGGATCCTGGAACTGTCCGGCTGTGCGCTGCTCAAGCATACGGCGGATGGGTTGTTCGTGCACATGCACGGGGTGCGACGCCGCGCGATGGGGGAAAACAACCGGGCCAGTCGCTCGGTCGTCGATCACATGGCGATCATCGAGGCGCTGGAAAGCCGCGATGGCGATCTGGCGGCGCGTCTGGTGCGCGAACATACGATGCGACTGCATGATCACGTCCGGCGGACGTGGATGCGGCTGGAGGAGCGGGGGCAACGTGCCGCCGCCAAGAATAACTGAAAACGCCGCGAACAACGGCGGCATAGACCACTGTGGGGGGAAATTCATGACGACTTCCGGTGCGGTAGGCGCGCCTGCGGATGTAGATCCGCTGACGCTGACCGATGGGTTTCATCTGCTGATCGACGCGCTCAAGCTGAACGACGTTGAGACGATTTACAACGTGCCTGGCATTCCGATCACCGACCTGGGCCGCTATGCGCAGGGTGAGGGCATCCGTGTCCTGTCCTTCCGGCATGAACAGAGCGCCGGCTATGCCGCTGCCGCTGCCGGGTTCCTGACCAAGAAGCCGGGCATCTGCATGACCGTGTCGGCCCCGGGCTTTCTGAATGGCCTGACCGCGCTGGCCCATGCCACGACGAACTGCTGGCCGATGATCCTGATTTCCGGGTCCTCCGAGCGGGAAATCGTCGATCTCCAAAAGGGCGATTATGAAGAGATGGACCAACTGGCCATCGCCCGCCCGCATTGCAAGGCCGCCTATCGGATCCTGCATGCCGAGGATATCGGTGTTGGCGTTGCCCGCGCGATCCGTTCTGCCGTGACTGGCCGGCCTGGTGGGGTGTACCTGGATATTCCCGGTGCGCTGCTGGGTCAGGTCATGGATGCGACCGAGGGCGCGAAAAGCCTGATCAAGGTGGTCGATCCAGCCCCGGCGCATTTCCCCGGCCCCGATGCCGTGGCGCGGGCGGTGGATGTGCTGAAATCAGCCAAGAAGCCGCTGATCATTCTGGGTAAGGGCGCCGCCTATGCGCAGTGCGATGACAAGGTGAAGGAACTGGTGGAAACCCTGGGCTTCCCCTATCTGCCCATGTCGATGGCCAAGGGCCTGCTGCCGGATACCCATCCGCAATGTGCCTCGGCCGCGCGGTCCATGGTGCTGAAGGATTCTGATTGTGTGTTCCTGATCGGCGCGCGTCTGAACTGGCTGCTGGGCCATGGCAAGGGCCGGCAATGGGGAACCGAGCCGAAGAAATTCGTCCAGATCGACATTGAGCCGAAGGTAATGGACAGCAACCAGCCCTTCGCCGCGCCGCTGGTTGGGTATATGGAAAGCTGCTGTACCGCTCTTCTGGATGCCATCGGGGGAAGCTGGAAGAAGCCCGGCGATGATTGGGTCGGGGCCATCCAGGCCAAGGTCAAGGGCAATGTCGAAAAGATGTCCTCGCGCCTGCAGAACAATTCCAACCCGATGGATTATCACGCCGCCCTTGGTGTGCTGAAAAAGGCCATCGCCGACAATCCCGACACCGTTCTGGTCAATGAGGGCGCCAATGCGCTGGATCTGACGCGCTCGGTCGTGGATGTGTTCAAGCCGCGCAAGCGGATCGACGTGGGGACCTGGGGGATCATGGGCATCGGGATGGGCAACGCCATCGCCGGCGCCGTAGAGACCGGCTGTCAGGTTCTGGCCA
This sequence comes from Qingshengfaniella sp., assembly GCA_047971485.1. Taxonomy (GTDB): domain Bacteria; phylum Pseudomonadota; class Alphaproteobacteria; order Rhodobacterales; family Rhodobacteraceae; genus JBKDZR01. The sequence continues at coordinate 1,003 of JBKDZR010000002.1, read as the reverse complement.
TCGAGGGCGACAGCGCCTTTGGCTTCAGTGGCATGGAGGTGGAAACCATCTGCCGCTACAAGCTGCCGGTTTGCATCGTGATCATGAACAACAACGGCATCTATCGGGGCGATGACAAGAACCGCTCGGGTGGTTCGGATCCGGCAACGACAAGCTTCGTGCCTGATGCGCATTATGAGATGATGATGCAGGCCTTCGGCGGCAAGGGCGTTTACGTCACCACCCCGGATGAGCTGAACACAGCTGTTGCCGAGGCCTTCAAGACGGGTGAACCGACCCTGATCAATGCGGTCATCGACCCGGCGGCCGGCAAGGAAAGCGGCAATATCGGCAGCCTCAACCCGCAATCCATCGTGGCCCAGGCGCGTGCTCAGGCCAAGGCCCAATGATTGACCCGGTAAACGGGTCCGTGAACAGATAACCCTGAAGAAAGGGAGAACGCTATGAAAGCCCTCGAAGGTGTCAAGATCCTCGATTTCACCCATGTGCAATCAGGGCCGACCTGTACGCAATTGCTGGCCTGGTTCGGTGCGGATGTGATCAAGGTGGAACGCCCCGGTGTCGGTGATGCGACGCGCAAGCAGCTGGTCGATGTGCCGGGTGCCGACAGCCTGTATTTCACCATGCTGAACCACAACAAGCGGTCGATCGAGCTGAACTCGAAGAACGAAACCGGCAAGCAGGTTCTGACCCGTCTGATCGAAGAATGCGACGTGATGGTGGAGAACTTTGCCCCCGGGGCGCTGGACCGGATGGGGTTCAGCTGGGAACGGGTGCAGGAGATCAACCCACGCATGATCATGGCCTCGGTCAAGGGCTTTGGTCCCGGCAAGTACGAGGATTGCAAGGTTTATGAAAACGTTGCCCAATGTGCGGGCGGCTCGGCCTCGACCACCGGGTTCCTGGATGGTCCGCCGCTGGTGACCGGCGCCCAGATCGGCGATTCCGGCACCGGCCTGCATCTGGCGCTGGGGATCGTGACCGCGCTGTACCAGCGTGAGAA
>JBKDZR010000001.1:0-9929 GCA_047971485.1 Qingshengfaniella sp. | reverse complement strand
TGGCGAAGGCGTGCAGGTGCCGCACCAGCGCGCCCATTACCTCGGCCAGCCGGCCATCCACACCCGCCCCCATCCGCGCGTTCACCACATCAGATGAACGATCCTCGGTGAAGTAGCTCATTGCTGTTGCTCCTGTATCGGTGGCTGGCCCAGCCAGGCCGCCTGAAGCAATGCGCGCAGGGCCGGGCGCTCAATCGGTCGGGGGTTCCAATAGGGGTTTTGAACCGCCAGATCCGCCACATGGTCCAGGTCCCGTTCGGCGACACCTAGATCGCGCAGGGCCATGGGTGCGCCCAGGTCCCGGGCGAGTCGGTGCAGCCCGCCGGCCGCGTGGTCCGCGCCTAGCAGATCCGCCAGCGGGCGCAGGGCCGTCGCCGCAGCGCCCTCGTTATAGGCGGTGGCATGGGGGAGGATGATCGCGTGGGTTTCGGCATGGGGCAGGTTCAGCGCGCCACCCAGCGTATGGCAAAGCTTGTGGTGCAGCGCCATGCCAACCTGGCCCAGAACGGTTCCACACAGCCAGGCACCGAACAGGGTTTCTTCGCGCGCGGCCAGATCACCGGGGGTGGCGACCACATGGGGTAAACCGCGCACGAAGGCCCTGATCCCCTCCAGCGCCAGAGCCGAGGACAGCCGATTGCCGTTTTGCGCATACAGCCCCTCGACCGAATGGGCAATGGCGTTCAGCGCACTGGTCACCGTCATCGCCAAAGGCAGCGTGGCGACCAGTTCGGGATCATAGACCACCACCTCGGGCTGGACCTTTTGAGCGGTGAGGGTGGATTTTAGCCCATTTTCGGTCTGGCCCAGCACCTCCGTCGCCTCGGATCCGGCATAGGTGGTGGGTAGCACGATCTGCGGCAAATCTGAACGCCAGGCGATGGCCTTGGCCAACCCGATGGTGGACCCGCCGCCGATGGCGATCACGCAATCCGCCCGTGTCGCCCTTACCTGCGTCATGGCATCTTCGGTGATCTCGACAGGGGTATGCATGGTCGCCCGGGAATAGATCCCCACGGCCTGGTGTCCCAAGGTTTTGGTCAACTCCGCCCCTTGGTCTGCCTGTTCAGGCGTACTTAGAACCAGCGCGCGGGTGGCCCCGACAAAGGCCAGGTCTGTGCTCAGGTCATGGCGGGCACCGATGCCAAAGCGGACGCGCACTGGCTGACCCCCGGGATGAAACCCTGCGTGGAAGACGGTCATTTTTTCAGCCTGTTTTCTTTTGGAAACCGGCGACGGTGCGGTAGCTGGCCGCGACCTCTTCCAGTTCCTGCGGGGTGATCAAATCCTCGATCCGGTCTTCGGGCCCGGTGACCCGGGCATCGGCAATGTCGAGCACCCGTTCCGGCCCGCCTTTGCGGTTGTTCAACACGACATCGCGCGTCACGGGCAAGCGGACCGTTTCATAAGTCTGCAGGCCGGTAGGCCCGGGTTGTTCGGCCAGGCAATCGGCCAGAACGCGGCCGTCGATGATCGCCTGGCTCGCACCATTGGCGCCGATCGGGTACATCGGGTGGGCGGCGTCGCCCAGAAGAGTGACCCGGTCCTGGGTCCAGAAGGGCAGGGGATCGCGGTCAATCATCGGGAACTCGGTCACCGTTTCGGTTGCCGACATGATCTCGACCAGGTTCATGTCTCCCATCATGAACTCGCTGAACGGGGTGATGAAATCGAGCGTCGCCCCCCGTCCCCAATCTGCATCCTGGATATGCCGTGGCGCGCTGTGGCGCAGTTCCGCCACCCAGTTGGTCAGCGCCTTGCCTTGCTTGCGCCGCTTTTCACTGATCGGGTAGGTGACGAACTTCACATCGTGATTGCCTGCGATGACCATGGTCCGGCCATCGCCGATCGTGTCCATTTCCACCGCGCCACGAAACATCATCGTGCCTTCATAGCACAGGGGCCCTTCACCGGGATGCAACTGTGCCCGCACCGATGATCGCAACCCCTCGGCCCCGATCAGGAGATCCGCCTCATGGGTTGTGCCATCGACAAACCGGGCCCGGACCTTGCTGGCATCCTGATCAAAACCGACAACCGCCTTGCCGGTGACCACCGCATCCGCTCCCAGTCGGTTGCGGACTGTATTCAGCAGCAGCAGCTGAAGCTCACCGCGATGGATTGAGTATTGTGGCGCCTCGAAACCGGCCTCGACACTGCGCGGATCGGACTGGATGAGATGGCCGAACTTCGTCCGGTACTCGATACAGCGAGTGCGCACGGCGATCTCGTCCAGTGCCACGCCAAGCCCAAGAGCATGAAGAACCTTCGAGGAATGCGGCATCACATTGATCCCCACCCCCAGGGGCCTGATCGCATCAACCGCTTCGAACACCTTGGTATCAAAACCCTTTTCATGCAGGCACAGGGCCGCCGTCAGCCCACCTATCCCGGCCCCTGCAATCATGATTGAGGTCATTATGTTTCCTCCCGTTCCTTCTGTCCCATTGATCCGTGGAAACGGCTGGTCAAACAATCCACAGCTGTGACATACTTTTGCACAATATCAATCTTGTTCGGGGGTGGGGCTGTGCAGGAAAGCGGGCCGGATCGTCATAAATACGTCATTGGGGATGCCTCGGACCACCTGGGGTTTTTGAATTGTGAAAAGATCTCCGAGCGTAGCCATATCCACGGCTGGACGGTTGAACCGCATTTCCACGAAGGGCTGGTCCAGCTTTTCGTTTTCGGATCCGGCGTCGTTCACAGTCAGATCGAAACGACCCCCCAGGTCATCGTGGGCCCCGCACTGGTCTGGATGCCAGCTATGGTGCCGCATGCCTTCACCTATCCGTCGGATATGGTGGGTTGGGTGATCACCGTGCCCTCGGCTGATGTGACGCGCATTGCCAAGGACATGCCCTGGCTGGAAAGCTGGGTGACTGGTCCGCAGGTCATATCGGGGAGCGAAACCACCGAGTTCATGAAGGAATGCATCTGGTTTGCCCAAACTGCCACGAAAGAACTGCATCGGATGGACGAGACCCGGAATGTCGCGCTGGAGGGGCTGTTCCGTTTGCTGGTGATCAATTGCCACCGAGCGCTGGCAACGCTGCAGACCGAGCGGCCGGTGCTGTCGGATCGCCGGCTGGGCCTGTTGCGGGGCTTTCAGGAGATGCTGGATCATCACCTGGAGACGCCCCGGTCGGTTGCCGATTATGCCGAAAGGCTAGCGGTGACGACGACCCATCTGTCGCGCACGGTTAAGGCCTTCACCGGCCGCACGGCGGGGGAACTGATTGCCGATCGGATCCTTCTGGAAGCCAAGCGCAAGCTGGTTTTTTCGGATACATCGGTTGGCGAGATCGGCTATGCGTTGCAGTTTTCCAGCCCGTCCTACTTCAGCCGGTTTTTCACAAATCTGACCGGGGAATCCCCCAAGGCTTACCGCGCCAGAATGCGTCAGGGAACAACGATCCCGTTGTTCCCTGACGGGATACGGGGCCGCCGGCAAGCGGCCCCGGCCACACGCCCTAACGGGCCAGCACCGACGGGATGATCAACACCAGCCAGGGCATTGCAACCAGCAGACTGACGCGCAGGATCTCAACCAGGAAGAACGGGCTTGTGCCAAGGAAGATCCGGCTCATCGAGGTTTTGGGCGTCAACGAGGCGATGATGAAGACGTTGATGCCCACTGGCGGGGTGATCAGGCCCAGTTCGACCACGATCAGCGCTAGGATGCCGAACCACAGCCGCAGTTGGTCGATTGTCAAACCGAATGCCGCGTTATCTGAAGATACATATTCCCCGCCATTGATCGCAACCAGGACGGGCCAGAGGAACGGGACGACCACGACGATCATCGACAGTGATTCAAGGAAACAGCCGAGGATGACCAGCCCGATCAGACACAGGGTCAGGACCACATAAGGCGGCAGGCTGGTCTGACCCGCCCAGTCTGCCAGCGCCATGGGCAGGCCTGTCCGGGTGAAAAAACCGGTCAGCACCGCGCCGCCGAACAGCAGTGCATAGATCATCCCCGAGGTCACGGCCGTTTCCAGCAGGGCGGTTCGCAGTTCCGGCAGGCGCAGCTTCTGGCCCTCGGCCGTGGGCTTGCGCAGAAACCCGTAGATCAGGACCGCTGCGGTCCCGACCCCGGCCGCCGGTGTCGGTGGGAACAGTCCCATGCCCAATCCCAGGATGATGCCTCCGAAGATCGCCACCACGGGCAGGAAATTGCGCAGCAGCCGGATGCGCTCGGATCGCTCCATGGGCGGGGCCACCGGTGCGATTTCGGGGCGCCACCAGATTACGGCACGGATGACGGCTAGGAAGAAGAGAACCGCGATGATGCCAGGGATCAGGGCAGCGCGGAACAGTTCCATGATCGAGGCTTCGACGACAACGGCATAGATGACCAGTGCCACCGATGGCGGGATCAGGATGCCAAGGGTGCCTCCGGCGGCCAGTGCCCCGGCGCTGAAGCCCGGCCCATAGCCGGACCGTTCCAGTTCCGGCAGCGCGATCCGTCCCATGGTCGAGGCCGTTGCCACCGAGGACCCGCACACCGCGCCAAACCCGGCGCAGCCAACGATGGCCGACATGGCCAGACCACCCCGCACTCGTCCGACCAGTGCGCGCACGCCGCCGAACAGGTCGCTGCTCAGGCCTGAATGCGCCGCAGCATAGCCCATCAGGACGAACAGCGGGATGACGGCCAGATCATAGCTGGCCATGGTTTCCCACAGCAGCGACTTGAACTGCATCATCCAGGGCATGAAGCGAAGGAAGGGCGCGACGATGCTGAGGGCATAGCTGCCCAGGATGCCGACGATCAGCATGGCCAGCACAACCGGAATGCGCAGCAGGATCAGCAGGATCAGGCAGGCTGCGCCGCCCAATCCAACCAGTTCACGCGGATCCATGGGACCGTCCCCTCTTGTCCTGTATGATATCGCCGGCTCGCAGACCCGCGACTGCCGCCCAAAGCAGCATTGAGACAACCCCGGGCAGATAGAACGGCCATTGCGGCCAGGCCAGGATCCCCGAGACGGTCTTGTCCCGCCATACCTCCAACGCGCCGGCGGCGGTCCACCAAGCCAGAAACAGCGCCGCAGCCATGGCCAGGATCTGAACGCTCAGCGCATTGGCCCGTTGCAGCCCTTGCGGCAGGGTGTTCATCAGGACATCGACGGCAACATGGCCGCCGCGCAGGTGACACAGCGGAAAGAAGCTGAGGGCCGCCACCGAGACGAACAGCCGGACGACCTCTTCCAGACCATAGATTCCATGAATGCGCAGGCCCCAGGAGCGGGCGACCATATCCACCCCCGTCGCCGCGCTGTTGAGCAGCATCAACAGCGCGATCAGCAGGATGCACAGGCCGCCCATCAGCGCCCAGTACATCGTGATCCGTTCGATTATATCTCTCATCGCAGGGTGCTCAGTTGGCGTGTTTCGTCACCGCCGCCCGGGCTTCATTGACCAGTGCCGCACCGTCGATCCCGTTGCTGGCAACCGAGGCGATCCACTGGTCAATGACCTGCGGATAGGTGGCTTCGAAGCCGGCCCAGATCTCAGGGTCCAGGGCGATGACCGGCCGGGTCTTGGAAAACTCGGTGGCGAAATCGCGCTCGGTCTGGTCAAAGCCGATACCGACCTCTTCGGCGATATAGGCCCCAGAATTGGCGTCGATGATCGCCCGTAGGTCGTCGGGCAGGCTGTCATAACGATCTTGGTTCATGGCGAAAAGGAACACCGTTGTGCCTGCGCGCAGATGATCCGGCCCCTCGAAGGAAAACCGTGTCAATTCATCCAGCTTCATCGGGCCCGCCGCCTCAAAGGGTAGCAACGCGCCCTCGACGGCGCCCTTGGACAGGGCCTGGGGCAGATCGGGGACCGGCATGCTGACCGGTTCCGCTTGCCAGGCATCCAGCAGCCAGCCGCCGATCCGCGATGGCGTGCGCAATTTGAGACCGGCCAGATCCCCGACCTGCGCCACTTCCTTGTCGCGCATGTGCAGCAGGTAGCCACCATGGACATGGATCAGCAGCGGATGCACCTCGCCCAGATCCTCGGTCAGCGCGGGCAGCATATCCTGGATGGCCATGTTGGTGGTGCGGGCGGAATTCTGGTGCACGCCAGGCAGTTCAAAGACCTCCAGTCGCTTGAACTGACCCGGGGTATAGCTGGGCAGGGTCCAGACTACATCGGCCAGCCCGTCGCGGACCTGACGATAGAGTTCCGGGGCCTTCCCGCCCATGGCCATGGCCGGATAGATCTCAATTGCGATGCGGCCTTCGGACTGGGCCTCGATCCGTTCGGCCCAGGGTTCGATCAGCACCTTTTGGGCCGTGGAATTCGGCCCCAGAAAGTGATGTACCGTCAGTGTGACCTCTTGGGCGATGGCTCCGCCCCCGAACGCGGCGCCGGCCAGACAGGCGGATGTCCACAGCAGGTTCCTGGTGATGTTAAGCATTTTTCCCTCCCATTACCTGACCCGGGCTCCCTGTGCTGCCTATGGCCAAGGGCCCGGACATAGACGGATTATCGGCTGGGGGCGGCCTGCCCGAAAGCCACGGCAGGAAGAAAGACTTTCACAATTTCAACATGGCCGGGTGCCGTTGCGTGATCCTTTCTCCGCTCCCGGCGGCGCGGTTAGTCCAGATGCGCGACCGCCCGGACCCAGCCGGCCGAGGCCTTTTCGATCTTCACCGGAAAGCAGCTGACCTTGAAGCCGAAGGGGGGAAGCTGTTCCAGGTTGGTCAGCTTTTCCATGTGGCAATAGCCGCGGTCCCGGCTGGCCTTGTGGCCCTCCCAGATGATCGAGGGGTCATGATCCCGGTCGAACCTTTCGCGGGTGTAGCGGAACGGGGCATCCCAGCTCCAGGCGTCGATTCCGGCCACCTTCACGCCGCGCTCGGTCAGGTAAAGCGTTGCGTCGCGGCCCATGCCGCAGCCAGCATCAAGAAACCGATCTGTGCCATAGGCGATACCCGCCGAGGTATTGACCAGTACGATATCAAAGGGTTTCAGGCGATAGCCGATCCGCGTCAGTTCCGCCTCGACATCCTGCGCGCTGCAGACATAGCCGTCCGGCTTGTCGCGGAAGTCCAGTTTTACCCCGTCGGCAAAGCACCACTCAAGAGGGATCTCATCGACAGTAATCGCCCGCTTGCCGCCATCCATGGTGGGATGGAAATGCCAAGGTGCGTCCAGATGGGTACCGTTATGGGTGGTGATCTCGACATGCTCGATCGCTGCGCCGGCCCCCTCCGCCAGGTCCGAGGCCTTGAGCCCCGGGAACATCATCATGAACTCCTCGGCGCCCTTTTCATGGCCATCATAACGGATCCGGGGCAGCATATGCGGCGGATCCGAGGCAATGCCCGCCTTCAGCGCAACGGATAGGTCAATCAGTTTCGTCATCTTCCCCTCCTATGCGAAGAATGCGGATGTAAAGCTGTCCGGTAGGGGCATGGCTTTGATCCCCCCGGGGCGGTCCGGATGCCGGCCCACCCAGACGCGGGTGTCACGGCCTTCGCAGATCGGGCGGCCATCGACATGGGCGATGCGGTGAACGATCACCATCGACGAGCCCCCGAAACTTTCGATGTAAGAGGTGACCTGCACCTCATCGCCATAGGTTGCCGGGCACCTGAACCGGGCCGTGCTTTCGACCATCGGCCAGCCGACCACGTCATAGCGCGCCTGGGTTTCGTGCTTGGACAGGCCGGTGGCGTGCCTGAACAGCGCGTTGGTGTTGGCATCGAACATCTCGGAATAGCGCGGATAATAGACGATCCCGGCAGGGTCGCATTCGCTCCATTCGATCTGGCGGGTGCGGGTGAACGCCACTGGTTCACCCTGTGACTGGAGCCGGGTCATAGTGGCTTGAGGCCCAGCATCCCGCGGGCCTGCGACGGTGTGGCGATCTCGATCTGCAACTCGGTGGCGATGCGCACTGCGCGGGCTACAAGCTGTTCATTGGTCGCCTTTTCTCCCTTGGCATAATAGAGGTTGTCCTCCAACCCCACCCGCACATGCCCGCCCCACAGCATTGCCTGGGTCATCCCCGGCAGTTGTGCTGGCCCGATCGCCGACAGATTCCAGACCGAGCCGGGTGGCAACAGCCGGATCATGCTGTCCAGCGTATCATGGGTATAGGGCATGGCGCCCTGGAAATTGCGATTGGCGCCCAGGACAAAGTTGAAGAAGTAGGGCGGCTTGTCATAGCCCTTCTCGATCAGGCGCATGGCATCGTTGATGATATGGGCGGGGCTGAAAACCTCCCATTCCGGTTTGATCCCCTTATCCTGCATTGCCCTGGCCAGGGTTTCGCAGCGTGCGGGCGTGGTCAGAACCACCAGTTCCTTACCCTTGACCACAGTATCCACGGCGGTGAAGGCATCCATGGTGCACATTTCCGCGCCGGCCTCGGTGCCCTTCAGGCGTTCTTCGAAATTGTTCTCGCAGATCCCGTCGGGGCGCTCGATCACCATGTCGCCGGTGGATCCGCCCCCGGTTGAGTTGTTGATGATGATGTCGGATCCGGCGCGGACCTTTTCGTTGATTGCCCGGTAGATATCGGGGTTGCAGGTGGCCTGGTGATCCGGGCGGCGGGCATGAAGGGCGGCCATGGCCGCGCCGGCCTTGGCCGATTTGGTGACTGATGCGGCGATCTCATCGGGTTGTGTCGGCAAATGGGGTGAGGCCTCTTTTGGGGCCATCCCGCCCGTTGGTGCGACGGTGATGATCAGCTTGTGGTCCATCGTTTCCTCCCTGTGGCGGGCCGTGATCCGGTGGCCCGCCCCCGATCTAGCCCGAAACCGTCATCTTCGTGTCGCCTGTTTTCCGAAAGCAGCTATCCATGGGACCGATAGATAGACTAAGTTGCCCCCGTCATACCGATAGCCGGGGTACTTGCCGATGCGTTTCAAGAGACTGGATCTTAATCTGCTGGTCGCGCTGAACCACCTGCTGACCGAAAGGAATGTCTCGCGTGCGGCGGACAAGCTGTGCCTTAGCCAATCGGCCACCAGCGGCGCCCTGGCCCGTCTGCGCGATTATTTCGAGGATGACCTGCTGGTTCAGGTCGGTCGGACGATGATCTTGACCCATCGTGCCCAGGAACTGTCGGTGGCCGTGCGCGATGTCTTGTTGCAGGTCGATGCCACTGTGATCAAACGCCCGCACCTGCCGCTGGACAAGGTGCAGCGCGAAATTCGCATCATCACCTCGGATTACATAGCCGTTTCGTATCTGTCGTCGGCCATCCGGGTCCTTCAGCAGCAAGCCCCGGGCCTGCGTTTTCTGCTGATCCAGCCAAAAAACGATCCCACCCCGTATTTGTCCCGGGGTGCTGCTGATTTTGCGGTCATGCCGGAACGCTTTCTGTCGGCCGAGCATCCCTCGCAGACGCTGTTTGTCGATGGCCATGCGGCCGTGGTCTGCGCCGGGAACACGCGGGTGGGCGAGGAGCTGGATCTGGACACCTTTCTCTCCCTCCGTCAGGTGACGGTGCGTCTTCCCGACGGTCCGCCGAATTACGAACAGGCCCTGACGGATCTGCTGGGTCCGCGACGCAAGACGGATCTGATCGTCGGCAGTTTCACTACCGTGCCGTTCATGTTGACCGGGACCAACCGGGTGGCGATTGTGCATGACAAGCTGGCTCGGATCTTTTCCTCCACGATGCCGCTGCGTCGGTTTCCTGCGCCGCTGAATCTGCCGCCGCTGCGGATTGCGCTGCAATGGCATGGTTTGACGGGCAATGATCCTCTGTTGGAATTTATCCGCCAACGCCTGTTGGCCGATGGATCCGCAACGCCGTAGGTCGTGGGGGTGGATCGGGTGCGCTTTGTGCCGGCCTCGATCCACGGCAACAAAAGCCAGGGCCAGCGGGACCGGGCGATCAAGGCCTTCCGTGCGGGCGAGGTGACGGTTCTGGTGGCCACCGATGTTGCCGCGCGGGGCATTGACATTCC